>CAYQJO010000368.1:0-3336 GCA_964417785.1 uncultured Anaerolineaceae bacterium | reverse complement strand
TGACATCTACAATGCGCTCCCAGAAGTCGTGGAAGGGCTGCTGCGCCAGGACGAACAATCTTTGCTGACCCGTATCCTGTATAACCGTCTGGTGGATGTCTTTACGGGCCTGACCTGTTTTCATATTCAGAATCACTATCGCAGCAGCATTCACGAGTTAGGTCAGGTTGAACTGGATGCGATTTATGTCGGTGTGGATGCTGAATGTGCCGTTGTACATGATCCCAATTGAAGCCAAGAGCCGGAACGAAAGTGAGATGATCGGGCGCGTACAGGTCTCGCAGATGGCAAAGCTGGTCCGGCAGGACTTCCCTGATCTGGCATGTCGGCTGCTGGCAGTCAAAGTGCTGGCCGACGATACCATCGCGTTTGTCGAGTTCGACAACCACACCGAACCGGACGATCTCGGTATCGTGCAGGTGCGCCGCTACCGGTTGATCCGTCATGGCACAACCTGAATGACCGTATCTGTTCACGTATCCATGACATTTTCGGACGCGCCATTGCGCGTCCCTACAGGATGACCACGTAGGGGACGGCCCGCGTGCCGTCCCGATGGCTCCACCAGAAACCCCGGCACGGTCGCCGGATCGAGCGGACAGGCACACGGGCGCTGTCCCTACGGGTCACTTGCGGTTTGTATGTAATAAAGACACGGTAGCCGCCGCTTTTACCGCGCTGGGCGTCTCGAATCCGTACTCGTCCGCGATTTGATCGAGACGTCGCAACTCATCCTCGGTGAATTTGATCTGCAAATTGGTCTCCTGACTTCGCTCCATTACTACACCACCCGCCGGTAGATGCGTGAGAGTGCCAGCGTGCAATCCAGCGACGGCAGATAGACCGTGCTTTCGAGGCCGGTGATGTTCTGGTAAAGCCATTGGTCGTCGTCCTGCCGCGTGTAATGCTCAACAGTGGGCTTGTCCTGTGAGATAAGCAGATAATCGCGCAGGCTGGCGATGCTCGTATATTCACCCAGCTTCTCGTTGTAGTCAATCACTACAGATGACGGTGATATGACTTCCACCAGCAGGATGGGATTGGTAATCACATCGGTGCGACCCTCGACATATTCCAGTTCACTGCACACAACCGAAAGATCAGGATGGCGGTAGGACGTCGCTACGTGAATTTTCAGGTCGGATGTATGGACGGTGCAAGCGCTATCGTCACCCAACGTGTTGTCCAGATAAGAAATCACACTGGCAGAGATAGCCGAATGGTTGGGGCTGCCGACCGCCATCATGTAGACCTTACCGTCCCGGTATTCGTAACTGTCCTCGCTGGCTGCGTCCAGCGCCAGGTATTCCGCTTCGGTCATCTCAGGCAGACTGTCAACCAGCAGCGGTTCAGCTTCAGCAGACATCGTTTACCTTTCGTATACAGCGACACCCTCATTGTAGCATAGCTTAATCGTTCCAAATTCCTGATCCTGTCAATCCCGCCTATTTACTTGAACCGCAAAGGCGCGGAGAACACAAAGATTGATATAGGAAAGCTAACTCTGTTTTGTGCAACCTACCAAAAGATTTTTAGCGTCCTTTGTGTCTTTGCGGTTCAGAAACATCAATCGCCGACCGCTGCCACGCGCCCGAACTGGCTCATGTACAGATGGTGATAGAATCCACCGTCGTCCAGCAGACTATCGTGGGTGCCGCGCTCGATGATGCGATGATCGTTGACCACCAGCACCGCATCGGCGCTGCGGATGGTACTCAGCCGGTGGGCGATGACGAAGGCGGTGCGACCCTCCATCAGGCGCAGCAGCGCTTCCTGGATGTGCATCTCCGTGCGCGTATCGACGCTGCTGGTGGCCTCATCCAGGATCAAAATGCGCGGATCGGCCAGAACGGCGCGGGCAATCGCCAGAAGCTGCCGCTGACCCTGGCTGAAGTTGTGACCCTGCTCAGAGACGACCGTCTGGTAGCCGTGCGGCAGATGGCGGATAAAACGGTCGGCGTTGGCGAGTGTGGCTGCCTCAATCACCGCGTCGTCGCTGGCGTCCAAACGCCCGTAGCGGATGTTGTCCATCACCGTGCCGGAGAACAAAAACGTATCCTGCAAGACGATGCCCAACTGCCGCCGGATGGACGCCTGCTGCACCTCGCGTAAATCGTGGCCGTCGATGGTAATGTGGCCCCCGGTCACATCGTAGAAGCGGCTGAGCAGGCTGATGATGGTCGTCTTGCCTGCGCCGGTCGGTCCTACCAGGGCGATGGTTTGCCCCGGCTCGGCGGTCAGCGATACATCAGTCAGCACTGGTTTGCCCGGTTCGTACTCAAAGCTGACGTTCGCAAATCCGACACGGCCCTCAATGTGGGGCAGGGCGATGGCGTCCGGCGCATCGGCCACCGACGGATCGGAGTCCAGCACCTCGAAGATGCGCTCCGCACCCGCCAGCGCCGACTGCAACTGGTTATACAGCATGGCGATGGCCCGCATAGGCCGGAAGAAATTGCGGATATAGATGATGAAGGTGGCGATCACACCGACCTGCACCATATCCTCTACCGCCAGCCAGCCGCCGATCAGGGCGGTCGCGGCGATGGTGAGAATGCTCATGGTGCCGAACATCGGCCCCAGCGCGGCGGTGATGATGTCCGCCTGCTTGCCGGATTTGCGGTAGGCGCTGTTGGCGACCTCGAAGTGATCGAAGGTCTCGCGCTCACGGGCGAAGGCCTTGACCACGCGCAGACCGGCGATATTCTCCTCCATGACTGTATTGAGTTGGCCCAGGTTCTTCTGTGTAGCGCGGAAGGCCAACCGGCTGCGTTTGGTGACCTGCGTCGTCAGGTAGAGCATCAGCGGCAGGATAATCCACATGGCGACGGCCAGCGGCGCATTGAGAAAGAACATCGTCACCATGATCCCGCCCAGCAGCAGGATGTTGGTCGAGAATTCGATCAGGCCGTTGGAGAGCGCCATATTGATCGCTTCGGTGTCGCTGGAAACGCGGCTCATCAGGTCGCCGGTGCGGTGTTGATCGTGGTAGGCCATCGACAGCGTTTGAATGTGGTTGAACAGAATGGCGCGGATGTGGGCGACGAAACGCTGGCCCACACCGACCATGATATAGCCCTGGATGACGCCGCCGACACCGGCTCCCGCATACACCAGCAGCATGGCGATGACGGTCTGTTCCAGTCCGGCGCGGTCGTTCCGGGCGATGAACTGGTCGATGGCACGTCCGGTCAGGATCGGGCCGATCAGTTGCAGAATGGTGGTGAAGAAAGCCAGCACCGCCACGACGGCGATGGGCTGCCAGAACGGGCGCAAAAACTGGAACATGCGCGTCACAGTCGAGCGGGTATCGCGGGCGGCCTCGCCGGTCAGATT
>CAYQJO010000367.1:0-3582 GCA_964417785.1 uncultured Anaerolineaceae bacterium | reverse complement strand
CGGCTCGCCGGGATCGACCAGACTGGCCGGCGTCACCCGATCACCATAGGTATCGCGGTCTTTCGCGTCCCAGAATTCCAGATAAGCTTCTGGCATCTGATTCTGGCGGTAGGGAATCTCGACCAGGACGGTGTGGAAATTGGACAGCCACAGGACGAAGACTGTCCCCATCACGCCGAAAAACACCGCCGTCCGTTGTGATGGCCCGGCCCGTGATCGGATCAGGTTATAGGCTACGCCGAAAGACGTCGTACCGACCAGCGCAAACAGCAGCGCGATGTGCATGTTCATACCGACGGCTGTATCCACACCGCTCATGGTTGAGACCATCGCGCCCATTACGTAGCCGAGATAGTAGTAGGATACTGAGTAATCCGACAGCCAGGGATCATCCGGCGGGAAATCCGGGCTGCGCTGTGCCGCACTCATGAACGCCAGATCCATCGGCTTTTCGGTGGTGCGCAGTTCGTTCTGGTGAGCGCGATAGGTACTCCATCCGAGCAGCAGCGCCAGGAACAACACCTCAACGAAGATAACCGCCAGCCGGTTACGCCGCCACCAGTCGCGCCAGTCGAAGACACCGCCATTTAAGAAAACCAGTGCCGACACCGCCAGCACAACCAGCCATGCCAGCAAAATGCCGCCCGCCGTGTTTTGCAGAAAACCCAGCACCGAGAGGAACCAGAAAACGAAGGCGATCAACAGAATCCCGGCAGGACGCGCCAGACTGTATCCCTGGTCAGGCAGTGCTGGCAGCAAACGAAATGCCAGCGGCAGCACCGTCGCACCGGCGACCGTCGCCAGCAGCCACCAGTTGGCAATTATCCAGCCCTCCTGGGCCAACCAATCAAAGATCACGCCATGTCCTCACTCATTGTAACTGCTGCCGCCATACCTGTTCGATCTCGGCCCGATTCACCCGGTAGATGACCGCCCGGCCTTCCTCGTAGGCGACTTCCAGCAGACCCCGTTCGATCATATCTGGAAATTTCTCTAACCCGTCTGAACCCAGATAGCGTTCCTGCTCATAGCTGCTGAAAATCACATATTCGATGTCATAGTAGCGCAGGATATTGACCGCTTCCTCAATGCTCCGTGTCGTGTAGAAGGCGTTAACATTCGCAACCCGCTGGCTGACCATCATCGGCAGCGGATTGAGACTGCGCTGCTGCTGCTGGTGATAATCCCAGCCCACCACCGACGGCAGACCGGTATTGATCGATATTCGCCCACCCCACTGGTACAGCACCAGACCGCTGACGGCCTCCATGATTGTAGGCGAGCCTTCGACATTCTCCTGCAACCAGCGGATGATGCGGTAATCGTCGTTAAAGCTGAAGAATCCCGCAACGCCATCCTCCCAGTGGGTGGTGTACTTCATGTATTCCATACCATCCAGCGTCACCGGCGTATCCGGTGCCATGCGGAAAGCCGCCTTACCCCGTGTCGCCATCAGCGGATACAACGCCGCAATGAAGATCAGCACGGCGGCGACTCCGTACCAGACCGCTCGCAGCCGCAGCCGCCAGCCGCTTGATTGTTGGACCAGCCACGCCAGTGCCACGCCTCCGGCAATACTGAAGAACAGCCATACCTGAATATAGAACTTGAAAATCGTGTTCTGCCGACCGTTGTCGTTCGTCAGGGTGATGAACTCGGTCCCCAGCGTAATCGCCAGTCCCAGTCCGAACAGGACCAGGATGTACTGCACCTGCCGTGTCTGACCGGGACGAAAGAACAGCAGCGCGATCCATGCCACCAGCGGCACCACGATCAAGCCGATAGGATAGCCCATCAGGGCCAGAATCAATGCCGCCAGCAGGAAAACCACCCCGGCGCTCAAAATTGACATCACCAGCGGAAACTGCCCTCTCAGCGCCGATACCCGCACCGAACGCAGCCAGTGAACCGTCTCCCAGGCCATGAACGACACGACCAGGAACAGGAACAACCCGTGAATGTCAATGTAGGCCCATATGGGCGTCTTCTGCCCCTCCCAGATTTTGAACTGAGTCAGGGCCGTGCTGAACCACAAGGTGAAAGGCAGCGCGGTGATAAAGCCCACCAGGACAAATCCGCCGACTCGCGCCAGCAGTCTGAGCAGCGACCACCGGCTGAATCGACGCCACGCCAGCCACCACGCATATCCCAACCCGGCCACACTCAGTATGGTGAAGGTTGGATAATCCCAGGTGTTGGTCGCCCGCAGCAGACCGACCATGCCACCACCCAGGATGATCGCCCCGGCGACCGCCAGCACACGCCGTTTATCGTGTCCGGCGACGACCAACTCATGATAGACAAACGCCATCACAAAAAACATCATCGGCAAGGCGATCATATGCGCGTGCAGGTCCCCATACAGGAAGGTGAAATACGGCATCTCGTTGATGGCACCGTCATCCGGTGGCGGTATCTCCGCGATGACACGGGTGGGTCCCCAGAACCATCGCTCGGATGACACACGAAGCTCCTGGCCGCGCAAGAGATTGCCAAAGCCTTTCAGCAGGCCGCCGATCAACGAGGTGGTGTTGTCAAACTCGTATCGCAGCCGGTCATCCAGGCGATTATCCTGCGCCCGTGCTTGAATCCGGACCATCTCCGCCTCGTCCGGCGGGATGAGATGTTCCTCGGTATATTCTTCGATCAAATACGTCTGCAAGCCAGCCGCCGGTGTATGACCACCCAGAGCGGCCACACCATTCCCGATCACACGTACCGTATCCAGGTTGCCCAGGACAACCGCCAGCAGCAGCGCCATAAACCCGGCCACCCAGGGATTGCCCATCCGTCGGGCATCGGGGCGGGTTTCATCGCGGTTCACAATGCTGTAGGCCAGTGAAAAAGCCGCAATCCCGGTGATCGAGAACAGAGTCGGCACGATCAGGTTATAGGCAATCGATGGGACCACACCCAATAGCAGTGTTGGCACACCGACAATGACAAAGCCGAAGTAGTAGTAATTGATGTATCCACCGGCAAACCAGGGGTCAATCGGCGGGAAGACCGTGCTGCGCAGCACACCGTTGAAGTAGGCGAAGTCCATCGGTTTCTCGCCACCGTAGCCATAATGCCACAGGTCCGGATTGGTCATGCGTACACCGACGAACATGAGGAACATCACCAGCATGATCGCTTCGATCCAGATCAGCAGCGACCAGCGTTCACGGATATAAGCTGCCAACGCGCCCCGGTTGCGCCATGTGATCCAGACACTGAGCGCCGTCATCGCCAGCAGCACCACCAGGATTCCAGTCTGATTCCATGCCGGGATACGCATCGTGGCAAGCGCCCAGGTGACAAACGCCACGATCACCATACCCGTCATTTTGGCGAATCCGTAACCACGATCCGCCAGCGCCGGAAAAGTCACGAACAACAGCGGCCATGTAACGATGCCAAACACCACGATCATCAGCCACCACAGCACCAGCGCCACAAACTGGTTCTGGTTGATGAAATTGTCCGCGTCAAAACGGTCCGACCATGTGCCGCCTTCAGCCTGAGTTTCCTGCATCTCATCGGTGAACATCAGATAGGTCGGTGCCTTGTCAGCCTGTAACGATGACCATGTGATCACAT
>CAYQJO010000366.1:0-3706 GCA_964417785.1 uncultured Anaerolineaceae bacterium | reverse complement strand
CCGCCAATTTTTGCACCGGTATGCAACCATGCCAACATATTGAAATGCACCCGACTCTACCACGCTGATTTTCCCGAATTACAAATCATGATACACTGTGGGCTATCCTAAAAACCAAAAAGGAGTCCACATGTTTAAGAGAAGTGTTCTTCTGCTACTGACCCTTGTCCTTTTCATGCTGCCATCGGTGGCACAGACGCCGGATGGTCCGCAGTCGTTGGCGGACAGTGTACCCGGAGACGCAGTATTATTTGCCGGGCTTCGCATTGAAGAAGCCTATCTGGACCAGATTGATACGCTGGCGGCGACGGTCGCGGAACGGCTCGGCCAGACGGACATGGTGCCGCCGCTGCGCGATGCCCTGGAAGGCGCGATGGCGTCATCTGGCATGGACCTGAGCCTGGACGACATTTTCACATGGTCCGGCGAGTACGCGGCATTGACCCTGCTCGACGAGAATGGTGACCAGTTCCTGCTGCATGTTGAAGTGTCCGATCCAGCAGCGGCAACGTCCTTTCTTGAAGCCAATCTGGAACCCGGTTTTGAGACCAGCACCGAAGGCGACTTCACCGTCTATCGCCAGATCACAGGCGAGATGATCGCTATCGGTAGTGAGTTGATTGTCGCCGGTATGGATAGCGATGTCGAAGCTGTTCTCGGTGGGGTGGACTCCTCGCTGGCAGATAATGAGGAATTTGCACGTCTCAGCGGCGATCTGACCGCCGAGTCCTACAACATCTTTGTCTACGCTGACCTGGGTGCCTTCAGCGACACGGCGAGCGGTACCCTGGGCGCTCCGACACCCGAAATCAGCGGCGGCTTTGCGGCGGCCTTCACCATCCTGGACGGCAATTCGCTGACAATGGATCTGGCGTTTGGTGACATCTTCTCGATGGGCGAGGTTCGCGGCGTCAAGCCGGACTTTCTCCGTTTTGTTCCGGCGGATGCCAACGCGGTCATTCATTCGCGTGATCTTTCACGCCTGCTTGAAATCGCACTGGACTTTGTCGACAGCCAGTCGGCACCCGACCAACCGGGTATCCGTGAGAGCCTTCAGATGGTCCTGAGCGACATCGACCTGGAAAACGACATTCTGAGTTGGACTGATGGTGATTTTGCGCTTTTCGCCCGCACCGATACTTTTGCACTGGTGGGTGCGGTGATGGCGAATCAGTTGGACCTGAACGGTCTGATCGACCTGGGAATCATCTTTGAGGCAACCGATCCGGTAGCCGCGCAGGGTCTGGTGGAGAAACTGACCAAGTCCATCCAGAGCTTCGGCCTGCCGGGTGTGACCGTGACCCAGGGCGAGTTGAAGGATAACCCGGCCACCGATATTCAGATCGCGCTGCCGTTGGGACCGGGCCAGAATGTCACGCTGGACTTGAGTATGGGCGTCAACGACGATATTTTCTACATCGCCACCGCCAACATTCCGCCGACTTTCCTCACCCGTGAGACGAAGCTGCCCGGTAATCCGCTGTATATGGACGCCAGCCGGTACTTTCTGCCCAATCCGACCTCCGTCTGGTATACCGACGGTGAGGGTTTTGTGACCACCGTCGGCGGCACGACCGTCGGTGTGCTGGCGCTGCTCGGACCCGTTATCGGCAATGTTTTTGAGGACATTATCGAGCAGCTTGAAGCGGTGGCTCCGGCACGCGCTCAGGTGATCCAGCAAGAGGACCCGTTCACCCAGCTTCTACAGGGTGCAGGGGCCGCAATTGATCTTGTCGAGAGTACATCAATCACGACGGCTGTTGCCGACTCGGGTACTGATCTGGTGCGGTTGGTATTGACCTACCAGCAGTAGTTTGCGTGTGTGCGCAGTCCCACCCGATTTGGGTGGGACTGGTGCATCAATCAGGCGAAAGTTTTACACTTCTCGTCACGACAGGCGTAGACCATCGTGTTTTCGTGTGGAATATCTTCAATCGGGGATAGATTCACATGGGTCTGGTCGGCACTGCGCAGGTCTTTCACCTCAAACAGGCTGAAATCGCCCAACAGATCGAACACGGCCTGGGCTGTATGACCTTGTTTTTCCAGCAGTTCCGGATGAACTTCCAACAACATTACTTTGATTGACGGCAGAATGTTGGTCATGCCTTGCAAAACGCGCAGTTCGGCACCTTCGACATCCATCTTCACCAGGTCAGGCAGCGGCGACCGCTCACGGAAGAAGTCATTCAAGGTAATCGACCCAACCGATAGATGAATTACCTCGCCTTCGGCGGCCACCATAGAGGTGGTCGGGGCCATGCTGCTGATCGTGCTTTTGACGTAGGTGATCGTCTCGTTCGTATCGCTGACTGCATTGTGGAACGCGCTGACTTGATCGGTGGCATTGTTCAGCACAATGTTTTTCTGCAATTCGATGAAGTTGATCTCATCCATCTCAAAAGCGTAGATTTGGCTGCCCGGTGGCAAGAAGGCCGTTGCCAGAACGGTGAAGTAACCAAGATTGGCCCCAATATCGAGGAAGCAGGACGCCTCTTTGAAATGCGCCAGCAGCACCCGAGTGACCGCCGGTTCATGCAGCCGGTTGCCCGCATACCGGGGGTAGAACCAGCTATTGGACGACAGCGTATCGGTCGCAAATTTCAGTTGATGCCCTTCAATCGCCAACGTGTACTGCTTGACCATCGATTGATAATACAGTCGCTTGACTTTGTTTTGCACCCGCCTGGATAAAGATGGCATAGACAATACCTCCTGAGACTATCATGACTTGCTGCGACCTGAAAAATCATTAAACAATGTGTTCGTGATCTGTGCCAGTATTCAACTCATAGATGATCCGCAGACCGTCCAGTGTAAGCTGTGGAGCGATGACATCAATGACGTTGGTATGCTGGTTGAACAAGGGGGCCAATCCGCCGGTCGCGATCACCTGCACTGGTTCGGTTGCCATCGACGCCTTCAATCGGGCCACCAGACCTTCCACCAGCGCCACATAACCCCAGAAGATACCGCTCTGCATGGCATGAATGGTGTTCTTGCCGATAGCGTCCGGAGGCGGCATCAAGTCGATCTTGTGCAGCCGTGCGGCCCGGTTCACCAGCGCGTCATGCGCCAGACGGATACCGGGTGCGATTGCACCGCCTTCGTAGCTCCCGTCCGCCGAGACCACATCGAAGGTTGTCGCCGTGCCGAAGTCGATCACGATGGCCGGTGGCTGGTGCAGCGCCACGACCGCTGCCGAGTTCACAATGCGGTCCGCGCCGGCCTGTTCTGGCTGCGGGATGTTGATCTTGACGCCTGTCCGGGTTTTGTGTGTCACCACCACCGGCTCAATGCCGGTATAACGCACGACCAGTTCGCTGAAAGCCGACGTCAGCACCGGCACCACGCTGCTAATGACAACCCCACTGATTGCGCCCCAACCCATATCTGCCGTATCCAGGAAGCTGCGGACCATCACAGCATATTCATCCGGCATTTTAGCCGGGACCGTTCGCGCCCGCCATGTTCGGGCCCAGTCTCCGTTCTGGCACAATCCCATATGAATGTTGGTGTTGCCAATGTCAAACGCCAGGAGCATCGTTTCAGTCCAGTAAGTAGCGGGCGATCAGATGGGCGGTATTCACAATGCTGTCCCGGTGAGTGCGCTCGTAAGCGTGGGATGCATCCACACCCGGACCGGCCAGCCCGACTTTTGCGTCGCCGCCAGCCCGCCAGTAGGGGATACCGTCGGATACATAAT
>CAYQJO010000365.1:2175-3758 GCA_964417785.1 uncultured Anaerolineaceae bacterium | reverse complement strand
CGATTTATTATGCGACTGCCCGTTTAGTCTAAGCAACATATCATTTAACCCCCAATTGTGATATGTTACACTAAAGTAAATCAGGCAGACTTTATGGTATATCAACTAATCCAGCCGTCGCGGTTGCTTGTGGTTTCCCATCAAGGGGAAGATGAGTTAGAGCAATATCTTCATGGTGCCGGGTTTGATGTCACAACGGTGCCTCTTTCCGATGCGCACCATGCCTGTTCGGGTAATTATAATCTTGTTCTGGTCGTGGTCGGCAGCGCTGCTGACCTCAGCGCGACTGACGCCGCGAGTGCCTGCCATCTGCCGGTGATCGTTCTGCTCGACCAGTACGATACCATCCTTATGCAAGCCGCCATTCAGTATCGGGTGAGCGATTGTCTCGTCCGGTCGCAGTTAGACACCTTTACTCTGCGGCGAATTGCCCACCACATGGGCAACGGCCTGCAGGTAGTGCGGCAAATGCTGGACCACACGGTGGACGGTATGATTATTGTGAGCGAAGATGGCCGGATTTTGTTTGCCAACCAGACCGCCGCCGAGATGTTCAACCGGCGCTATCATGAGTTGGAAAGCGAAAGCCTGGGCATTCCTGTTGTGCTGGGTGAGTCCAGTGAAATCGACATTCTCCACTCCAAAGAGGAACTCAGGACGGTCGAGATGCGTGTCGGTACCATCAACTGGATGGGGGAGGCGGCCTATCTGGCATCGCTGCGCGACATCACACCGCATAAACGCCTGCAACAGGCCCTCCAGGAAGCGGAAGCCTTTGGACGGGCCATTCTCAATTCATTGCAGACGACCATCGCGGTGGTCGATGAACATGGTACCATCGTCAATGTCAACAACTCCTGGATTCGTTTTGCCCGCGAAAACGGTGACCCTGACCTGAAAGCGACGGGTATTGGCGTCAATTATTTCGATGTGATCCGCAAATCTAACGAACATGACTACAGCCGGGGCAGCAAGGTTCTGGCCGGTATGATGTCGGTGCTGAACGGTGAGACTCACAGCTTCGAGATGAAGTACCCGTGTCATTCGCCCACTGAGGATCGCTGGTTCATGATGCGTGTGACACCGTTAGAGGGGGAGGGGCGGCGGGGCCTGGTGATCTCGCATATCGACATCACCGTGCAGCATATTGCGACCCGCCTGGAAGCACACCAATTCTGGGATGATGAGCGGCAGCAGCAGCGCGGGCGCGATATGGAGGCGTTTACGGCCTTTGCGGACACCATTCGCCTCAACAGTGAAAACGAGATTTTCGAGACGCTGGTACAGCGTTATGGCAAGCTGCTGGACCTCGCGCTGGAAGAACGCGCCTTCAAGGTCAACCACGACATTTCTGGCGAGGCTCGCGCCATCGCAGAATTCATGGGTCGCCAGACTGCTGGCCCGCGTGATGTGATTCGGATGCACCTGCGCACCATGTCGGTCAAGCAGCGGAAGGCCACCACCCCCGTCAAGGAAAAGGCTTACCTTGACGAGGGGCGGCTGTTGGTATTGGAGATCATGGGGTATTTGACCAGTTTCTACCGCGATATGATCCTGGCCGACATCGAACTTCACAACACGTA
>CAYQJO010000365.1:0-2075 GCA_964417785.1 uncultured Anaerolineaceae bacterium | reverse complement strand
ATCATCAGGCTCCTGCGATTCGCGGCATCCACCAGGGTTCCGCCGCCATCCGTGTAAACAGGAGGCCGACTACCATCTGGTTCTTGTGTTCCGCCATATCGGGATGGTCCCATACGTTGTCGGTCACACGCTGACCATGCTGGTAGAAGTACAGTTCGTAGCGCTCGTTGGCTGGATCAATCGTGATCTCACGGACACCATCGAAAAATGTCTTGGTGTACATCTCGGCGGATTTCTGCGGCAGCTTCAGGCTTTCCTCTGTCAGGTGTTCCTCTTTCGCCATCTCCGCTTGCAGCAGACTGAGCATCAACTCTGCTCGCAGCTTGCGATCCGACCACAGATTGTTGACCTCACCGGGATCGTTTTCCAGATCGAATATCTCGCCGTAGGGCTGGTGCAGATACACGGTGATCTTATACCGTGAGTCGATATAGGTCTTCATGTGGACGGTTGTCGGTTGGTGATGGTGTTCGACAGTCACATGGTCGCGCACTGAGTCCGCCTCACCGGTCCACACCGGTATCTGATCGATTCCGGTCATGTCCTCTGGGACCTCAATCCCGCACAGGCTGAGGAGGCTCGGTGCGAGGTCTACCAGCGTTTGCAGCGCGTCGCTCTGCTTGCCCGCCGGGACACGCCCTGGCATGCGCACGATGAGCGGCACACGGACCCCGTCTTCATAATGGAAGGGGCCTTTGGCGTTCAGTCCATGATGGCCGAAGTAGTGACCGTGATCGCTGGTGAAGACAATAATCGTATCCTCCGCCAGACCCAGCGAATCCAGGTGATCGACGATCTGGCCGATGTATTTATCCATGCAGCTTACCATGCCGTAATAGATGGCGATGTCCTTTGCCAGCGACTTGCGGTCCTGCAAATGGGAGCCGAAGCCGTGAACCTGGTGGCCGTCTTTCTCTTTCCAGGCGGAGAAATCTGGATTCTCCTCCTGTGTCATGCGAAAGTGCGGCGGATTCTGGTCATGTTCACCGGGCGTCATTTGCGGCACGGTGATCTTCTCCGGATCGTACATCGTGTCCCAGGGTTCCGGCACCAGGTAATCCGGATGCGGATCGAAGAAGCTCGACCATAAGAGGAATGGTTCGCCGCTGTCTTTATATTGATCCAGCAGAGCACAGCTTCGCTCAGCGATCCAGGCATTATAATGGTATTCCTCCGGGATCAACCACTTGTGCTTCTGAGTGTCGTTGGTACCGGTGGGCGAACGGAAGTAATCGCGCCAGTTGTCCAGGCCCTTTTCCTGCATCCAGATGGCGTAGTGCTGGCCGACATGGGCTTCATCGGTGTGGTTGCGGGCTACCTCGATATGCTGGAAGCCGTAGAAGTCATCGCTGAAATTGCGCCAGAAGTCGAGGTCTTGTAGGATCGGATAGGATTCCAGTGAGGGATATTCTTCGCTGCCGGTAAGCGGCTGAAAATGTGCCTTGCCCACCAGTGTTGTGCGGTAGCCCGCACGCTGGAAGACTGCACCGACGGTCGGTTCAGTCTCGGCCAGTTTCTGCCCCAGCGAGGCTGCGCCGTGCTGGCTGGCATACTTGCCGGTGATGATAGAGGCACGGGTGGGTGTGCAGGTCGGGTTGGGACAGTAAGTGCGGGTGTAAAGGGTGCCTTCTGCTGCAAGCTTATCCAGGTTGGGTGTCTGGATTTCCGGATTCTGGCAACCTAATGTGTTCCAGTGCTGCTGGTCACTGGTAATCAAGAGAATATTGGTCATGTAGCCCCCTATATGGGACACGATGTTCGTGTCCCTGTTATCATCTGGCTTATTCCTGTGAGGTGAACTCGAACAGGTTAGCTTTCGTTTTTTGTCTGTTCGTTTTCCTCGTTACTGTCCTTCAGACCGCGACGGAAGCTGGAAACGGCCTGGCCCAGTTCGCCGCCGATTCGAGAGACACGTCCAACTCCAAACAACAGCAGCACAATAATCAGAACGATCAATAGTTCCGGTAGGCCCAAACCCGCCATCGTATTTCTCCTTAAACAAATGTCATTGCTTCCATTATACCAGAGTGAGCGCGACTTGCCATCGTATCAACCGTCGAATTTTGGTATTATAG
>CAYQJO010000364.1:0-3771 GCA_964417785.1 uncultured Anaerolineaceae bacterium | reverse complement strand
GTCGCCAATATTGACATCATCGGTCGAATCGATATCGCCGAGGTTGCTGACCACCATGCCCATCGCCGGGATAAACGACCAGGACTCTTCAGGTGAAATGCCCATCGCCAACGCAGAACCGATGACCATACCCACCAGAATCACCCCGGCGGTAACGCGGTTGGCGATCATGTTCAGGCGTTGAATCTGGTCGGGTATCCCGGCCATATCCAGCTTGAAGACCAAATCGCCGTTCTGCAACTGGCGCAACAACTGGTCACCAACGGTGCGGATCAGACGTGTCAACCGCATGACATCACGCAGTTCACCGCCAAAGCGCGTGAACAGCACCTCTGGCCTGATTTGCTCCATAAATAGTTGTTGGGCAGCCTGACGCGCCACATCAATAATCTCGATGTCGGGATTGAGTGTACGGGCGACCTCCTCAGACTGAATCAGCGCCTTCAGCGCCAGCGTCAGTTCGGTCGGCAGCCGGATGCCATGATCGAACAGCACTTCCAGAATCTCGCTCATCATATCGGCAAAAGCGATATCGCTCAGTGATTGCTCCAGGTAGCGGTCGAAGATGCGGTCCAACGAGCGGCGCAGCTTGAGTTCATCGACCGGCTGGTAAGGCATGCCGACTTCCATGGCAATGCGCACCATATCGGGCGTATCGCGCCGCTGGAGCGCCTGCATAATCGCGCCCAGGTCCTCGCGCTGATCGGGCGCAAGCTGGCCCATCATCCCCAGGTCGATAAAGACGATCACGCCGGTTTCCAGATTGACCAGCACATTGCCCGGATGAGGATCAGCGTGAAAGAATCCGTCGATCAAAATCTGCTTGACCACGCTGTTGATGAAAACATCGGCCAGCTTTTTGCGATCCAATCCGGCACGGTCCATCGCGTCCACGTCGTTAATCTTCACGCCGTAGATGCGTTCCATCGTCAGAATCTTGTCCGTCGAGAGATTCCAGTAGATGAACGGCACCTGCACTTCCGGGATGGTCGCCATGTTGCGCAGGAGGCGGTCGGCGTTGCGGCCTTCATTCTGGTAATCGAGTTCCTGCATCAGACTGCGAGCGAACTCATCGACCACGCCGGTCACGCCGTATTTGCGTCCGAGCGCTGTTCGCTTTTCCAACTGGTAAGCCGCCTCGCGGATGATCTCCAGGTCGGCCTCGATCTGTGGGCGGATACCGGGACGCTGCACCTTGACCACCACAGGCTCATCGCTGGCAAGGCAGGCGGTGTGAACCTGGCCGATGGACGCAGCCCCTAACGGCTCATAGTCGAAATCCTTGAACAGGTCTTCCGGCGGCGATCCCAGTTCCCGGCCAACTGCCGCGCATACCTGATCCGCTGGAAAAGCCGCCACCTCGTTCTGAAGCCGCGATAGCTCCAGATACCACTCGTCGGGCATGATGTTGCTGCGACTGGACGCCATCTGCCCCAGCTTGATATAGGTCGGGCCAAGTTCTTCCAGCATCAACCGGACCTTCTCCGGCGTGCTGCGGTCGGCCATCTCACCTGGCTCACGGTTGAGCTTCTCGCGCAGGAAGCGGCGCACTTCCTGGATTTCGTGCTGGTCCACCAGGATGTCGAAGCCATAGCGCAAGAAAATGGACTGCACCTGCCACCAGCGCTGCAAATTGCGCAGGGAGCGCTGCGCCATCATTGCTCGGACCTCAAGTCCTCATCTTCCGAATATTCTAACAGTTGCTCAACTGAGATTTCGCCGTCATCCTCCAGGCGGTGCTTGGCTTTCTCCTGGTGGAAGCGGTAGCCGCTTAATCCGGCCTGCTCCAACTCCCGGTTGAGCGCACGCTCGCTCATCTCCGCGAAGATCAGCTTGACGAAATCCTGGGCGACGGCAATCCCCCACAACGCGGCAATAGCCACCATCACAAAACCGAGCGCCGCAAACAGCGTTCCCCAACCGAAGTAAAGCAGCGCCAGCCCAATCAGACCGGTGAAGACACAGCCGACCAGATTTTGAGCAAACTCCGCCCGGCGTTTATAGCGGGTTTCCACCCGTTTTTTGATGTCCTGATAAATATCGTACTCGTTCAACGGTCTCACATATGCTAATGTTTCGATGTTTACAGTATACAGGCGAAAAATCATGCAGAAAATCATTGATGGCGTTTTTCGTTACACTGTCATGGGCGGCACCGTTAACCTGTATGTGATCGTGCAGGGGGATGGCCTGATTGTCATCGACACCGGCGTTTCGCCAAAATCGATTGATGGGCTGGCCGCCGCACTCAACGATCACGGTCACAGTCTGGACTCTGTGCGCCACATTCTCATCACCCACGCCCATTACGACCACACCGGCGGACTGGCGGCGCTGCAAGAGCGCGTCCCGGCGACCACATACGCTCACCGGCGCGACGCCCGTGTGATTCGAGGCGAGCAACCGCTGCAATATGCACCGCACAGCGACCTGCAAGGACTGGCCTGGGTCATGTCCTTCGCATTGGCTCCCAACGCGGGCGATCCGGCACGGGTGGACGTGGACCTGCAAGACGGCGATTCTGTACCGCCGGGTATGCAGGTGATCGAACTGCCCGGTCACAGTCCGGGACAGGTGGGCTTCTGGTGGGCAGAACGGCGGATTCTGTTTGGCGGCGATGTCATGATGAGCTTGCCCTGGGGGCTGCGGATGCCCTTACGAGCGCCGTCACCTGACTGGGACGTCGTAAAAGAGTCAATCCGCCGCACCGCCGATCTGGATGTGGACATTTTGTGTCTGGGACACGGTCCGGTCATCGAGAGCGGCGCGGCGGCCAAAATCCGGTCGCTGGTGGCGAACCGGCTGTAACGCTACTTGTGGTGAAAGGCTCCCGCGACCATTTCGCGCTCGAAGAACTCGCCCGGTTCGCCCTCGGTAGCGTAGTTATATAGTGCCGCCTGGAACACACCATTCATGGCACTGAAGAACAGCGCCACCGCCATCACCAGGATGACCACGATGGCGACCGCCAGGAAAAGTGCGACATCGCCGATGGCACTGGCGATGAACAGCAGCGGACCACCGATGACCACCACGACGGCCAACCCGACCAGGAAGCTGATAATGCCCATGCTGAAGGTCCCGGCGATGTTCTCACCCCAGGTGCGCTTGAGCAGATTGCTGCTGCGCTTGATGGCCTCGATGGGTCCGACATTCTCGACTACCAGCACCGGAATCACCAGGAAGGTGATGAGATTCCAGGCCATTTCCAGAAAACCGGCGAATATCTGCGACAGGAAATTGTCCTCATCACGGATAGCGTTCAAAATCATGCCGATGGTGGCAGAAATGGCGGCATAGCCCAGGATGGTACCGATACGCTCGGACGCGATCCGCATGCCATCAGCGACGGTCGGGTCTTCGCCGCGCAGGCGCATCATGGCAGCCCCCACCAGCGCCGTGTTGGAGAATATCACGACGGTATACATGGTGAAGTAAAAGAGAAACGCCAGGATTAACCCGATAATGGACTGTGCCTGGGTCAGACCTTCTTCGCTGGAAACCGCTTCCAGCAAACCGGAAACCGACAGGGGCAGGAAAAACACCAGCGACACGATGATGGTGCCGATTGTGGAGATAATCGGAAACATCAGCAGGTCACGGTCAGAGCGCAGCACAGCGAAACTGGCTTTCACCAACTGCCAACTATTCGAAAACGAACGAAACACCGTAAATCCTCCTCAAACACGCTGAATTTACCGTTATTATAGCGGTTTATTTCGAGCGGTCCCCCCTAAAAACTGGGGTACAATGAATGCAGCCGAAAGGATG
>CAYQJO010000363.1:0-3801 GCA_964417785.1 uncultured Anaerolineaceae bacterium | reverse complement strand
CGGGTGGCTTCGACCTGACGCAGAAGCTCATCGTCGGCTTCGGCCTGGATTCGCGCCTGCTCGTGGACAAAGGCCAGAATCCGGTCGCGCTCGATTCCAGCCGTCAGGGCCGCATCCAGCAGGGCCACCGCCATTGCCTGTTCCAGATCACGCCCCAGGCAGGCGGCGTATCCCTGCACGCCGTTGGCAATCTCGACATGCGCTTCGGCGATGAGCGCCTCGCCCAGGTGAAAGGTCGTCCCCTGGGTGCTGTCGGTATAGGGGACCATCACCAACCCGGTACGGCTCTGCAACACGTTGATCGGCTCCAGGTGCGGGATAACACTTTCCGCCAGCAACTTGACCGCCTCCGGCGGCGCATGGGTTAGAGTTGTCAGGTGATTCATTGTCCGGCCTCCTCGGTTCGTTCGGGCCGAGTTTACCATAGAAAAACCGGGAGGCATGCGCTCTCCCGGCTGTCAATCTGTATTCCCTATCTCCAGAGCATTTCTTAATGTCGCCATCCCCCTTAACGGATGGTGTAGATTGTGGCACTATATGTCCACCATTTTCAGAGAAGCAGGACGACTATGGACACTGAAAACAAACTTTCAAAAGACAAAAACAAACCGATGGATCATTATGTGGAGGAACTTAAACGCCGCAAAGCGCTTTCTCACGGCGATGAACAGGGCATCGCTCGCCAACATGCCAAAGGTCGCCTGACCGCCCGTGAGCGTATCGAGCGCCTGTTTGATCCGGACACCTTCACGGAGATCGACTCATTGGTCGAGCCACGCTATGAGTCCTACATGGGCGGTAAATCATCTCAGCCTGGTGATGGCGTGGTGACCGGCTTCGGCCTCATCAACGGGCGGCATGCATTCGCCGCGGCCCAGGATGCAACCGTTATGGGTGGATCGCTGGGCGAAATGCACGCCAACAAGATCGTCAAAGCCATGCGTATGGCCCTGGAGTATGGCAGTCCCTTCATCGCCCTCAACGACTCCGGCGGCGCACGTATCCAGGAAGGTGTCGATAGCCTGGGCGGATACGCCCGCATTTTCGACGCCAACTGCGAGGCATCCGGCGTCATCCCACAGATTTCCGTCATCATGGGACCCTGTGCCGGCGGCGCGGTCTACTCGCCCGGTCTGACCGATTTCGTCTTCATGACCGAGAATTCCTACATGTTCATCACCGGCCCGGATGTAGTGCGCTCGGTCATGCAGGAGGACGTCAGCCAGGAAGAACTCGGCGGCGGGCGTATCCATTCACAGGAGTCGGGCGTGTGCCATTTTCTCACCAAAGACGACAACGAATGCCTCATGCGCGTGCGGGAACTGCTCAGCTACCTGCCGTCCAACAACCAGGAAGACCCGCCCTACATCACCCCGGCAGACGATCCCAACCGGCGCTGCCCGGAACTGGACCAGATCGTCCCCACCGATCCCTACAAGCCCTATGATGTGCGCCAGGTGATTGCGAGCATTGTCGATGACGGGCGCTTCTTTGAGATTCACCAGCTATGGGCGGAGAATATGGTGGTCGGTTTTGGCCGTTTAAACGGCTATGTTGTCGGGTTGGTCGCCAATCAGCCGATGGTGCTGGCCGGGTGCATTGACATCAAAGCATCCATCAAGGCCGCACACTTCATCCGCATTTGCGACGCTTATAATATCCCCATCGTCACCCTGCAAGACGTACCTGGATTCCTGCCCGGCAAAGACCAGGAATACGGCGGCATCATCCGCAACGGCTCACGCTTGATCTACGCCTACTCGGAAGCCACTGTGCCGAAACTCATGGTCATCCTGCGCAAGTCCTATGGTGGGGCCTACTGTGTCATGAGCAGCAAGGGTCTGCGCGGCGATCTGCTCTACGCCTGGCCCAACGCGGAAATCGCTGTCATGGGTGCGGAAGGCGCGGTCAACATCCTGTTCCGCCGTCAGGTCCAGGCTGCCGAAGACCCGGAAGCAGCACGTCAGGAACTCGTAGACGATTACGAGAAGAAGTTCAACAATCCTTATGTAGCCGCCTCTCGCGGTCTGATCGACGATGTGATCGAACCACAGGACACGCGCCGCTATCTCATTCGCGGTCTGGAAGTCACACTCTCCAAGCGCGAACGTCATATTCCGCGCAAACACGGTATCTCACCCATGTAGACCTATACAAAAGGGCGCAGCGGCACTGCGCCCTTTTGTCACGATCCCATTACAATTATGATATACCCCGCTTTGATGCTAAACTGGTGAGGAAACGGAGTTCGCACCCAAAACGCCATGTTCCGCAGACTTATCTGGATCATTATTCTCATTCTGGCAGGTATTGTCCCGCTGATCTTGCGGGTGCCGCATACGCAAGCGGCTACCATTGATGTAACCAACGGTAACGACAGCGGCATAGGGTCCCTGCGTGCAGCTATCATCCTGGCTAACAGCACGTCGGAACCAGATACCATCAACATCTCGGCGATTGTGTCCGATATCGTACTGACCGGTGAGCTTCCACCCGTCACCGAACCGGTCACCATCCAGGTCGAAGCCCCGGTGACGATTGATGGCGGTGCGTCCATCACCAATGGGTTGGTCGTAGCGGGCAGTGACAGCATCATCTACGGTCTGACCTTCACCGGATTCGAGAACGGTCTGCTGATACAGGGAGCCGACAACACGGTCGGAGGTACATCGGTCAACCAACCCAACAGTTTCCGCAACAACGGCAATGGCATTGTGATCGAGGGTGCGACGGCAGTTGAAAATCGTATCACCGGCAATACCATCGGTACCACCAGTCTTCCCGGCAGCCTCGCCAACAGCAACTATGGCATTTTGATTCGTAACGGCGCTGAACGTAACATCATCGGCCAGGGCCTCCCCGACGGGAACACTTGCAGCGATAATCTCAAACCCGGCTCCAATATCATCACCGGCAACACGCTCGATGGCATTCGCATCGAAGACAGCGATTTCAACGAGATACAGAACAATTACATCGGTCTGGGTGCCTCTGGCGCACCACCAGCGGTCCAGAACGGTCAGCATGGCATCGCGCTAGCGAATACCCGCGAAACCCTCATCAATCACAACTTTATCAGCCGGAACACCAGTTCGGGTGTCCGTGTCGAAAGCAGCACTGATACCACCATTACCAACAATCGGATCGGCTGTACCCCATTTGGCGCACTCATTCCGGGCAGCAACGGCAGCAGCGGCATCACTCTTCTGGATTCTGCCATCACGTTCGTTACACAGAATACGATTGTCAGCAATGTTGACAATGGGGTTCTACTGGACGCAGCCTCGTTGAATACGGTACAGAACAATATCATCAACAACAACGGACACGGCATCTATCTTCAGACACTCGCCTCAGACAACACCATCCTCAGCAACACCATCAGCGACAACATCAGCGATGGCGTCTATGTGCGAACCGGGAATCGCAATCTCATCAGCAAAAACATCATTTCCGGCTCTGGTGAACCGGGAATCGATCTGGAACCAAACGGCCCGGATGTCAGCCCCGGTGCCAACAACGGCCAGCTTACACCGGTCATCACCAATGTCCAGACCGATACCGCCGGACGTTTGTTGATCGACGGCACGCTTGAAACCACAACGACCGGCTTATACACGCTGGAGGTCTTCCAGAATACGAGCTGCGTGCAGCAGGCCGAGACCTATCTGGCATCAACCACCGTCACCAGTCCCGGCGCAGGCATCGTGCCGCTGAGCCTGGAATTGAACAACACGATTCCCACCGGCGGGTTCATCACCATCACCCCGACCCATCCGTTCAACAACACATCACAGCTTT
>CAYQJO010000362.1:0-3804 GCA_964417785.1 uncultured Anaerolineaceae bacterium | reverse complement strand
TGACTCTGGTACAATAACTGGGGGCAGGTCAGCCTCGTTCCGCATCTCTCGGTGACCGAGAATATCCTGATGGGACGCACGCCGATTTCCCGTCTGACCCGGTTGATTGATTGGTCGGCTGCCCATCGCCGGGCACGGGAAGTTTTGTCTGAGATCGGCCTGGAAGGGTTCGACGTCAGGCAACCGGTGTCCAAACTCAGCGTTTCTCACCAGCAGATGGTTGAACTGGCCAAAGCCGTTGTTGAAAAACCCCGAATCCTGATTCTGGACGAGCCGTCAGCCGTGCTCTCGCAGAACGAACTGAGACACCTGATGCACTTGATCCGGCGATTACGCGACGAAGGCATTCTTGTACTGTATATTTCACACCGGCTCGATGAGCTATTCGAGATCACGGACCGGATCACCGTACTGAAAGACGGCATGCTGGTCGCCACCCTCGATACAACCGACGCCACCGAGGACCAACTGATCAGACTGATGGTCGGGCGCACGCTGGATCAAATCTACCCATCCCGGCAGCCTGCCGCCGAACACGATCTGCTGACGGTACGTAAGTTGGTACGCGAACCCGATCTGCATGACATCAGCTTTTCAGTACGACATGGGGAAATTGTCGGCTTGTTCGGGCTGGTAGGCAGCGGGCGCACGGAGTTGGCACGCTGTTTGTTCGGGGCAGATCGCTATGATACCGGCGAGTTCTTGCTCAATGGCGCTCCCTATCGCCCCCAGAATCCGCATGATGCGGTCAAAGCGGGGATCGCGTTCTTAACCGAAGACCGCAAACAAAGCGGGTTAGTCTTGATGGCTTCGATCCGAGATAACGTCAGCCTGGCGGCTTTTTCGAGCATGAGTCGCGTTGGTCTTATCAGTCGGCGCGAGCAGGATCGGCAGGTGAAAGAGAAGATCGATGAACTGCAGATTCAGCCGCCAGAGCCGGAAAAACTGGTCCGCGAATTAAGTGGGGGCAATCAGCAAAAAGTGGTGTTTGCCAAGTGGATGCTGGTCAATGCCAACCTGATCATCCTGGACGAACCCACGCGCGGGATTGACGTCGCGACGAAAGTCGAAATGTACCAGATTATGCACCGGCTAACGCAGTCCGGCATCGGTTTTTTGCTCATTTCGTCCGAAATGCTCGAAATCTTGGGGATGAGCGACCGTGTGCTGGTGATGCGAGAAGGCACTATCGCCGGGGAGCTGAGCCGGGCTGAGGTTACCGAGGAAAAACTTCTGGCGCTGGCTATGGTTGGAAGACAAGCAACGAATGGAGCGCAGGCGCATTATGCAAACCTCGCCAAAAGCAGGTGATTTTGCTGAAAAAAGATTATCCGGCCCCACTTTGCTGGAGCGGCTGAAGGCGTTCAGTGCGCGCGTCAAATGGGTTGATGTTGGTTTTTTCCTGTTGTTCGTTGCTCTATTGATATACACCGGCTTTACGTCAGACAACTTTTTCACCGAGCGCAACATCAGCAATATCCTGCGCCAGATTGTGCCGAACGGGTTGATCAGCCTGGGGATGCTGTTTGTCATCCTCACCGGCGGGATCGATCTGTCGGTGGGATCGGTGGTGGCATTGGCGGCTATCCTGTCAGCGGGATTGCAGGAAGACATGTCGATCCCGCTGGCCATTGCTGTGGCGCTGGGGGCCAGTGCGGTCTGTGGGCTATTTAATGGCATCCTGATCGCACGCTTCAAGTTGGAGCCGTTTATTGTGACGCTGGCAACCATGGGCGCGATCCGAGGCGGGGTATTTGTTTATTCTAATACCCCGCAGATGCCTGCCGATCCAAGCTTCCGGCGTATTCTAGGCGGTTTTGTTGGCGGGATAGACCTGCTTGACTCGCTGGCGTTAGCGACTGTAATCATGCTCGCCTGCTACCCATTGGCCTGGTTGTTTCTCAATCGCACCGTAACTGGGCGTGCCATTGTCGCTATCGGTGGCAATGAAGAGGCAGTCCGGCTGGCCGGTATTCATGTGGAGCGGAAAATTGTACTGGCATATGTTTTGTCCGCGTTGCTCTCCGGCCTGGCGGGTGTACTGTTGGCGGCCCGGTTGGGCATTTCCCAACCCAGTCTGGGGGAAGCCTATGAGTTGGACGCAATCGCTGCCGTCGTTATTGGTGGCGGCGTGATGGGGGGCGGCGGAGGCGGTGCCGTGGGAACGCTGGGAGGGGTGTTTACCCTTGGGCTGATCAACAACCTGTTGAATTTGCAGAACGTGCAGTCTTATTATCAGCAAATTGTTAAGGGCGCCATCATCCTGTTCGCAGTATTGGTCCGTCGCAAGCAGCAGTAAATCTGATCGTTAAAAATCTGAAAGGAGTAAGGCTAATCTGATTAACTGTATACCACCATTTTTTCCGAATGATAATAGTTGAAGGAGCAACAGATTATGAAATCCCGACAGGTTCTTTCTCTGCTGGTTGTATGCGCGCTGCTGCTGGTAGCCCTCGTGCCAACGCTGGTGACCGCACAAGAGGATACTTTGCGGATCGCAATGGTGAATATCACACAGTCAGCCCCCTATTTCATCGGCATGTCGCAGGCGGTGGAGGAAGAAGCCGCTTATTATGACAACATCGAGCTGCTTATCACCGATGCCGATGGCGACATTGCCAAGCTGACGTCCGATGTTGAAGATGTGCTGGCACAGGATGTGGACGGCATCATCATCAGCGCAGGTTGGATCGAAGCTGCCCCGGCTGCACTCGATTCAATCGAGCAGGCGGGGGTGCCTGTGGTGCTGGTCGACCGCCTGTTAAAGGGTGGCGAATTCACCAGCTGGATTGGCCCGGACAACTACACCATCGGCGTGCAGGATGGCGGTTACATCGTTGACCGCCTCGGTGGTGAAGGTTTGCTGGTCGTGCTGCGTGGCGGCCCGGCTGACAATACCATCGGACTGGATCGCACGAACGGTATGCTGTCGGTTGTTGAAGTCTCAGATATCCAGGTTGAAATGGCTCCCGATTTCGGCGGTTGGAGCGAAGATGGCGGGTTTACCTTGATGGAAGACATGCTGGCCCGCTTCGATCAGATCGATGCTGTATTCTGCGAAAACGACTCGATGTGCCTGGGCGCACAGAAGGCGATTGAAGACGCTGGACGCAGTGACGAAATGTTCCTGGTTGGCGTGGATGGGCAGAAAGAAGCCCTGCTGGCCATCATGAATGGTACGAACTATGCTGCTACCGGGTTGAACAACTCCGACCAGATCGGACGGGCAGCTTGCCATCGGTTGATGGCGATCCTGGCGGGCGCAAACCCACCGAAAGAGACTGTTCTGCCGTCGCCGCTTATCACCATCGACAACGTCGAGAAACACTACGATCCTGATAGCGTATTCTAAAGCGCTGTAGTCAGTCTTGGAAAAGAGCGTGGCTCTCAGTAGCGGTATCTGGCTTGGTTTCCAACACCGCGCTGGGAGCCACTCAGTTTGCGGCATGATTGTAGTATGAACGACGCGGGCAAAACTGAAATGCGGTCGGAATCTTGGACAGCTTCAGGCCGGGCATAAGAGGGAATCCGATTGTAGATGCTGTTGGCGAACTCATGCCCACTGTGCCAAGATGGGTTGGGGTCTACAGCGATCCAAAACGGGGCGAAAAGCAGTCGGGGCGCCCGGACTCGAACCGGGGACCTCTGCTCCTCAGTTGAGATTTGGATCGCTGGGCTGTTCTCCAAAACTCTAGCAGCCTAGGGAGTATTCGGTTGTTAAGTCGCGGTAGATTGCCTTTTCGCGGGGATTGTGTGACAATGAGGTTGCACATCCCCGCGCGGGTGCGCTTTGGGGCCGCGAGT
>CAYQJO010000361.1:0-3871 GCA_964417785.1 uncultured Anaerolineaceae bacterium | reverse complement strand
GGCCTTCTGGCCGTCCGGGGCAGAAACCACCATGACCACGTTATTATGTACACGTTTGTAGCAACCTCTTGACAAATCTCCATTTACCTAATACTATTAGATTAATAACACAGTGTTAGGTAAACATAATGTCCGCAAAGAAGATCATGACGGCGCAAGAACGCCGAAAACGCAACCATGATGAGATGGTAGAAGACGTTCTCACCATCGCCCGCGAGATGATGCAGGCTGACGGTGTGGCCGCCCTCAGCTTCAACGCCATCGCAAAACGGTTGGGCATCAAACCGCCCTCACTTTACACCTATTTCGACAGCAAACACGCCATTTATGACGCCCTGTTCCGGCGCGGCTTCGAGGAGTTTGGCCGCCAGATGGAAACCCGCCCCGACCGCGACGGTGATTTCGCCGTCAATATGACCAGCGCCCTGGTCACCTACATGCGCTTTGGTCTGGATAACCCCGACCTGTTCCAACTCATGTTCCAGCGCCCGGTACCGGGATTCGAGCCATCGGAGGAAAGTATGGCCGTGAGCCTGAACCTGCTGCGCACGTACCGTGAGGAACTGGGCGAGATCATCCAAAGTGATACTGTCAATCCCGATCTATCGCTGGAACACGCGAGCGATCTCACCATTGCGCTGATGCACGGTTTGACCGAACTGCAACTCGCCAATGACCCCGATATGCCCGTCGGCGAGGGGCGTTTTGGTGTGCTGGTTGAGGCTGCTGTGCAAATATTTGTGAAAGCCTGGAAGGAGAAACCATCATGATAAGCGCAGCACACGATACTATTCGCAACCACGCGCTGGATATTCCGAAGCATACTCACGCTGAGGCCAGCCAACTGGCACACACGGCGTTCGAGCGGCTTCTGGCGGTGATCGAGTCACTTGAGGGCGATGATTGGTCGCAGCCGACCGAATGCACCGAATGGACTGTCCGCGACATGGTGGCACATCTGGCCGGTGGATGTGCCGGGTATGCCAGTTGGGGCGAGTTCGTGCGCCAGTATGTGCGCAATCCCTATCTGTTGAGTACACCGGTCAAAGTGGATGCCGTCAACCGGTTACAGGTCGAAGACCGTGCCGATCACACACCGGAAGAACTGGTGGCTGAACTGCGCGAAGTCGGTCCGAAGGCCGTTCGCACCCGCCACCGCATACCCTGGATCGTGCGCAGCATCCCGATGCCGCCCATGCCGCCGCTGGGTGTGGTGCCTATCGGTTATCTGCTGGACATCATCTATCCCCGTGATGAGTGGATGCACCGGGCTGATTTGTGCCGGGCGACCGGGCGCAAGATGCTGCTGACCCCCGATCATGATGCGCGGATAGTGGAGTTGGTGCTGCTCGATATGGCGAAGAATGTGCGCGATCTGCCGGCGGTTGATCTGATTCTGACGGGTGACATTGAGATGGCTTACCGCTTCGGTAAAGGTGAAGCGATGGCGACGATCACAATGGACCTGATCGAATTCAACCGGCTGGCCTCGGAGCGCATCACACCGGATGAAGCCCCGGCTGTTATCAACGGTAACGCCGCCACCGCTCGTGTTTTTCTCGAAAACTGTGCAGTTGTCTACTAAAGGAGAACCATGATGAACACCATCACACCTGGAACAACCCTGAACTTTCTCGGCAACAAATTGACCTATCGCCTGACGGATGCGCCCGCCGGGGGACTGGTGGAAGTTGAGATGGGGCCGGAGGCGGTTTTCGCGCTGCCGCATGTCCATGAGCGCGAAGATGAGATCGTCTATGTCATTGAGGGGACCGTACAGGTCAGCGTCGGTGATGAGACCATCGAGGCATCTGATGGCGAATCGGTATTCATGCCCAGAGGTATCCCCCATGCGGTCGCAAGTGTCACGGCAGCGCGGATTCTGCTCTTCCTGACGCCGGGTGGCATGGAGCCGTTCTTCGCGGAAATGGCGGCGATGACTGAGGGTTTTCCGCCCATTCCCAAAGAGGCGATGAATGATTTTGAAGGCTTCCTGTTGAAGGGTATGCCGGAGCAGGGTCCAACGATCTTCCAGGGTCTGGTGGAGATGCTCGGCAAGTACAACATGCGCCCGGTTCGCAGTATGTAGCCTAAGCGCCGTACTGCGGGAAGATGTCGCGCACGCGCACCGTGAAGCCGGGGATGATGTCGCCACCTGAGAGCGTATCGTCCTCGGTCAGCGTTTCCACAACCAGCTTGCCCTCAGTGTCCAGATGCATCACGCGGACGCTGCGTTTCTCTCCGTAGATGGCCCACACCGCCAGGGTACCTGCTTCCAGGTAGTCGATGGCTTTGTCCAGCGCATCTTCTCGCGGCGAGACCACCTCAATCGCCAGACCGGGTGCGCCGTCGAAGATTTTGGGCGGCGGTGCAGTGATCCGCGTCTTGCGTACAAATCCGGCATCGGGCTGGCGTATGTGGTCATCGGCCAACCGGTAGCCGCCGTCCGGGCCGGAGACGTAGCCAAGACCGTTCTGCATGACAAAAACATTCAGCAGACTGCCAAGCTGATAGCCGGTCAATGAGTTATCGAAGCTGGATGGCGGCATTTCAACGAGTACTCCTCGAACCAGTTCCAGGCGTTTATCGGCGTTTTCCGGCGCGTTGGCGATTTCCAGAAACGCCTCGGCGGTGATTGTTTCTTCACGTACCGACATACGGTTACCTCCACACTCAACGATCATTATACCGCTTTGTGCTGATTCGCAAACTCAACCATTAGGGTAGGGCGATCATGCTCCACCGCAGCCAGCGGTGCGGCAGGAACATACCCATCAGGAAGACGGGCAGGATGGTGAAATAGAGCAGCAGCAGACTCACACTGATGTCATAATAGCCGAAAATTTCGTAACAACCGTTGAGTTTGCATTTTGTCCGTGAAAACGGTCTAATACCCCGGAATGAGTGTTAAATGGAGACCCCACGTATGACGACTCTAACGCAAGACGAAATCCAGCATTTCATCGAAAACGGCTATGTGGTCCTGAAAGGCTGCATCGACCGCTCGCTGGCCGAGCAGTGGACCGACCACGCATTTGAACGTCTCGGCTACGACAAGCACGATCCCACCACCTGGGAAAAGGACATTGTGTGGCTGGATCATGCCAACAAAGCGCCGGTGAAGGACATCGCGCCGCGTGCCTGGGGTGCGATTTGCGACATCGTGGGCGGTGAGGACCGTATCGACCCGACGCTGCGCCGCATTCCGTCCACCCATTTCACCGACATTGAGCCGCTCACCTGGTCGGATTCCTTTGTCGCCAACTTCCACAAAGGTGCGGACCAGGACTGGTATCCGCCGTCACCGAATCATGCCGGATGGCACAAGGACGGGTCGTTTTTCAAGCATTTTCTGGATAGCTGGGAGCAGGCACTGCTGGTGATCGTGCTGTGGTCGGATGTGGCCCACAAGGGCGGCGGCACCTATATCGCGCCGGATTCGATCAAGCATGTGGCGAAATTCCTGGCGGACCATCCCGAAGGTGTGCCGGGCAAAGAATGCGGCAAATTGATCGACCAGTGCCAGGAGTTCATGGAAGTCACGGGGGAGACCGGTGATGTGGTGGTGATGCACCCGTTCATGCTCCACAGTTCGTCGCCCAACCACGCCGGCAAGGCGCGGTTCATCACCAATCCGCCGGTGATCCTCAAGGAGCCGATGAACCTCAACCGCGAGAACCCGGACGACTTCTCGCCGTTGGAGCGGTGTACGCTGCACGCCCTGGGCGTCGAACGCCTGGACTTTCAACCGACCGCCCCGCGTGAGGACAAGTTTTATTAGGCTTTTCCAGAAAAATACATAGCTCTACATTTCTGCGGACGCCAAGAATGGCGTCCCTACGGTGTATCGTAGGGACGCGATTTTTCGCGT
>CAYQJO010000360.1:2710-3902 GCA_964417785.1 uncultured Anaerolineaceae bacterium | reverse complement strand
GGCCGGCCTACAGGCGATTCCCGAGGATATTCACCGTCAGGCGCGGGTGGACGGATGGGGCGGGGGGGGATGGGGTTCGCCCCCCCCCAGGATCGCGCGGGGGGGGCCGCCCGGGGTCCCGCCCCCCCCCGCCCCCCACCCGCCGTAGGGACGCCCAACGGGGCGTCCGCCGACAACAAACACCAGAATGACATATGGCAAGGTGAATAGATGCAATTCTTGGTATCTATTCATGTATCCGTGACATTTTCGGACGCGCCATTGCGCGTCCCTACAGCCACATCGTAGGGGACGGATGCGGCAGGCTGGAACAAGAATCGTTTCCGAAGAATTCGTGAATCTGCCGCCACCTTTATTCTTTTAGTGCTTTATCTCCTCTACAATCGAAGTAACTGAGATTACAAATCTCATTTTGATGAGAGGAAAGATCATGAATCGTATCAAGCTGTTCAGGCGTGTGACCATGGTGGTCGCATTGGTTGTGGTGGTGGGTTGTATCATTTTGCTGCTCAACTTCACGGCACAGAACCCAACCGGGCGGCGCTATTCATCGGGTGTGTTAGCGCTGAATGGAGGCTCGCAGGCCAAAGGTAACGACGGTGAACGTCTGCTGGCACGCGACCTCAAGCTGCCGCGCAACGAAGACCCCGACCAACTTCAATGCATCTGTAACAACAACCCAAACCGCATGCCGCCGCTCAACCAGTGCCGGATTTGTATCGCGTACTCACAGTCTATTACTCAGTATCGTCGCCCTGATTTCGTCACAACGTCGTTCATAGCTGAAGTCAAAAACCGTGAGGGCATGATCTACAGCCAGCGCGATCAATTAGAGCAGCTTAGCGACTATGCTATCGCTGCCCGTGCGCTCGGCGTACCCCTGTGGATGTATGTGCGTGTCGATACCAATCTCGATCCAGAATTCGAGCGCATTATCAAAGATACAGGTGGTGGTGTCGTGTACTATTTGCGGGTTCCAGGGTGGGTCGATCCAGTGAATGAACGGGCAAAGCAGGTCCTGCCGGTAGCGCTGGCCGTGCTGGTGATCTTCGCATTATGGGAATACGGCTCCTGGCGTGGACCGGCCCGCCGGCCTGAAAAGAAACCGGGGCCAGGTCCTTACCGGCCAACGGATGGTGTTGACGATTTCATGGACCGCTCTCGTGAGCGTGCGCGTCGCACAATTGACCAG
>CAYQJO010000360.1:0-2610 GCA_964417785.1 uncultured Anaerolineaceae bacterium | reverse complement strand
GACGCAAAGGTGATTTTCGACGTGGGCGCGATGTATCGCGCCTTTGCGCGTCCCTACGACATTTCGGGCAGGCTGGAACAGCTATCGCTGGCCCGCACCACATCCGAGCGCACCCATACCGCCTCGTCCAACTGCCACCACACATAACCGGCGGCGTCGGTGGCCTGACCGGTGCCGGGTACGGCGTCGCCGGCGCTCATCGTGCCAACCTGACCGAAGTCGGTGCCGGGACCCTCGCGCAGATTCACCAGATTGGGCGCACTGATGGTGCAGGCCAGGGCGTTGAACCCGGCGATCACCGGCTGCACCGGGCGGAAATCCGCGCCCTGGATGTGGGCCGCGCCGAAAGTGCCGTCGGTGAAGGGGACGACCACCGTTGTGCCGTCTCGCGGATTGTCATGCAGCAGCATCTCGCGCTCGGCGATGGTTTCCGTCACCAGGGCCGCCGGGTTGAAGTCAATATCCAACTGGTAGAGCAGGCCGACCATCACCGCTTCGGCGTCGCCGGTCAGGTTCCAATCAGCCAGGGCGGCGGCATCGTAAAGCTGGACGGTCGCGCCGCCGCCAGAGAGCGTCACCGCGCCGTCGTCATCCAGCCGCCAGCCCGCCGGATAATGGACGACCGCGCCGCTGTCTGCGAAGCGGTAGGTGTAACCCTGGGGGGCGTCCTGGACGAAGCTGGCGGCGATATTCAGCACATGGTCCTGAAATTCGGGGTTGTCGTCGCCGTCGAAATAGCCCCAGACCACCCCGTAAACCGCCTCCTCGATCTCGACCACCGCCGCGATGTTGGAGTCTTCGTCGTCCTCAAAGCACACATACACGCCTTCATCGAAGGTCTGCACCCCCGGCGCTTTGACCTCAATCGTGTACTCGCTGCTCAGGTCTTGCAGCAGCCAGTCCATGAAGACCTCGGTGGTGGCGTAGTCCATTTGTTCCACCCACACCGATACAGCATCGTCGGTGCCTTCGGGGTTGAGGTAGATGTAGCTGTCCTCCGCCATCAGGTTCCAATCGGCAGGGTAGTAGATGGTCGCGTCCCAGCGCTCGAATGTATAGGACTGCACCAGCGGTTGGGCCATCACGGTCGCCCCGCATAGGATCAGCAGAATCAGCACAAGTTTTCGCATGGTCATCTCCGCATTGGACGCCTGGCGTCCCGTATATTCCCAATATACCGCCATACCCGTCCATGCAGCGTAAAGAAAAGCCCGCCGCTGCGCCATCCGCAAAAGTGTCAACATCCCTTGACAATTGACTATGCCACATGTATGTAACATACTATGGCGGCGTTCATCCAGGATGGGTATAATGAAGGGGCAGATGGGAGATGAACGTATGCAAGACTTCGAGCGAGTCCTCGACATCAGCCGCCAGATGGCTGAGACACGGGTATTGGAACCGCTGCTGGAATACGCGATGGATGTGGCAATCGAACTGGTGGGGGCGGAGAGTGGTTATCTGGTGCTGCTGGAACACGAAAGCAGTCTCATTGTCCGGGTGCGGCGCACCACCAATGACCCGGCTCTCGACACGCAGATCAGCCAGTCAATTTTGCGTCAGGTCATCGCCTCCGGCGAGCCGATCCTGACCGGTCATGCGCTGGCCGATCCGCGCTTTGAGCAGTCCGCCAGTGTGGCCGAACTCAAACTCAAGTCGGTGCTGTGTGTGCCGCTTATCGCACACGGCAGCGTGATCGGTGGGCTTTACGTCGAGAATCGCAGCACCAGCGACCTGTTCGCCGAAGACGACCTCAATCTGCTGCGCTTTTTCGCCAGTCAGGCGGCGGTCGCCATCGAGAACGCCATGCTCAACGACCGGCTGGAAGGGCTGGTCATGCAGCGGACGGCGCGGCTGGAACAGGAAATCCTGGAACGCCGCTACATCGAGCGCCAGTTGATGCAGCTCAAGCTGGAAAAAGAGCGGGTGGAACTGCTGGCAAGTTTCATCCAGGACGCCAGCCACCAGTTCCGCACCCCGCTGACGATCATCCGCACCAACCTGGATATTCTCTGCCGCCAGATGGACGTGGACCCCAAAACCAACCATTATGCCACCGGCATCCACCACGAGATCAACGCCATTGTCGAATTGGTGGACAGCCTGACTTACATGGCCCGCCTGGACACCAATTCGGCGCTGCGGCGGCAGGGGATCGATTTAAACGATGTGGCCCGCGATGTGTATATGGCCTATGGCGAGCGGGAGACATTCGTGCTGGAACCATCCGAGCGCCCGGTTATCGTCATCGGCGACCGGCAGTATCTGCGCCGCGCCGTGATCGAACTGGTCAAGAACGCGCTCCAGTTTACCCCCGCCGACGGCACGATCACGCTGCGGGTCGAACGGGGTGGGGTGATCGCCGTCAGTGACAGCGGCAGCGGCATCCACCCGGACGAGCAGCCGCTGGTGTTCCACCGTTTCTATCGTGCCGACAAGGCCAGGACCACACGCGGGTTCGGTATGGGGCTGGCGATTGTGCAGAAGATCGCGGAACTCCACAACGGGCGGGTGGAGCTAGAGAGCGTGCCGGGGCAGGGCAGCACCTTCATCCTCACCCTCCCGGAGAGCCATCTGCCATGATCGCCACACCGTAGGGGACGGCCCGCG
>CAYQJO010000359.1:0-3937 GCA_964417785.1 uncultured Anaerolineaceae bacterium | reverse complement strand
CTTGACGTTTTTGCATTAAGATAGAGGCATCCGAAGAAAGGGGGTTCTTATGTTCATGGTCATGCTGGTACTGGATGATCCATCTCGACTGGATTCGGTGCTGGATGTATGGCACGAGGCTGGGATCGGTGGTGCGACCATCATGGAAAGCACCGGCTACTTCCGGCGGCGTCAGCCACAGCCTATCGGTGCGCGTTATCTTTTTGGGGCGAGTCGTCTGCCGGAACCGGGTGGCGAGGGTAATTTCACACTCTTCGCCATCGTGCCGGATGAAGCCACCGCGCAGGCATGTCTTGCCATAACCGAAACCATCACGGGCGATCTGGATGATCCCAACACGGGTGTATTTGCCGCGTGGCCGCTGGGGTTGGTCAAGGGACTGCCGCCAGGAAAGGTGGACGCCGAATGATCTGGGTGCAATTTCTGGTTGCGACGATCATCATTGTCGCGGCGGCGATCAAACTGGCGCAGTACGGCGATATCATCGCCGTGCGTACCAACCTGGGCGGTCTGTTCATCGGCACATTGCTGCTGGCGGGGGCAACATCCCTACCGGAACTGCTGACGGCCATCAACTCGATCAATCAGGGCGAACCGGGCCTGACCATCGGCAATTTCTTCGGCAGCAGTATGTTCAACATGCTCATGATCGGCCTGCTCGATCTGAGTTACCGGCAGGGGCGTATCCTCAAACGAGTGGCGGTCAGCCATTCGCTGACGGCGGGTTTGGCCGTGCTGCTGACGGGTCTGGCGGTGTTCTTCATCGAAGCCAAAATCGACTTCCGGATCGGCTGGTTCGGCGTGGACAGCCTGCTGTTGGTGGGGTTCTACTTCTTTGGTACGTATTTGATCCAGGCCAGCAACAGCCTGACGACAACGGAACCGGGTGAGGTTGATTTATCCGGTTTGCCGTCGCTGCGGCGTAGTCTGCTCGGATTTGCTGCGGCGACGGTCGTTTTGGTGTTTATCACGCCAGTGTTGGTGAGCAGTTCCATCGACATCGCGGAGGCCACCGGTCTATCGACTGGATTTGTAGGTGTGACACTGGTGGCGGTGGTCACATCGCTGCCAGAGGTGGTGACGACCGTCTCGGCGGTGCGCATCCGCGCTTATGATCTGGCCGTTGGCAACCTCTTCGGCAGCAACGTTTTCAACATCTTCGCGCTGGGCGTGACCGATCTGTTCTACACCGATGGCGGTCTGCTCTTCGACCTGACGCCGTCGCTCAGTCTGGCGGGCATGCTGGCGCTGCTCATGACCGCGTTGGCGCTGATCGGCAATCTGGCGCGGGTGGAGAAGCGCCTCTGGTTTATCGAGGTGGACGCGATCTTGCTGGTGATGTTTTACCTCGGCGGGATGTTCTTCCTCTACGAGCGCGGAGTTGGTGTGTGATGTAAATCCCGGCGAACATCCGCCGGGATCGTTTATTCTACTCAGAGATGTAATACTGGAAAGTGTTGGTCGGACCCGGATTCGGGTAGAACCATGCGCCCGGAATCTCTTGCGGAACGTTATGGAAGTTGTTGCGCATGAGGCCGTAACCGTTGCCCGGCAGCGAGATACCTATCACGTAGAATTGATCGATGGCGATGTCGATGATCTGGTTAAACAACTCCGCCTGCTCATCGGGGTCAGCAGTGGCTTTCAACTGATCGTACAGGTCCATTTGCTGGCGCACGATAGCCGGTGGTTCCTCGGCGATGGGATTGTTCGGGTCACGGTACCAGAGCGCCCATGCTGGCGCGTACTTGGAGGCGTTCACGAAGAACGGGAACAGGTAGCGTGGGTCCAGTATTGTTTCCAGACCGGCGTCACCATACCAGGTGTTGGCGTCTTGCAGATTGGCATTGAAGTTCTCGTAGAGCAGCGAGCGGTCGATGGTGGCTAAACGCATATCGATACCCACTTCGGCCCAGTGCTGGCCGACCTGTTCCATCACATCGATGTCGTCGGTGCGGGCGGTGGCGACTTCCATAACGATGATCATCCGTTCGCCGTTGGGCATCAGACGGAAGCCATCATTATCTTTGTCCGGCAGAACCCGATCCAGGTATTCATTTGCCAGATCAGGATCGTACTCGGTGAATTGGGTCGCCAGTTCCTCGCTGTAAAACTGCGATTCGGGCCGGATACCGGGTTGGTAGGGGATGCCCTGGCCGACGAATACCAGATCGATAATCTCCTGGCGGTTGATGGCGTGCGACAATCCAGCGCGGAAATCTTTGTTCTGGAAAATCTCGCGCTTGACCGGGTCCAGGTGGGTCCAGTTTAGTTGGATGACAACTGTGTTGGCCGATGACGGAATCACCTCGTAAAAGCCGTAGTCACCGGCTTCCATGTTGTCGAAAAACACAGATTTGTTCTGGTTGGTCGCGATATGGCGGTCCTGCATATCGATTTCACCGTTCAAGGCATTGAGGACCAGTGTTTCAACATCGCCGCCGACACTAAACACCACGCGGTCGATATAGGGGTACTGGTTGCCTTCCGGATCGACCTTCCAGTAGTAGGGATTGCGCTCGGCGATCACCTGGGTGGTATCGGGTGTCAGCGGTGATTTGATGACCCAGGCGTTCAGGGTCGGGAAATCAGCGTTTTCCCAATCGTTGAGTTTGGCCGCGAAGAGATCGACCCAGGTGTTGTAACCAGCCTCTTCCATCAGGGTTTCAATACCATCCGGATTATAGTCCGCATGGAACTGTTCCGCATAGTGACGGGGGTAGGTTGTCAGGTCCAGACCATTCGCGCCGGTCGCCAGATTTTGTAGCAGCAGACCGTTGGGGCTGGGGAAGCTGAACTTGACCGTAAACTCATCAATGGCTTCCACTGTGCCGACCCCGTCTAACGCCACCATCCAGGCCGGCGGACTGGGATTGAGTTCAGTATTCGTGGCGACGTCTTCCCACCAGAACACCAGATCATCCGAGGTGAAAGGTACCCCGTCCGACCACTTCATCCCCTCGCGCAGGTAGAAGGTATATTCGGTGCCTTCATCGTTAACTTCCCAACTGGCGGCTACACCAGGGAACACGCCGCCCGACCACTCTGGGTCCCAGCGTACCAGCGGTTCGTAGCCGATGCTGCGGGCAGCCAGGGCGGTATCGGCACCGCCGCGCATGCCCATGTTCCAATCACCGCCGTACACGCCGATGCTCTCGATTGGCTCGACGACCTGCGGCTCCACTGGCAGCCGTTCCGCGACCGGCGGGAGTTCGCCATTGGCGACCATCTCCGCCAGCATCGGCGCTTCGTTGTAGGTCATGTCCTGCGCAGCGATCACACCGCCGAGCAGAAGCATCACCACCAGTAAAAGTGAAAAACGCTTCATATCGAAAAACTCCTACAATAGTTGACCAAAATGCATCAAATGCGTGCCCGCATTGGTGCTATCTCTTCCCCGGATAATCCGCCATTGCTTCATAGTAATAGGGTGACGCGACCGGACCCTTGAGCAGTGGATCGTCCACGTCTTCCATCCACGACCACAAAAGCTGGTCTATCTCCGCGAGGGTCTCGCTGTAGGCCGGGTCCTCATGCAGCGAGGTGTATTCCAGCAGGTCCTTCTCCAGATCGTAGAGTTCGGCCACCGGGCGCTTCATCCATACATTGACCGGGTTCGCCATATCCACCGGTGTCACCAGCGGACGGCCCGGCACAAAACTGCGAATCAGCTTATACTTTTCAGTCCTTACCGAGCGTTCTTCCCGACCGTTGCTGTGAAACATGCTGTAGACGGCGGTGCGCTGTGGTGCGCCGTCGGGACGAAAGGCCCCGGCGAAGCTCATGCCCTGGACGTTACCGGGGATGTCGATTCCGGCCAGTTCCAACACAGTCGGCGCAATATCGACGTTGCCCAACAGCCAGTCGCACACTTTGCCGCCGCTGATGCCGCCAGCGGGGTGGCGCATCACCAGCGCAATTTCGATACCGGCATCAT
>CAYQJO010000358.1:0-3946 GCA_964417785.1 uncultured Anaerolineaceae bacterium | reverse complement strand
CCATCCCTGTCCAACAACTTAACTTGACTCACTATAGTTTAACAAATATGATAACATAGTTGTAAGATCAGGGAGATATTGATGGCTCCGGAAATCCTGCGGATACTCGCTAACGATATGCGCTGGAAACTGATCCAGATATTACTCCTCAGCGATTACCGCGTCAGTGAGTTGGTCGCCGTGATCGATCAACCCACCAATCTGGTTTCCTATCACCTGAAAGCACTGCGCGAGATCGGCATCGTCAGCACCCGCCGCAGCGACTATGACGGGCGCGATGTCTATTACAGCCTGAACTGGAAGCGCCTGCATAGCCTGCTAAATGAAGTCGAGATGGCGCTGCAACCGACCGCAACCAGGTACGATGACCTGCACATTCTCTTTATCTGTACCCACAACAACGCCCGCAGCCAGATGGCACAGGGGTTGATGCGCCATCTCAGCGGCGGCAAGATCAGGGTGTGCAGCGCCGGCTGCCAGCCCGCACACATCCACCCGGACGCGATCCGGACGATGGACAGCATGGGCGTAGACATCCGCGGCCAGTTCACCCAGGAATTCAAGGCGGTAATGGATATACCGTTTGACTACGTGATCACCCTGTGCGACAAGGCCCGCGAGGACTGTCCGCAGTTTCCCGGCAGCGGCATAAAGCTCCATTGGGGTTATGCCGACCCGATTGCGGATTTCGACCCGACCGAGCGGGCGGCTGTCTTCGAGACCGTCGCCCGCCATCTCCATGACCGTATTCAAGCCTTCCTCAATCAATTCTGAAACGCTTCCGCCAGATCGACCAGCAGCGCCATTTTCCAGGGTTCCACACGCGGCGACACCGAGCAGGCGCTGCTGAGGATGTAGCCGCCGCCGGGCGCACCGGCCCGCAGCGTCTTCATCACCCGCTGGCGATACGACTCCTCATCGTCATCCAGGATGGCGACCGAGTTGAGATTGCCTTTGATAAACATGCGCTCGCCGATCCGCGCTTTGGCGTCGGCCAGATCGGTATCGCCCAGCGGCGGCGGGTCGAGTGTGTCGATGCCGCCGGTGCCGCTCTCCATAAACAATTCCAGCCGGTCGTTGAGATGGCCGCAGGTGTGGGTATACACTGGCGTGTTCGGGTATTCAGCCCGGATCGCCTCGACCACCTGCCGCTCATATGGCACCACGAACTGCTTGTACATGCGCGGTGAGATGAACCCGCCCCCGGCAAACGCCGACGAGATCAGCACCGCGTCCACGCCGCGCCCGGCCAGCGCCTTGCCCCATTCCGCGCTGGGACCGGCCAGCCAGTTGAGTACGGCGTGGGCCTTGTCGGGATCGGTCACCATACCCATCAGCGCGTTCTGGTAGCCGAACAATTCCATGAAGTGGGTAAAGGGCGAGAAGGTCTCGCCGTGTACCGAGATCATGTCGCCCACCTGCGCCATGACCATATCGACCGTGCGGAAGCGGGCGTCGGCTGGCGGTAGTTGATGCGTGTGATAGACACCCCACACATAGCGCGGGTACTCGTAGATGCGCTCCATATCGGCAGGGTCGAAGCGGTCGTAATCGGGGTAGGGCGCGGCGGTCGGGTCCTTCGGCTCGAACAAAGCGTTGTCGTCCCAGGGGACCAGCACATGGTAGCCGTCCTTGAACGTGATCCATTCGCCCTCGGCGGTGTTCTCAATCGACTCCACCGTGTCGCGCCAGTTGGGATCGCGCCCCGGCATGTTCACCAGGATGCCGTCGAAGCGGTAGCGCCCCTGCATCGTCACCAGACTGTCGGCGAAGGCTTCGCTGGTGAACCAGATTGCGTGGGGTTTGTAGCGGTTCTTCATGTTGATGAAATAGTGTCCGAGCGTCAACTGGCACATCACCGGCACACGGTCCACCGGCTGGAAATGCATGGCAGCGGCCATTCGTTCTTTTCCGTTCATGACGTTGCGTTTCCTTTCGTTTCGTTCTGCCCTCACCCCTTCAACGCCCCGGCGGTGAGGCCCTTGATAAACTGGCTCGACATCAACAAATACGCCACCAGCACCGGCACCGCCGCCAGCGCCAGCGCTGCCAGCGCACGAGTCCAGTCGGTCTGGTACTGGCCGAACAGGCGCGTCACACCCAGCATGACCGTCCGCATCTCCTGGTCGTTAATCAGCACCAGCGGGAACCACAGATCGTTCCAGATGGGGATGAAGTTGAAGATGGCGACCGTCGCCAATGCCGGACGGATCAGCGGCAGGATCACCGAGCGATACACGCGCAGTTCGCTGGCCCCGTCGATGCGAGCCGCCTCGATCAACTCTATCGGGATCGACCGGATGAAGCTGGTCAGCACGAAGGTAGCAATCGGCATGCCCATCGCAATATAAATGGGAATCAGGCCGACCAGTTGATCCTGCAAGCCCAACTCGCGCACAATCTGGAACAGGTTGATCGTCCCCAACCGGATCGGGATCATCAACCCAGCGATGAAGTAGATATAGATCACCCCGGACAGCCGCGAGCGCCAGTTCGCCAGCGCATAGGCCGCCAGCGACCCCAGGATCAGCAGCAGAATCAGCGACACGGAAGTGACGAAGATGCTGTTGCGGAAGAACAGGTCGAAGTTGGCGTCCACCCAGGCCGTCTGGTAGCCCTCGAAGGTGAACTCCGACGGCATGCCGAAGGGGTTGCGGAAAATCTCGCGCTTGGGCTTGACCGAGTTAATCAGCATGGTATACACCGGCAGCAGCACCACCAGCGACCACAGCATCAGGATGGCATGCGTTCCGAGCATTCCGGGTGAGAGTTGACGTCGCATCATGATTTCGCCTCCTTTTCGCGTCCGAAGAACAACCACAACGACACCCCGCTCAGCAGGATGATAAAAGTGATGGTAGCGACAGCGGCCCCGATGCCCATGTTGGGTTCGGCCACCGGATGCTCACCGGCGATGGCCGTGCGGTAGAAGAAGGTCGCCAGCAGATCGGTGGCGTAGCCCGGCTCGCCGCGTGCGCCGGCCATGGCGAAGATCACGTCGAAGGCGTTGAAGTTGCCGACGAAGGTCAGCACCGACACAATGCCGATGACCGGGCGCAGCAGCGGCAGCTTGATGCGCCAGAAGACCGCCCAGGGCGACGCGCCATCGACGCGAGCGGCTTCGCTCAATTCGTCGGGGATGGTGAGCAGGCCCGCCAGGAACATCATGGTCGGCAGGCCCACCCACTGCCACGACGACACCAGCGAGATGACCGGCAGCGCCAGATTTTCGTCACCGAGCCAGGGCCGCGCCAGTTCGCCCAGGCCGATCTCCTCCAGGATATAGTTGAGCATCCCCCAGCGCGGGTTGAGGATGAGCGTCCACAGGAAGCCCGTCACCAGCACCGAAAACGTCGCCGGGAGGAAGATAATGGCGCGGTAGATGTTGCGCCCGAACAGGCGGGTATTGCTCAGCAGCGTGGCGAAGAGCAGACCGAGTGTGTTCTGGACGGTCATATGGATGACGAAAAAGGTGAAGGTGTTTTGCAGCGCCCCGAAGAAGCGATCACGCCACAGCGGATTGGTGAAAAGCTCGCGGTAGTTATCCAGGCCGACGTAGGTATCGGGCGTCAATCCGGTGCCGGTGTAGAGGCTCAGCCGCATGGAATTGAACAGCGGGTAGGCCATAAACAGTGTGTAGATCACCAGCGCCGGGACCAGGAACATGATCCAGGATCGGCGGCGTTGGGCGTGCCAGCGTGCCTGCGGCGCGGGTGCGGCACGGGCGGCGGTCAGAGTTGTGTTCCGGCTCATAGTCAGATTCTCAATACGCTTCCAGTGGGACCGATAGTAGCGCACACTATCGCCTGAACGCAACTATGATGCAGTATAGGCGTTTCCAAGAAAATAGCTACTCTCACGGCGGACGCGAAAAATCGCGTCCCTACGAATACCCATGTTTGTGGGTAGGGACGGCATTATTGCCGTCCGCAGAAATGTAGAACAC
>CAYQJO010000357.1:0-3950 GCA_964417785.1 uncultured Anaerolineaceae bacterium | reverse complement strand
TCCTCGCCGTGCCAGACAGTGACATTACGATGATGCTAGTACTCAATGCGGCGATTCTGCTGGCTGTGACGCTGTTCTACAAGGAACTGCTGGCGATTGCCTTCGATGAAACTTTCGCGCAGACCCGCAGCCTGCCGGTGCTGGCGCTGTACCTGGGGCTGCTGCTGCTCATCGCGCTAACGGTAGTGATGATGATGCGTGTGGTCGGGCTGATTATGGTGATCGCGCTGCTGACGATTCCGGCGGCGATCAGCGGCATGTTCGTCCACGAACTGCGGCGTATGATGGCACTCGCCGTCGTGCTGGCGATGTCGTTCACCTTTACCGGGTTATGGCTGTCTTACTTTTACAATCTGACCTCTGGCGCGACGATCATTATGGTGGCAGGCACAGCCTACGTCCTCAGCCTGGGGCTGCGCGTGATGGGGCGTAAGCACCAACAGCCAACGCACAGAGAGAGTTAATTCAATTTGTGTACTCTGATTGTCGTCCAGGGTAACGATATAGCAAAATGGGACGGCCCGCGAGCCGTCCCTTACGCTGGTGATTGGTGGGGGCAGTGGCGGACGCCCGGTTGGGCGTCCACGATGGTGGTTAATCGCCGACGCTGCTGCGGTCAGCAAGGCTGAGCAGGCCGGTTTTCATCCCTGGATGCTTGACCTGATCGTCGTCTTTGCCGAAGCGGATGATCTCGCCGGTGTCGGTAATGGCTTCCACCGCCAGTCCGAGGCTCTGAAGTTCCTTCACGAGGACGCGGAAGCTGGTGGGGATACCGGGTTCTTCAATTGGTTCGCCCTTGACGATGGCTTCGTAGGTCTTGACACGGCCCTGAACGTCGTCGGATTTGACGGTCAGCATTTCCTGGAGGGTGTAGGCCGCGCCGTAGGCTTCCAGCGCCCACACTTCCATTTCACCGAAGCGCTGGCCGCCGAACTGAGCCTTACCACCGAGGGGCTGCTGCGTCACGAGACTGTAGGGGCCGGTAGAACGGGCGTGGACTTTGTCCTCGACCAGATGGGCCAGTTTGAGCATATGGACGTAGCCGACGGCGACGGGCCGGTCGAACGGCTCGCCGGTGCGCCCATCGAACAAGAGATGCTTGCCGTACATGGGAACGGCTTTGCCGGTCTCGAACATCACGCGATCCGCCAACATATGCAGTTCCTTCAGGTCGATGTCGTCCGGCACCTCGGTTCCTGGATGGGCGAACTCAATCCACAAACGCAGCCCGGCGTTCAGGGCGTTTTCGTCTATGCGGGCGCGATCCTGCACCGAGAGATCGGTGGTGTCGTACATGACGATTTCCGCCGGATCATAGCCCTGCTCACGCAGCCACTCGTTCAGCGCTGCCTGACGCATATACACCTGATCGATCAGGAGCAGGTCAGGATCGTAACGGGGACTCTCCTTGAGCCATTCGTAGATATACAGGCGGCAAACCTCGTTTTCGTCTTCCAGGTCGTCTGGGTGATAGCCGAAGTCGGAAATCCAGTGCCAGGCTCGCTCAGTGATGATCTCCCAGGAACGGTCGATGAGCCATGCACGGCCCATTTCAGCCTGAATCTCATGCTCTTTAGCGCCGTCGAACACGGGAGTCACAGCACGGAAGCCGAGACGGTCGGCGGCCCAACCGAGATGCAGTTCCAGCACCTGACCGATGTTCATACGGCCCGGTACACCCAGCGGATTGAGGATGATCTCCACTGAGCGTCCATCTTCGAGATAGGGCATATCCTCGATGGGGACGATCTTGGAAATCACACCCTTGTTGCCATGGCGACCAGCCATTTTGTCGCCGACGGTGAGCTTGCGCCGCTGGGCCACACTCACCCGGACCATCTTCTCGACACCGGCGGGGAGGTCGCGGTGTTCTTCGCGGGTGAACACCTTGACATCGACCACCTTACCGCGTTCACCGTGTGGCAGGCGCAGCGAGGTATCTTTGACCTCACGGGCCTGCTCACCGAAGATGGCCCGCAGCAGTTTCTCCTCCGGGCTGAGTTCTTTCTCGCCCTTCGGTGTGATCTTGCCGACGAGGATGTCGTTGGTGCTGACTTCGGCACCGATGCGGACGATACCGAACTCGTCCAGGTCCTTGAGGGCGTCCTCGCCGACGTTGGGGATGTCGTAGGTAATCTCCTCGGGGCCGAGTTTGGTATCACGAGCTTCCACCTCATGCTTTTCGATGTGGATGCTGGTGAACTTATCGTGGCGCAGCAGTGACTCGCTGATGAGGAGGGCGTCTTCATAGTTGCCGCCGTCCCAGGAGAGGAAAGCTACCAGCATATCATGGCCGAGCGCCAGATTGCCCATATGTGTCGATGAGCTATCGGCAACAATATCGCCCTTGTGAACGCGCTGGCCTTTGCGGACAACCGGACGCTGGTCCACGCAGGTGGACTGGTTGGAGCGGTCATACTTGCGCAGGCGGTAGACGACTTCCTCACCGTTGTCGGTGCGGATGATGATACGCTCACCCTGGACACTGGTGACCTCGCCATCGACCTCGGAAATCTGCACCTGACCGCTGTCGTAAGCGGCCTGGCTCTCCATACCGGTACTGACAATCGGCACATCCGGTTGCAGCAGCGGCACCGCCTGGCGCTGCATGTTCGATCCCATCAGCGCACGGTTGGCGTCGTCATGTTCGAGGAAGGGGATCAAGGCGGCGCTGATGCCGACGATCTGGCGCGGCGCAACGTCCATATAATCGACGCGCTGGCGCGGCACCATAGCAAAGTGCTGGTTATGGCGGGCCGAAACACGCCCATTGACGAGTTGTTGGCGGGAATCCAGCTCGGTGTTGGCCTGGGCGATCACGTAGTTGTCTTCGTTATCTGCCGAGAGATAAAGAATATCCGGGATGACAAACGGCACCACCGGCACTTTTTCTATCTTGGCGGCGACAAACTGGGCGGCCAGATTGGTATCAATCACATCACCTTCTTCGGCGATAGTGTTGCCGTTGGTGTCCTCAACGTCATCGCGCAGTGCGCGACCGATCAATTTCTCGTCGGTCGGTTCCAGGAACTTCACCACACGGCGGTAAGGTGTCTCGATGAAACCGTATTCGTTGACACGGGCATAGCTGGCGAGACGGCCAATCAGACCGATATTCGGACCTTCGGGCGTTTCAATCGGACAGATACGCCCGTAGTGGCTGTGATGCACGTCACGGACATCGAACCCGGCACGCTCACGGCGCAGACCGCCGGGTCCAAGCGCCGACAGCGTCCGTTTATGTGTCAGTTCCGAAAGCGGGTTGGTCTGCTCCATAAACTGTGAAAGCTGGGACGACCCAAAGAACTCACGAATGGAGGCCACCACCGGACGGATATTGACAAGATTCACCGGCGTGAGATTATCGGTCTCACGGATCGACATGCGCTCTTTGACAACCCGCTCGGTCCGGCGCAGACCAATACGCAGCTTATTCATAATCAACTCGCCGACAGTCTTCACGCGGCGGTTGCCGAGATGGTCGATGTCGTCAGGGCCGGCCTGCCCGTTGTTAATCAGGATCATGCGCTCGACGAGTTTCACAATATCCTGCTTGGTGACGGTGCGCACACGGCGGGAAACCTGCGAATCGAGACCGAGACGCTGGTTCAGCTTGTAGCGCCCGACCCGGTCCAGGTTATAGCGACGCTGGTCAAAGAGCTGGCCTTCGAGGAATTCACGGGCGTTGTCCAACGTAGGCGGATCACCGGGGCGCATCTTGCGGTAGAATTCCAGCAGGGCGGCCTGGGCGATAGTCTGGCCCTTTTTAAGGTCCCACATCGGCTCCGATTTGAGGGTACTGACGATGTACTGGTGGGTCTCGTTGTTGTCAATTTCACTGTAGAGGGCGAGAATCTCATCATCCTCACCGGTCTGCACCGGGGACAACTCGGCTGGCAGGGCCTCACTCTCGAAATTTTCTTTCACATAACGGAAGAATTTTTCAATCT
>CAYQJO010000356.1:3581-3959 GCA_964417785.1 uncultured Anaerolineaceae bacterium | reverse complement strand
GACGCGCCTTTGCGCGTCCCTACAGGATGACCGCCACACCGTAGGGGACGGCCCATGTGCCGTCCTGCCACGACGTCAACCGCCGTAGGGACGCCCAACCGGGCGTCCGCCGGCAACAAACACCAACAGATCAACATCCGACTCCGGTGAAAAATCCGCTCGCAGCGCCGACCCAAACAGTGCCAACCGCCGGATCGGGTGGCGGTCGCAGAAATCGTGCAGACCATCCATCGGCAGTGCAATTGATCCCCTCATTGGCTTATGTCTCCATTCCCTGGGCGTATTTTACCCCAGCATCGACCGCAGCGCCTCGAACTCATCCGTGTCGCCGTGACCCATTGGCTCCAACTTGACTGGATTTCGCTCGGCGCTAAAGCA
>CAYQJO010000356.1:0-3481 GCA_964417785.1 uncultured Anaerolineaceae bacterium | reverse complement strand
TATCCGACGTGGGTGACGAATCATTCATGGACGGGTTGGCTCGCCTCGAACTCGCGCAGATCATATCTCCATATTTCTATGCGTATTTTACCCCAGCGCCGACCGGAGTGCCTCGATTTGATCCATGCCGCCGATGTCGCCGTGACCCATTGGCTCCAACTTGACTGGATTTCGCTCGGCGCTAAAGCACGCGAGCTACCGATGCGGGCAAGACCGCTGAAGCGGCCTGTTGTTCTATCCGTCATCAATTGTCAGATTGTCAACACTTGAATGTATTCACTGTATAGCCATTTTCCGAATGCATCAGGTGGTAACGAGCCGTCTTCAGGCGGCTTTCCACTGCCTATAGCCAGATCGTTTACGGTCTGGCGGCCACCGCACCAACACATCAATATCCGACGTGGGTGACGAATCATTCATGGACGGGTTGGCTCGCCTCGAACTCGCTCAGGCGCTCGACCTGCGATGGCAGGATGCGGATGAAGGGGCGCACCGACTGGATATGGTCGATGGCGTCGCCGGTCGTCTGGCCCTGTGCGATGAGGTAGGCGGCCACCATCGTCGGCGCACGGCCCACCCCGCTGCCGCAGTGGACATACACCACCCCCTCGCGGGCGATGATCCCCTCGATGAAGGCGACACCCTCCTTCAGATGCTCAATACTGGGCGCGGTGTTATCCAATGTGGGCAAATAGCGGTAGTCGGTCATGTCCAGACCGCGTGCGGCGTCGTCAAACTCGGCCCGCATGCTGATCGTCGCCGTGACCCCTGCCCGTGCCAGCGACCGCTTGCCGAAGCGCCCGTACTGCGGCCCCAGATAGATGTGCGGTGTCACCCGGCTGAAGCGCAGCGATACCCGACCGGTCAGCCAGGCCGTGCCGACGGTTGTGAGCCACTGGTAGGTGGCGACCGGTCCCTGCAAGCGCAGACGCCGCCAGAACGCCTGGGCGAACTCCAACAGCGCGTGGAGGATCATCTTCATGGCACCACCACCCGCACTGCCTGCGGCATCACAGTGGCGGTGATGGGCGTCTCACCGAAAGGCTCACCGTCGAGCGTGACGGTCGAGGGCGAGTCCATCTCCACGCGGATCGATTGGCCGCGCCAGTGGTTGGGGTACTGGTCGGCTCCGAGTGAACTGCTGATGACCGGCAGCAGCGACGCATCCAGCACGAAGACATCCAGCAGGCCGTCGTCCATCGCCACACCGGGGGCAAAATCGAAATGGACCTCACCGCCGACCGAGGCCGAATTGGCGATGATGCAGGTCACACCCTCGACTTCGACCGTCTCGCCGTCGATGTCCAGGCGGAATTTGATCGTCTCCCGCTGCGCCAATGAGCGCAATCCCGCCACCAGATAGGCCAGGTTGCCGAACTGCTGTTTGAGTTCGGGCGTCGCCGCTTGCAGCAGTTGATTTTGCAATCCGATGCTGGACCGCAGGACAAAATGACCGGCGCGATCTTCACAGGTCACGCGGCCCACATCCAGCGCCCGAAGCTGGTGTTCGCCCACGATCAAGCGGACAGCTTGCTCCAGGTCTGCCGGAATCTCCAGGCTGTAGGCCAGGGCGTTGCCGGTGCCGCCGTGCAGCAGCGCCAGCGGAACGGATGTGTCCATGAGGCCGTTGATAACACTCTTGACGGTGCCGTCACCGCCGTAGGCCACCACCAGCGCGGCACCCGCGTCCAACGCGGCTCTGACGGCTGCGGTACCATCGTGTTGTTCGGTGGTCACATGGACCTGCCAGTCGATGCCGGTGCCGTGCAGGGCCGTGTTGATGGCGTGCAAAACCGGCTCCGGCTGTCCGGACGCCGGGTTAATCACGAAATGGATGGGATCGTAGGTCATCGAATACCTGTGTATAGCGGTCGATACTTTTCATTATAATAAGGGCCGGTCTTCAGCGACAGATGAGAGTCAAGCTGACCGCCGAGGGTTAAAACCCATCGGCTACACATTGCCAGCCCACTGAAGGGGCTGTCCTGACGAAAATGACGCTGCGTGACTCGTGTCCCTTTAGTGGACACGCTGACTGTAGCCGTATATTTTCAATATACGGTGGGCGGTGAATGGGGCGAAATCGTTAACTTGACACCGTAGGGACGCTGGCATGCCGCATCCGCGCCAGTCTGGCCGTTCTCCGTCCTTCACGCTATCATGATGCAGCAAAACATCGGAAGGAGACCGACATGGCGAAGAAAAAAATCAAACCCATCCGCACCACACCCAAACAACCCACCGTCCGCGACGCCCAGCAACTGCACGACATCGGCCACATGCTGCAAGACGGCGAATACAAAGATGCGCTGAAGGAACTGAAGGACTTCACCGAACGCCGCCCCCAGATTATCGACGGCTGGGAGATGATGGTCGAAGCCGCCAACGAACTCGACGACGCCTTCCATGTGTGGTACGCCAACCGCAGGCTCCTGGAACTCAGCCCCCACGAACCCGATTACGTCTACAACGCCGCCGTCAGTTCGCTCAACAACGGCCTGCTGTTTTCCGCCAGCCACCATATCACCATGTACCAGAAGCGCTGGCCCGACGGCGACCAGATCAAGCAAATCAACGACATGGTCGCCTTCATCCAACCGTATATCGAAGATGCCCGCGCCGAGACACCCGAGGTCAAGGACGCGCCAGATGAGCATATCATGCTCTTCGATGAGTCACAGGTTCTCGTGTCGTATGGCGAAGCGGCAGAAGGACGGGTACTCGCGCAAAAGGTCGCCCGCTTGCTGCCCAACTTCGTCTCACCCCGCAACAACGTTATCCTCAGTTACATCGTCGAGGGCAAATTCAACCGCGCCTTGAGCGAAGCCCGCAAGGTCATCGCAGACTTTCCCGGCAACGTCCATGCCATCTGCAACCTGGCCCAGGTTCTCATCCGCCTGGGCGATCCAGAAGCCGATACCCTCCTGGAACAGGTGCGCGACTTGCAGCCCATCAAAGACGATGACTGGTCTAAAATGATGGAGACATTTGCCCATGCCGGTTGGGATGAGGACGTGCTGCGCGTCTACGAACGCGCCAGCATCGACGACCAGCCGCTGATGATGACCTACATGGCCGGTGTCGCCTACGCCCGCACCGGCGATCTCGCCAAAGCCCAGAAGCTCTGGCGCGAGGTTCTCATGGATGACGATGCTGGATTACTGGGCGAGATGGCCCAGACGCATATGCTCGACCTGCCGCTGCCGGAAGGCGACCGCAACGGTCCCTGGTATTTCCCCTTCCACCAGATCGTACCCAGGCCCTGGATCGAGAAAATGGACAAGGTGGCAAGACATGCTATCCAGACGGACAAGTCGCTCTCGCATGAAATCCAGCGGGTCCTGGATGCCACGCCCGGTTTTACCCAGGTCCTGTCGATCTCGCTGGATCGCGGCGACCGCGAAGGCCGGCAGCTCGCACTGCAATTTGCCGAGATGGTGCCGGTGCCGGGGTTGGTTGAGTTCGCCCTGAGTACCAAAGG
>CAYQJO010000355.1:0-3964 GCA_964417785.1 uncultured Anaerolineaceae bacterium | reverse complement strand
TGAGGAGACAAAGGCATTGCAGAATCTGGCAAAAATCACCTGGACTGATCCGAATACCGGCATATCTCAGGAGCATGTGTTGACCGAAGGGGCAACCGCCGCACTGGGCCGGTCGGCTGGTAACGACATTTGCATTCCAGATAAGCACGTCTCGCGCCGTCATGCAGTCATCACCTACCGCGATGGGGTGTTTCTCATCAGCGACCTCGGCAGCATCAACGGTACATTCGTCAATGGCAAGCAGGTTTATGAACCTTTCCCGCTGCTTTCCGGCGATGAAATCCGGCTGTATGTCCCCCGGCTGTACTTCACCGCCGCCGATGACGAGGAGCGCCAGATTGCGGAAAACTCCGGCAGATTGATCTCGATCACACCGCACACGGGCAAAGGCCAGTTGATCGTCACCAACGGGCCACAAGAGGGGCTGGTGATCCCGATGCTGCTCAATGCCATCACCATTGGTCGGGCCACCAGCAACGCCACCTGGGAAATCGGCCTACAGGACGCTTCGGTCTCGCGCCCGCACGCCATGCTGGAACTGGTCGAGGATGTCTGGTTTCTGCGCGACCTGGGCAGTTCCAATGGCACCCTCATCAACGATAATGAACTCCTCAGAGACGAATACTACGCCCTCAAAGACGGCGATGTCGTCACCTGTGGCAAGACGGTGATGTTGTTTCGCGCCAGTTAGGCCGGTACGGCGTCGATCACCTCGGCAGCCAGTTCGTACTTGTTAAACGCCGGAATGATATAAGCTCCCGCAGTCAATCCCCGGATTGCCCGCAGCAGTTCCTGAGCGATACGGACCCCCTCTTCTGGTGCCTGATCGCCCGCATCCTCCATCCGCTTCATCAACACATCAGGAATGGAAATACCCGGCACCTCATTGTGCAAGAACGCTGCCTGACGCACGCTGTAGAGTGGCATGATGCCCATAATCACCGGCAGTGCGAAAGTCTCCCCGGTCAGTTCCTCGTAGCGTTTCAGGAATACCTCGATGCGGTGCGGCTCAAACACCGCCTGGCCGAGTGCGAAATCGGCTCCGGCGGCCAGTTTTCGCTGCAATGTGCGTATCTCACGGTCGAGATCGTCGGCGAACATGTTCAAGGCACAGCCGACGGTAAAGGCCGTTGGCCGTCCAATGGAGCTGCCGGCCATATCCTGACCGCTGTTCATCTTAAGTTTGATCAGTTCTATCAATTTGGACGGCACAATATCGTACTCGTCCATCGCGTCGGGGTAGTCACCAATCCGGGTGGGATCACCCATCGTCACAAACAGATTGCGCAGATCGAGTGCGTGTGCGGCCAGCAAATCGCCCTGAATACGCAGCAGGTTGCGTCCGCGTGTGGGGAAGTGCAGCACCGTCTCCATCCCAACCTGATTTTGCAGCACATGCGCCACCGCCCAGGGACTCATGCGCATACGGGCTGCCGGTGTATCGGCTACATCCAACAGATCGGCTCCGGCCTCACGCAGCAGGTGGGCACGGCTGACCAGTTTCTCGACGGTGAAACTGCGCGGCGGCGCGATCTCGACCGTCACAGTGAACTTACCCTCCGCCAGCCGTCCGGCAAGCTCGGTCGGTCGGTCGGGTAGCTGCTCGGTCACGTCCTCGCCGTTTTCGGTGATCTGGATAAACGGCACCGACCGCATAGGGTCGTCCAACGCTTTGCGCATGGCGGCGATATGTTCGGGCGTGGTCCCGCAGCATCCACCGATGATCGACGCGCCGATAGCTTTGAATGTCACGGCGTAATCGCCAAAGTAATCCGCCGACGCCGGATACATCACCCGTCCGCCCACCGCTGAGGGAAAACCGGCGTTAGGCATGGCTGACATGGGATGATCGGGGACCGCACGGCGCATCGTCTCAAGTACGGTGGAAATCTGGTTGGGACCGACGCTGCAATTGACACCGATCACATCAGCACCTGTGCGGTGCAGCACATGGGCCACTCGCGCTGGCGGATAACCCAGCAGGGTGCGGTCATCCTGGGCAAAGGTCATCTGCGCGATCACTACGATGTCTCTGCCCTCTGGCCGGGCAACGGATTTTGCGATGTCGATAGCCGTGATAATCTCGGCGTGGTCGCTGAAGGTCTCGAACAGGATGGCATCGACACCAGCCTGGATCAGCGCCGTGAGTTGTTCAGTATAGGCTTCACGGACTTCTGCCTCGTTGATCCGACCGTAGGGGCGCATATGCACGCCCAGCGGTCCCACCGACCCAGCAATATACACGTCATCGCGCCCGCTGCGCTCAATCGCTTTGCGAACATTGGCGACCGCTGCCCGGTTGACCTGCTCGACTTTGCTGCCCAGGCCATACTCCGCCAGTTTATAGCGGTTGGAGCCGAAAGAGTTGGTTTCGATCAACCGTGCGCCTGCCTCGATGTAGTCCAGGTGAATCTGCTGGATGATCTCCGGTGCGGTCAGGTTGATGGCGTCGAAACAGGCGTCAATGGTCGCGCCGCGCTGATGCAGCAGCGTACCCATCGCGCCATCCGCGAGTAATGGGGTTGGGTCCTGTAAACGTTCCCGCAAGGTCATTGTCCACCGCCTCCAATTCCGTAAGGTGAAAAATCGAATTCTGGTACACATTCAAACGACTGGACGATTAAACTGCCGTCGGGATTGTCGCTGATGCGAGTGGCGAAAGTCCCCAGGGTGCCGATGCGCGATTTGCCAGTGGCTTTGGAGACTTCGGTATCCTGGTCAACATACCACATACGGACCCGGGTCGCGGCCTCGTCAGATGTCAGCACCCGCACGCTGTCGCCAATCCCCCACATTTGCAGGTACGAGTAGCTTTCCTCCACAACGGTTGCTCCGGGGTAGACATGGGTCCATAAACCGGCTTGCCGGGTGCAAACATAATCTGTGCGCAGCATGATGAGGGTCATGATGACAAAAACAGCGACGATAATCAGAAGCATCGAGACGAAACAGCCGCGATAACTGTACTGGTAACGCTCACCGGCATCCATTAACCTTCTTTCTCCAAGAAGCGAGATAAGAGTTGCTGCTCAGCAAACGAGGCATTGACAGCGTTTAGCATCAGCCCAGTGAGGGTCTGCTGGTCAAAAGCAAATGCTTCTGCTACACGGATGTATTCATCGGTCAACGTGGTATTGAACATCGGTGGATCGTCCGAGTTGATCGTCACCTGCAATCCGGCGGCCATCAAGCGTGGCAGCGGGTGATCTTCCAGCCGCTGAACCATCCCCAGGCACACATTGCTGGTCGGGCAGACTTCTAACGGAATCTGGCGCTGGCGCAGTTCATCGACCAGTGCCGGGTCTTCCAGGCAGCGCACCCCATGCCCGATACGTTCGGCGTGCAGTATATCCAGCGCGGCCCAGATGCTTTCCGGTCCGGCGGTTTCGCCCGCATGTGGCACCGATGGCAGTCCGGCAGCACGGGTCCGGGCGAAGGCATCCGTGAATTTCTCTGCCGGATCATCGTGTTCGGCTCCGCCCAGGCCAAAGGCCACCACACCCTGATCCATCCCGCTGATGGCCCAATCAGCGATCATCAAGCCGTCTTCCGGGCTGACCTCACGCGGGATGTCAATCACATAGCGGACCTGGACACCGTATTCGGCTTCGCCCCAGGCCCGTCCACGATTGAGGGCGGCAAGCTGCCGGTCGAAGGGCATGCGCCGGTTGGGTGTATAGGTCACTTCGGTGTAGACGATGTTTTGCTGCGCCTGCCCCTGGATGAACTCGCGCATTGCCAGTTCCAGATCGTCTTCGGTGCAGAAGCAGGTGCAGATCAGATCATAGGTGGCGAAGAAATGGTCGGCGGTGGTGAAGCGATACCACTCGTCCAGGTCGTTCGCTGGCAGCGTAATACCATTGTGCCGTGCCAGCTTGTGCAGTGTCTCGGGTTGGGTCGCCCCCTGGAAATGGACATGCAGTTCCACCTTCGGCATGGCGCGGATGAAGTCGGTGAGTGTCAT
>CAYQJO010000354.1:0-3977 GCA_964417785.1 uncultured Anaerolineaceae bacterium | reverse complement strand
AAAAAGACGACCGTATGGTCGCCTGTTCGAGTGAAGTCTTAGATTGTGGGCAATATAGGACTCGAACCTATAACCTTCTCGACGTCAACGAGACGCTCTGCCAGTTGAGCTAATTGCCCATTTTTCCAGAAGTTTATACCAGAATGCCCCGGTTGACAAGCCCAACTTGCGTTATACTTTACCCAGTTTGATCGTGAGAGCCGACCATCCATGAGTGAAGATCAACCCATCAGCCAGGAGAAGAACCGGACACACCGCAAGCGGTGGTCGGCGTGGCGCAAACAAATGCCGCGCCTCCGCTTTCCACCGCCCAACAATGACTTCCGCATTATCGACGATGCCACATTAATCCGCTATCTACGCACCATCGGTGATAAAGACGCGGCTCTGCGCATCCGGGCTGATATCGAGCATCTCAATCAGGAGTTGCTGCCGCTCTTTCGCCAGCGTGATTACGAGGCCAAACTGCAACAGAACCGCTACCGTCTCTTTCAAATCAGCTATATCTTGCTGGCCGCGCTTGCCACACTGCTTGGCGGTCTGCTGGGACTCTCCATTAGCAGCAATCCGCTGCTGGTGCCGTTTCTGGCGTTTTGTGAGACACTGGTCTCGCTGCTGACTGTCTTCCTGGCGACCATCAGCGGACGTGAACCCCCCATGCAGTTGTGGATGTCCAACCGCAAATGCGCCGAGATGCTGCGCCAGGAGTATTTTCGTTATCTGGCAAACCTTGAACCCTACGATACCGCCACCGGATACAGACGGCAGATGCTGTTGTCGCAGCGTGCGGCCAAGCTCAACGGCGGTTCTTTACCAGCAAGGAAGGTGATCAGTGAACCGAAGTGAGATGAAAGCTCGCAGCGAATTGTTCGACCGCTTCGCGCTGAAAGACCAGAAAAACTACTACACGCAGACAGTCAGGAATTACCGTCGAGCTGCTTCCCAGGTCAATCTTTACCGGGCGTTGTTCGCCTTCCTGACCGGGGTGGCGGCAGCAGCGGCGGGTCTGCTGGTCGCCACAACTGGCGGCGTATGCCGTGCCGACGCCGCCCCCAATTATTGTGCTGCGGCGGATTTTGTGATCGGATTTCTGGCAATTGCGGCGATTGTACTGCCGGCTTTCGGTGCGGCGTTCAGCACTCTGGCCGATCTTTACCAGTGGGATAAGCTCACCAATGTCTATAAGGCTGCCCTCGACAACCTGGAAGAGGCCGATGCGCTGTCACCGTTGGAGGTGATGGATGATCTCACCTACCGTGCTAGCATGCGAGCCTTTGCCCAGAGTACGCTGACCATCATGAATGAGGAAAGCTCACAATGGGGCCAGACCATCCGCACACCGGCACAGCTTCAGGAGTTCATCGAACAGGAAAAGCGCAAAGCCGAACAGGAAAGCTAAACACCGCGTCCCGACGGAAATTTCTCCTGGTAGACCTGCATGGAGTGTAGAATCGCTTTTTTGGTTTCGGCACCAGCTACCCAGCCTTCGTTCACGGTTTCAGCACCCTGGAGATGCTTATACACCATAAAAAAATGGGCGACTTCTTTGGGGAAATGCTGTGGTAGGTCGTCCAGATCACGATAATCATCGAAGTTGGGATCGGTCGCCGGGACGGCCAGAACTTTATAGTCTCTTTCGCCTTTGTCGATCATTTTGAACATCCCCAACGGTCGCGCTTCGATGACACATCCGGGAAAAGTCGGGGCGTTCATCATCACCAGTACATCCATCGGGTCGCCGTCTTCAAAGTAGGACTGAGGGATAAAACCATAATCCCCCGGATAGTGCAGTGGGCTATACAGCACACGGTCCAGTTTGATCACACCGGCTGTCTTGCTGTATTCGTACTTGTTACGATTGCCTTTAGGGACTTCGACAACCGTGTAGATTACGTCAGGTGGTTGTGGCCCTGGGGCGAGTGCATGCCATAAATGTAGGCTGGACATGGATATCTGTCTCCAAGTTTTAGCGGTACTCCTATAGTAACCCACTTTAAGATTTCAGACATTTCTAAGCCTCTTCATGTTACGATTTCAGAACAAATAGAAAACATTGAGGTACTTGTCATGAAACACAATCGTTTGCTGCCAGTCGTGTTTCTGGTGTTCGGTTTGGTTTTTGGTACACTCGGCACAGCCACAGCCATCAACACCCTGACGGATGATGAGCAGGCATTGGCCGATCTATACGACTCGATCAGTCCATCGGTGGTCTCGATTAGCATCGACCAGCAGCGTGGACGGGTGTTTCAACAGGTTGGCTCCGGTTCGGGCTTCGTCATCGATCAGGCCGGCCATATTGTGACCAACAACCATGTGGTCGATGGCGCGGATCGGATCGTCATTAATTTCCTGGACGGTACTATTGTCGAAGGCGAATTGATCGGCACCGATCCCGACTCCGATATTGCAGTGCTGCAGGTAAATGTGCCGCCGCAGCGGTTGGTACCAGCCCAGTTTGGCGACTCGTCGCAACTGGTGATTGGTCAGCAGGCGCTGGCAATTGGCAGTCCTTTCGGCCAGCGCTGGACCCTGACCGAGGGCATCATCAGTGCATTGGAACGCACCATACCCGGATTGGCGCAGTTCCGTGTCGGTGGAGTCATCCAGACCGATGCCGCCATCAATCCTGGTAACAGCGGGGGACCGCTGCTCAACCTGAACGGTGAAGTCATCGGCGTCAACACACAGATTCTCAGTGAGGTGCGAGCCAACTCCGGTGTTGGATTCGCTGTCCCCAGCGACCTGGTGCGCCGGGTCGCAACTGAATTGATCGAAGCGGGTACGGTCGATTACAGCTACCTGGGTATCAACGGAGACGACATCACGCTTGACTACATGCAGTTCTACAATTTGCCCAATAACCTGCGCGGTGTCGCCATCACCGGCATTGAAAACGGTGGACCAGCGGACAACGGCGGCATTCTGAACCGTACAAACCAGTCGGTCGATGTCATTGTATCCATCAATGGAGCGCCAATCACTGGCTTTGACTCGCTCATCAGTTACCTTGCCGTAAACACGCGCCCCGGTCAGACGGTTTCGATGCGGGTCCTCCGGAACGGCCAATACATCGATCTGGATGTGTTATTGGGATCGCGTTTGAGTCGCTGAGAGCGCAGCATTAAAAGTAAATGAGTGATATAATGTTTGTAGACTTTAGCGAGAACAGGCATTTACATGACCAGCGATACATCGGAATGGGTCAGCCTACGTCGTGCTGCCGATATCCTCGGCGTTCACCCGGCGACCGTTCGCAATTGGGCAGATAAGGGCGATCTACCGTCACGTCGGACGCCGGGCGGTCACCGTCGCTTCCGCAAAACAGACCTGACACAATATGCGCAGTCGCAAGGTGAGCTTCAACCGATTGAAATTCAGGTGATTATCCAGAATGCCCTGGGCCAGACGCGTATGGATGTCGGCGGAGGTAATCTGGAAACAGTACCCTGGTATGCGGCGATGGCGGAGACATCCCGTGTTGCGATGCGTACCCTGGGGCGCGATACGCTGGAGGCACTGCGGATGTACCTCGCCACCGGCGCACCAGATGAGGGGCTTTCATCCGCTATTCGCCTCGGCAAAGATTATGCCAAACTCCTGACGGAGGATGGGTTGACGGTTCCGCAGGCGCTGCGCGGATTTTTCTATTTCAGCGATTTCGTGATTAACGCTATCCTCACCTGGTCGGAAGTCACGCCGCCGCGCAGTGCGCCTGAGTGGGCGCTGCTGCTGCGTCAGGTGAACACCTTCATGAACACGATGCTGCTCTCATTGATCGAATATTATGAGGAAGAGTAACGTGTGGCTGATCCAGCCTGGGTCGCACTCAGCCTGACCCGTCACCTGGGCGGCAAAACTATGCGGTCGCTGCTGGGCCACTTCAATCACGATCTGACCGCCATTTCAAACGCCAGCATTCCGCAGTTACAGGCCGTCCCCGGTGTTGGCCCACGTATTGCCGCCGCCATACACGC
>CAYQJO010000353.1:0-4002 GCA_964417785.1 uncultured Anaerolineaceae bacterium | reverse complement strand
TTGGTGTGGCAAAAGGGCTTTGATCTGGCCCTGCCCGCCCTGCGCCAATTTCTGGCCGAAAACGAGGATGTCCAGTTTGTACTGTTAGGCACCGGCGAACCGGACCTGGAAGAGGCATTCCGAGAGCTTGAACAGGATTTCGGTTGGAAATCCCGCTGCATCCTGCAATACGACGGCGCGGTTGCACAGCAGATTTACGCCGGTTGTGACCTGTTCCTGATGCCCAGCCACTTTGAACCCTGTGGCATGGGACAGATGATCGCCATGCGCTATGGTGCGCTGCCGCTGGTCCGTGAAACCGGCGGGCTGGCGGATACAGTGGTCAATTACGACAACGGCGACGGTATCCAGGGGACAGGCTTCGTCTTCGCCTGGGAACAACCGGAAGCCGTACTCGGTACCTTGCGCTGGGCTTTAGATACCTGGCGGCACCGTCGCCACGCATGGCGGCGTATGCAGCATCGTGGCATGACAGAGGACTTTAGTTGGGACAAAAGCGCCAGCAAGTACGCCGAACTCTATCGCAAAGCATTGGATAATAAAAAGAAGGGATAACATTGTGAAAGTCAAAGCTGTCATTCTGGCCGGGGGCAAAGGAACACGCCTGAAAACTCTGACGGTCAAACGGGCCAAGCCTGCCGTGCCTTTCGCCGGAAAGTACCGCATTATCGACTTCACCCTCAGCAATTGTGTCAACTCCAACATTTTCGACATCCTCATCCTCACCCAGTATCGCCCCCACAGCCTCAACGATCACATTGGCAAGGGCCGCCCCTGGGACCTTGACCGCACCTTCACCGGCGGTGTGCAGATTTTGCAGCCCTATAAGGGCCACTTCGACACCGACTGGTACGCCGGGACCGCCGACGCAGTTGCCCAGAACCTGAACTTCGTCCGTCAAGGTCGCCCGGAATACGTTCTCATTCTTTCCGGCGACCACATCTACGAAATGGACTACGACGTCCTGATCCAGTTCCACCGCGAACACGGCGCGGACGCCACCGTCTGCACCATCCGCGTGCCCATTGAAGACGCAAGCCGCTTCGGGATCACCGATGTGGACGACAACTACCGCATCAAAAACTGGATCGAGAAACCCAAAAACCCGCCCGGCAATCTGGCGAGCATGGGGGTTTATGTCTTCAATTATGCCGTCCTGGAGCAGATGCTCAAGATCGACCAGCAGAATCCAGCCTCCTCACATGACTTCGGCACCGATCTCGTCCCCTACATGATCGAACAGGGTATGAACGTCTTCGCCTATCCCTATGGCGGCTACTGGATCGATGTCGGCACCGTTGAGGCTTACTGGGAAGCCCACATGGACCTGCTGCACACACCGCCCTCGCTCAACCTGGCCGACCGCACCTGGATCATCCACACGCGCAGTGAGGAACGCCCGCCGGTGCGCATTCACAGCGGTTCACAGATCGGCCACAGCTATATCACCGACGGGGCCATCGTGGCACGCGGAGCCGTCGTAGAGAACTCCGTCCTCTCACCGGGCGTCTACATCGGACCTAACGCGGTCATCCGCGACTCGGTCATCCTCAACGACAGCTATGTCGAAGCCGGTGCGGTTGTGGAGCGCTGCATTCTGGATAAGATCGTCGTGGTGGGGCGCAATGCCAGAGTAGGCCGCATCCCGGAAGATGGCTCTACACTGGGTATCACCTGTGTGGGCAAGAACACCCATGTTCCAGAAGATCACACCATCGGCCACAGTTGCGTTCTGGGAACTGACCTGGACATGAGTGACTTTGAATCATTCCCGAATAAAACGGTACCGGATAACACCACCGTCGGGTACTGACCAACAAAGGGCCGCCAGTCCGGCGGCCCTTCTGCTTTATTTGACCGCCGTATCGACAACGGAATTATCGCCACTGAAGGGATTGGGAGCGTATTTGTCCGCCTCCCACTCATTATGCCATTCACCATCAACCCAGTAGCGGAACTGGTATTCCTTGTTCGGGTCTAGCTGAACAACAATTTTGTAGCGTCCATCCTTCAGCCGATCCATCGGATGTGTCGTCTCATCCCAGCCGTTGAAGTCTCCGACCAGATAGACCTCCTGGGCGTCCGGTAACTTCTGCGTGTAGAACGTCACCTTGACGACTTTGCCTTTCTTGAGGACATCTTTCTTGAGCATTACGCATCTCCTTACGAAACATCCAGCGCCGGTTGCGCACTCATTCTAGCACACAGACCCTTCATTACCAGCATCATATCGCACAAAAAACGGGAATACAAACTTAGCATCGCACAAATCGTGCTGGCATGGGCTTCTAAGTCGGGTTATCCTTATGCCCTGAAGTTCATTCTGCATATGACAATAGGAGCTTTCGTTCGTATGATTACACCTGTCGCAACCGTCAGTGTAAAGCCGAACCTCCCCAAAGCTTTAGAACGGTTAAAAGAACTGGCCTACAACCTGCGTTGGGCATGGGACAACGAAACTACGACTCTGTTCCGCCGCATCGACCCCGACCTGTGGCTCTCCACCAACCACAACCCGGTGCTGATGCTGGGGCTGGTCAATCAGAAGCGGTTGGACGCACTGCAACACGATGGTGCGTTCATGTCACACTTCCACCGGGTCTGTGCTGCCTTTGACGAGTACATGAACCCGGAGACCACCTGGTATCAGGAGAAATACGGCCATATTGAAAAACCCACCATTGCCTATTTCTCGATGGAATTCGGACTCACCGAAAGCCTGCAAAACTATTCCGGCGGCCTGGGCATCCTCAGCGGTGACCATCTCAAGAGCAGCAGCGATCTCGGTATCCCCCTGGTCGGCCTCGGCCTTATCTACCAGGAAGGCTATTTCCAGCAGTATCTCAACGCCGACGGCTACCAGCAGGAATCGTACCCGCTCAACGACCTCTCCAACCTGCCGCTCAGCTTGCAGCTAGATAAGCATGGCAACCCCATCAAAATCAGTGTACCCATGCCCGGTCGCCAGCTTTATGCACAAATCTGGAAAGTCCAGGTCGGGCGCGTGCCGCTCTACCTCCTGGATAGCAACATCCCGGATAACACACTCGCCGAAGACCGCGACCTCACCGACCGCCTTTACGGTGGCGACCGCCGCCAGCGCATCCGCCAGGAAATCCTCATGGGCATCGGCGGTATCCGAGCGCTGGAAGCCCTCAACCTGCGCCCTACCATCTGCCATATGAACGAAGGCCATTCGGCGTTCCTGATGATGGAACGCATTCGTCAGGTGATGAACGAACACAATCTCTCGTTCTATGACGCCCGCGAAATCGTCAAAGCCAACAACGTCTTCACCATCCACACCCCCGTCTCCGCCGGTCTCGAACGCTTCGGCTTCGATCTCATCGACGAACACTTCACCGACTACTACCAGGAACTCGGCCTGTCACGCAAAGAGTTCATCGACCTGGGCCGCGAAAACATGGGCGACTACGAACTGTTCTCCATGTCCGTCTGGGCGCAGGCCATGTCCGCCCGTGCCAACGGCGTAGCCCAGTTACACGGGGCCGTCTCGCGCCGTATGTGGCAGTGGGTCTACCCCAACCTGCCGGAGGACGAGATTCCCATCGCCGCCGTTACTAACGGCATCCACATGCTCAGTTGGGTCAGCGGCGAAATGCAATCCCTGTTCGACCGCTACCTGAATCCCCGGTGGCGCATCAATGAGTCCGATCCCGCCATCTGGAAGGACGTCGAAGCCATCCCGGATTCAGAACTCTGGCGCACACACGAACGCCGCCGCGAGCGTCTGGTCGCTTTTGCCCGCCAACGCCTGCGCAAGCAGCTTATCCAGCGTGGCGTCTCGCAGTCCGCCATCGACGCCGCCGACGAAGTCCTCAACCCCGATGCGCTGACCATTGGCTTTGCCCGCCGTTTCGCCACCTATAAACGCGCCACCCTGCTTTTCCGCGATCCCGAACGCCTCAGTCGCATGCTCAATAACCCGGATCGCCCCGTCCAGTTGATCTTCGCCGGAAAAGCACACCCCCACGACGAAGG
>CAYQJO010000352.1:0-4033 GCA_964417785.1 uncultured Anaerolineaceae bacterium | reverse complement strand
GGACACCATCGGCCCGGCACTGCGCCCGGATTTCTTCGTCAACGAAGCCTATGCTTATATCAGTGCCACCCGGCCTGATGTGACCGCCAGCCAGTATATCCTGGGATTGGACGATCCGGCGCTGCCACTGGGTTGGGATGGTGACGACAACTTCAACGCGCAGATTGGTGCCGGGAGCAACCGTCCCGGCGATTATTTGTTCCTGTTCGGTGGGGCCGTCGTGCGCAACGGTGAGGCTGGAATCAGCGATACTGCGCCCTATGCCGCGCTGGCGGTCGTCGATGACGGGGAAGTCACCGTTTCAGCGCCGTATAACCTCATCCGCGACCGCCCACTGCTGACCGTGCGTGAGCGTGAGTACGATCTGTTTTTTCATCCAACCGGGTTGCAGCCGGGGCAGGTGATGGTTCAGGGCGATACGCTGGCCGCGGTTGGACAGGTCGCCCCTACGCTGACCTCGCAGGTCGCCGTTACGATAACGTCGCCATCGGGTAGCGTGCGCCGCTTCGAGGGGTTAACCAATGCGACGGGCTATTTCTACGATCCGGCCAACGATTTTATGCTTGATGAGATCGGTGTGTGGACGGTGCGTATCATTGCTACACCGGCAGGTTTTTCCTCCGCCGGGATGCCAGAGCCGCCGCTGCCGGTGGGGGGTATCCTGGGGACGCCTGACGATACTTTTCCGGTATTTGTCACGGCACCCGATGCATTACCGCTGGATTGGACGCAAGGCGTGGACATCAGCGTGCGACCGGGGACAGCATTCAACATCACATCCAGTGTTCCCGCTGGTTGGACCGATGCTGCCGCATACTACATGGTTCGCACGCCATCGTATGTGCTGGATGCAGGGACGCTGCAAATTTTTGGCGGTAATATCTCCTACCAGTATAATCCGGCCACGCTGGCTCGTGAGTTCCCCAACCTGGAATTCGAAGGACGCGGTGAGGGGCCATCGGCCTCGGATGTGGTGACGATCACCGTTGCTATCACCGGGTTGGATGAGAACGGCGACGCGCTGATCCGAACGCGAACGGTTCAGATATTCCATGATCGTCTGCGGACATTCGAGGGGGTAATCGGTGAATAAGTACCGTCTGGTCTTCGTCATCGGGTTGATGTTAAGTGCGGCGCTGCTGGTCTACGCCCAGGGTGATCGCCCGCTGTATAACCTGCCTGCCGCCAATGTCCGTGTGGTGCCGAGTGGGTCTATTGCGCTGGCCGGTGATGGCCGCACCCTGATCGCCGCCAATATGTTGAACGATACCATGTCGATTGTCGATCTGGCCCAGCGGCTGCTGCTGGCGGAGATTGCGGTGGGCGATGATCCGCGCAGTGTGGCGTTTACATCTGATGCTGCGTTGGGTTTGGTGGTCAACCGGGCATCTGGCACGCTCTCGGTGATCGACATGGCGGAGCGGGTCGAGGTGACGGCATATCCGGTCGGTGTACTGCCGTATGCGGTGGTGGCCGCTGATGATACCAGCGCTTATGTGACGGTCCAGGGCAGCAGTGAGGTGGTGCATCTCGACGTGCTGACGGGTGATGTGCTGGATCGTATCCCGGTCCCGGCATTTCCGGCGGGTTTGACCGTCTGGGGCGATTTTCTGTATGTCTCACATCTGTGGAGCGGTGAACTCAGCCTGATTCATCTGCCACAGAATACACTGGTGCAGACGGTACATACCGGCGCGGCGCTGTCGCAGGCAGTGGCGGTCGATCCGACCACCGGACGCGCTTACCTGCCGCAGAGCCGTCTGTATGCCGATAATCCAGCACCAACCTACGACTCGCGGGTGCTGCCGGTCGTCAATGTGATGGACCTGGGTACACTCAGGCGCGATGGCCGTTATGCGCTGGATTACGCCGACCGCCCGGTCAATATGCCCTTTGCGGCGGCGGTCGATACGGTGCGCGACTGGCTCTATGTTGTGAACGCTGGCAGTGACGATCTATCGGTCATTGATCTGAACACCGGGTTGGCGCTTGCCCATCTCCAGGTGGGTGCGAATCCGCGTGGTGTGCTGCTCAACCGGGATAGCAGTGTGCTTTATGTCCACAACATGATCGACGGCTCGCTGACCGCCATCGCTACGCGCACGCTGGAACGGATCGAGGTCTTTCCTATCAGCGAACTGACGGTCTCGGTCGATGTCCTGCTGGGGGCGCAGTTGTTCCACTCGGCGAACGATCCGCGCATGGCACACGCTCCCTACATTAGCTGTGCCAGTTGCCACTTTGATGGCCTCTCCGATGGGCGTGTGTGGGATTACAATACGCCGGTCCTCTATGGCCTGGCCGACACCGCGCCATATGGTTGGATCGGCGAATGGGGTTCGCTGGCGGCAGTGGAGACCAAGATTCGGGCTTTGCAGGCCGGGACCGGCCTGCTGGAAGATTTGCACGATGCTTCGTCGCTTGATATGGATACGCTGGTGACCTATCTGCTGGAACTGCCCCGGCCACCGGCTCCGACCGCACCAGCAGGCGCACGCGGTGCCGAGTTGTTTACCGAACTGGGCTGTGCCGAGTGCCATACGGGTGAGGGTGGGCAGTCATACGACGTCGGCACCGGCGGGACGTTCGACACACCTACGCTCGACTGGCTGTGGTTGAGTGCGCCGTATTTCCACGATGGACGAGCGGCGACACTCCGCGATGTGTTCATTTTGCCGGGTGAACATCAGCGGGTGGCTGACCTGACCACCGACGATCTCGACACCCTTATAGCTTACCTGCTGGCACTGCCACAAGAGGATTAACGCAGACTAAAACCTGGATTTTACCGCTTGCAATCTTTATGTGGTGCCTGTATTATTTTAGACATAGATGATAGAAATTATAAAGGCTCAAATGTCTGCTAGCGCTGCAATGCAAGAGTACCTGGCAGAGGCCTATCGGCTGGCCTATTATCAGGCTGATAACCCTTATGTCTCGACTTCAGCGTTGGCGCAGGTGATGGGTGTTTCCGCTCCGGCGGTGACCCGCATGGTACAGCGTCTAAAAGAGGCCGGGTATCTTGTTCACGAACCTTATCAAGGAATCGCCCTGACGCCCGACGGAGAACACGAGGCGTTAATGAGCATCCGGCGGCATCGTCTGGTCGAACGTTTCCTGGTCGATGTGATGAAATTTGGCTGGCACGAGGTACATGACGCCGCCGACGCGCTCGGTGTGACGGTGGGCGACCCGGTCGTCAACCGTATGGAAGTCATGGCCGGGTATCCGCGTCGCTGCCCACACGGTGAGCCAATACCGTCAATTGACGGCATCATGCCGCAGGTGCAAGATAGGCCCCTGACGGAAGGTGCGGTGGGGTCAGTTTATGTGTTGAGCCGCGTCAATACACACGACGCCGAGAAACTGCATTATCTGGACAGCCTGGGACTGCGACCCGGTGTGCCGCTGAAACTTCTGGAAAAGGCCCCCTTTGACGGACCGCTGCAACTGCGCGTCGGCGACCAGACGCACTTTATCGGTCACGCTCTCGGCGTTGTGCTGCGGGTGTCCACTCAGGAAGAGTTTGCGGCGGTCTGACGCCAGGCCGCCCACCCGATACATCCCCAACCGGCGACCAACGCCGTACCACCGATGGGGGCGACCGCTCCCATAAAACCAAGATCAGCTATCGCCAGAATATACAGGCTGCCGGAGAAGATCACCGTCCCGGTGGCGATCAAATAACCGCCCCAGATCACCAGCCGGTGCTTCAGATGGTCGACCAGCCACGCGACCGCCAGCAGTGCCAGCGCCCCGTACATGTGATAACGTGCGGCGGTCTCGAATGTATCCACACGGTCGTTGACTTCCAGTGTCGATTCCAGACCGTGCGCCCCGAATGCACCCAGGGCCACAGCGGTTGCGCCCAGCAGGGCCGCCATAATAATGAATGAACGTGACATCCTCGTCCTTTGTGCAGGGCTTTTGCAAAGTCCGCTATTATTTGCCCCCTCATCCCCCGACCCCTTCTCCCACAGCTATACATTACCCACAAATCGGAGAGGGGGAAAATAGGGGTATAATGTGGGAC
>CAYQJO010000351.1:0-4037 GCA_964417785.1 uncultured Anaerolineaceae bacterium | reverse complement strand
GAGTCAAGATCAAAGCGACTTTCAAACGGCGCAGGCGCATCATTGTTTTCTCCTGGTTTTTCCGGCATGAATCACACAATAGTGCATTTTTGTAACTGTTAATGCAGAACGTTTGCCCATTTCAAGTATTACTGGCACAGGGTCGCAGCGTGCCCCGCACAGGGAAATAGGCCATTGTTCGGCAGGTTCTGGACTGGCCAATAACGGAAAATTGTTGTAGTGTTAAGATAATGGGGTGTTTCAGGTATCATCGATCATCCTTCTCGCAGTGATTGCGAGAACCCTATGGGAACACTATAATAGCCACAAAGCGGTTGGCTATCCAACGATTCGGCCCCACACCCCTGCTCATTTGGATGTATTAGAGGTTGCACTCGATGGTTGATACACAAAAATTTGCCAGGAATCTGCCTGAACAGCCTAGCGATAGCGCCCTGCAACCCGGCTCCGTCCTACAGGGGCGTTACCGTATTACGGGTGTAATCGGTGTGGGCGGCATGGGGTCCGTTTACCAGGCCAGAGACCTTCGTTTCCCTAACGTCGTGCGCCATGTGGCTGTCAAGGAAATGCTAAATCTTTCGACAGACCAGGCCATGCGCGAGATGACGCTCAAGACATTTGAGCGCGAGTCGGATATGCTGGCCTCGCTGAGCCATCCAGCGGTGCCAGAGATATACGATTACTTCCCCAGCAAAACCCGTGCCTACCTGGTGATGGAATACATCAACGGGCGCGATCTGGAGCAAATTCTCAATGCTTCGCCTGAATTTCTGCCGGTTGATATGGTCTTGCAATGGGCCATTGATCTGTGTGACGTGCTGGGCTATCTTCATCACCAGAAGCCCGAACCGGTTATCTTTCGTGATGTCAAACCTTCAAATGTCATGATCGACCAGCATGGTCGGCTGCGGCTGGTGGATTTTGGGATTGCCAAGATTTTCCAGGAAGGGCTGCCCGGTACCCTGATCGGCACCGAAGGCTATTCCGCGCCAGAACAGTATCGTGGCGAGGCCAGCCCGTCAAGCGATGTCTACGGTGTTGGGGCCACGCTGCACCACATCCTGACGCGCCGTGATCCCCGCCTGGAGCCGCCGTTCACCTTCGCCGAGCGCCCCATCCGTGATGTTAACTCGGCAGTACCACCCGCCTTTGACGCGGTGATCATGAAGTCGCTCAGTTTCAAACCGGATGATCGCTATCCCGATGCGACGGGCATGAAGGAGGCGTTGGAGAAGTTGACGCAACCTAAACCGGGCGCTCCGGCGATGGCCAGCATCGAGGTCGAGGCCGATGAGGAAGATGCCTCCGAGTGGGTGGAGGAGGGCGTCAAGCCCTTGTGGGTTTTTTCGTGCGAAGATGAAATCCGCTCGTCGCCATTGATCTACAAAGGGTCGTTATACGTGGGCGCACGCGATAACAACCTCTATGCGTTGGATATCAGCGATGGGTCATTCCGGTGGAAGTACCCGACCGAACATGGCATCGTATCATCCCCGGCGGTGGCCGAAGAGGAAAACGTGGTGGTCTTTGGATCGCTGGATCACCTGCTCTATGCAGTTGAGATGCGGATGGGCCAACTGGCCTGGACTGTTCCCACCAAAGGCCCGGTGCAATCGTCCCCGGTGGTCACCCATGGTCATGTGTTCTTCGGCAGCGACGACGGAACGCTGTATGCTGTGCGTGCTGCTACCGGGCGTACCCAATGGACGTGGGAAGGCGGCGATCCGATCCGGACGCGACCGCTGGTCACCGAGGAATTGATTGTAGTTGGCCAGGAGTCGGGGTACGTGGTCGGCCTGGACCTGGCGGGCCAGTTGGTATGGCGCTTCAAAGCCAAGCGTGCTGTGTACTCCTCGCCATTGGCGCATGAAGGCTTGATCATGTTTGGCTCGATGGACTGGCACGTCTATGCGCTGGAGGTGGCGCATGGCTGGAAGGTGTGGGCCTATCGTACCAACCGACCCGTGATCTCTTCGCCCGCGCTCGGCGATGGCAAGATTTACATCGGCTCGGTGGATGGCAATTTGTACGCCATCGACGTGTCCAGCGGCAAAGAACGGTGGCATTTCGAGACCGAAGGACAGGTGACTTCCTCGCCTGCTTACGTGGATGGCGTGGTGTATTTTGGTGGGGCGGATGGCAAGGTGTATAGCCTGGACGCCAAAACGGGACAGTTGCGCTGGAGTTATGAGACGCAAGGCGCTATCATTTCATCGCCCGCTGTTCATGATGGTGTGGTGTATATTGGGTCCAAAGATCATCGGATTTACGCACTCAAGGCGTGATCTGCCGGAGAAAACATTATGGAGTTCTTGCGTCGTGTGCTGGGGTTATCAGGTAATTCCAGCCCAAAACCCAGCGAAGATGACATCACAATCACTCATGAGGATGAAGCGTCCGTCCCGTCGCCAGAAGAGCCGGTTATCGAGGCCTCCGATCAATCTGAGGAGGAGCCATCGCCACCGGCGGACGTGGCCGACAGCCCGCTTGAGGTGGCGCAAGATGTCACGCCCTTGCCAGGTAGTGACCCGTCCGGGGCTGGGACTGCCATTTTGGGGACGCGACCTTTGCCGCCGCTCGAAACCGTTGTGCCCAAGCCAGGGCAGCGGCTACTCTTCGGCCAGTTGAGCGATATGGGGATGGGACGCGGCAACAATCAAGACTCCGTCTATGGCATGATTTCGGCCAGCACCAGTAGCGATAATGTGCCAGACGTGGGGCTGTTTGTGGTAGCGGATGGTATGGGCGGTCACCAGGAAGGCGAGCGTGCTTCGGCCATCACCGTGCGAGTGGTGGCGCGCTATGTCCTGAACGAGATACTGGTGCCTGTTTTGAAACAGGAAATGGGTGACGCGGATCGGCCCGCCATTGCGGATGTCTTGCGGATGGCTGTCCAGGAGGCCAATGATGCCGTCACAGACGCTATTCCCGAAGGTGGCACGACGGTCACCGCCACTGTGATCGTCGGTGATCTGGCCTATATCGCCCATGTAGGTGATAGCCGTGCCTACCTGATCACCGATGATGGCATCGAACAGATCACGCGCGATCATTCGTTGGTGCAACGCCTGATCGAGCTAGATCATTTGACACCAGAAGAGGCCGCCGAACACCCGCAACGCAATGTCCTTTATCGCGCCATTGGGCAGAGCGATGTGTTGGATGTTGACGCCATTACTCGCCGTCTGCCGCCCCGGTCGCGGCTTTTATTATGCAGTGATGGCTTGTGGAACATGGTTTCGGAGGAGGCCATGCTTGAGACCATTGCCCAGCACAGCGATCCCCAAACGGCCTGTGATCAACTCGTTCAGATGGCGAACGCGCGCGGGGGACCCGACAACATCACGGTCATCCTGGTCTATGTGCCCGGCTAGCGTTAGATAGCAAAGGCAACGTTTCTTTTCTGATGGACGCATCGCAAAACCTGTACACAATTTTGGGCGTGCCACCCGAAGCTACCCAGGACGACATCCGGGAGGCGTACCGGATCGCGGCACGGCGTTTCCATCCTGACGCCAATCCCAACGAAGGTGCAGATGTCCAGTTCCGCGATATTGCCACCGCCTACGAAATACTGGGTAACGCGCGCCGCCGGGTTCAATATGACATGGCGCGCCGCAAGTACCAGGGCGAACCGAACTATTTCACGCTGCGCGTAACACCCAGCAAACGCGTTTTGAGCACACTGGACGAGCCGCAGGTGATCTACCTGCTGTTGGAAGTGGTACCCATGCGCCAGGAATCGCGCCAGGAGACCAGGAACACCCGGCTTAATCTCATTTTGGTCCTTGATCGCAGTACGTCGATGCGGGGTGTGCGTCTTGACAAGGTGAAGATCGCGGCTCGCCAGATCATCGACCAGATGACGCCTGATGATGTGCTTTCGGTGGTCAGCTTCAGCGACCGGGCCGATGTATTGATCCCAGCCGCACCCGTGATCGACAAAACGGAGATGCGGTCGCTGGTGGCAATGATGAGGGCCGACGGTGGCACCGAGATTTTTCATGGGTTGAACGCCGGGGTGGAGCAGGCGCGCC
>CAYQJO010000350.1:0-4047 GCA_964417785.1 uncultured Anaerolineaceae bacterium | reverse complement strand
ATGGCGCTCAGCGGCCTCCTGGGGCGGGCGGTAATCGGATTGGGCGGGGGTATGGTCATCTGGGCAATTGGCGCGTTCTTCACCATGTTTTTCGTACCCATACTGAACGGCTCGAATCAAGCAATCTGGCAGTCAAAAGTCGCACCCGACTTACAGGGACGGGTTTTCGCCGTCCGCCGGCTCATTGCTCAGATTACTGTACCCGTCGCCATGCTCCTCTCAGGCTTTCTGGCCGATAGGGTTTTTGGACCGGCCATGCTGCCCGGCGGATCGCTTGAACCTGTATTCAGCGATCTTGTTGGTAGTGGTCCTGGCGCTGGTATTGCCCTGATATTCATCGCAACAGGTTTGATCGGTACGGCGGCAGCGCTGTTGGGCTACGTTTTCCCCTTCATCCGCGACATCGAGGAGATTCTACCCGACCATGAGGCGGTCGCCCGTCCAGACGAGATAATGGCAGTCGAACCAGCTACCGACTGAGAGGTGGTACAATGGCCGCATGTTTGTACTCACACCGCAACGCCCAACCATCACCCTGGGCCTGGAACCAGCCTATAACGTCCTGACCAGTCTGTCGGTTCTGGGGTCCACCGAGTCCAATCCCGGCATCAGTAATTGGCTGGTGGGGCTGGAAAACCAGCTTCCAGCGGACATCCGCAAACGGCACCGGCTCGTCTTCAGCATGGGAATGGAGGCGCTGGCTAATGCGGTTCCGCCAGGACTACCTGATTTCCCGGCGTTCATTGCTGCACTCACCGAACGGAAACCGACGCGCTTGCGCGACACGATGCTGCATCATATCTTGCATTCGGTCCACCAGCGGGTCTATGCCGAAAGCAGCAACACAACACCGCCGGACGCAGAATCTCTGTTGACCGATCCTGCCGTCTTCCAGGCATACATCCATGCTGAAGCCCCCAAGCCTATCGAACCGGCTTTCAGCCAGGAACTCCACGCGCTGCTCAACGATCCATCTGGATTCCAGAACTTGCTCGTCACCCACCTGACCCTCATGTGGGAACAGCATATGTGCGATGAATGGGAGCGCAACCAGCCCGTACTGGAAACTGCCGTTCAGGCATTGGGGCAGATCGACACCACCGGACTCGACACATTTGCCGCCATCCAGACCATCACCGGACGTGATCTGCGGTCGATTTTGATCGCGGAGGAAGTCGAACGGATTCCGCGTATCCAGCTTGTGCCATCGCTGCATAGCGGACCCTATACCGCGTGGTTTGGCAACGAGGCCATGCTGTACATCGTATTCGGGGCGCGTATTCCGGCGGAGCGGCCATCAGGGCTAACACGACTGGACAATGCCGAACTCATCAATCGGATGCAGGCGTTGGCCGACGATACCCGCCTGAATATCCTGCTGGCAATTAAGCAGCATGGCGAACTCAGCACTCAGCAGATTATCGAGATGTTCCGCCTGGATAAATCCGCCGCGTCCCGCCATCTACGCCAGTTACGTGCCGTCGAACTGCTGACGGAGCGCCGTGATGCCCGCACCAAGTATTACCAACTGAACACCAGAAGCGTCGCCGGACTGGTGGCGGCGCTCAACGCTCTGTTTTAGGCGGAGTCTCCTGCTCATCATCGGGAATCGGTCCCTGGATTTTGCGGGCGATGGTGTCGCCCATGCCGGGGAACCATTCATCGGGCATGGCATCGTGGCGGCGCGTCACCAGCGAACCACCCAGATCACGGGCGATCATTTCCAGTAATTGTGGCTTGATCCACGTCGCGGAGTCCACCTGGACCGCCCGCGCCCCCGCTTCCAGATAATCGCGGGCGTCCTGCGGGCTGTGAATACCACCAGCACCGATGATCGGCACATCGCTAATCTGGCGAGCAAGCTGTCCCACCATGCGCAGGACAATCGGTTTGACGACCGGCCCGTAAATGCGTCCGCTCACCAGTTTGCCGGTATATGGATCACGGGCTGTGCCACGCGGCGGCGAACTGACGACCAGCGCACCGGCTCCGGCATCGGCAACCGATTGGGCAATCTCGTAGGCATCCTGGAGCGGCAGCCGCACCAGCACCGGCTTCTCCGTCCGGTCGATGGCAGCCTTCACCAGCGCCTGCGCATCCAGCCAGGTGATGTCGTCGTTAATGCCCAGTTCAATCGCATCCACGCCGTTTTCGTCGTCTAAGCGGCTGGCACAGCGGCGCACACCGTTGGGCGATGTCGCCACCACATGGACGATCACCGGGACGGGCAGCGCAATCCACATATTGCCATACTGCTTGCAGGCGTTATTCAGCCCCGGATTGGGCAGGCCGGTATGCATGAGGACACCGGCATCCAGCGGCACCACCCGCGTGCCGGTCGCCGGATTCCAGCCTTCGTAGGTGACAGGGTGCGTCACCAGCGCACCGAGCTTGTCGATGTTAATCATGTCACGGTAGACATTGCCGAAGCCCAACGTCCCCGCTGCATTCATCACCGGCGTGATGACTTCCAGTGTCTGTTTTCCCGGTCGTGTGATCTCTACTGTCATATTACTGTCGCACCCGCTTCCCGAAGTATGCTTGCAAACAGGTCATCGGGTTCACCCTGCATCCGGTGGACCGATTCAACCGGGCGCAGCGCTTCAGCAACGGTTTTCAACTTACGGCGGCGCTTGAACAGGGCATGCTGCGACCGGTGGCACTCCATCGCCGCGATCTTGGCCGCTGCCCAGGGGTTGATGTCCAGCGAAAGATGCGCCGGCTGGCTCTCGTTCCACAAACGATCCTCGATTCCCGGTACTTTGGCCGCCGTTGTGTACACTGGAATATCACGGATACCGTGTACCACCGCCTGATGTACCAGTTTATGCGCCGGATGGCCGTAATCGCCGTCTGCGCCGTGCGTCAGCACCACCGCTGCGCCCTGGTCGCGGGCGATACTGGCGAACTCTGCCGTCAGTGTATCAAAGTCAGCAGCGAAGGGGAAATGTTCCTCGTCCGGTCCCATCACCGGATCGACATAATCCAGAATCTCGACCGATGTGGCCCCCAACGCCTGCACTGCACAAATCAACTCAGCCTCACGGGCCGCCCCCAACAGCGCCCGATCTGCCACCACCGGCGGCTCGCCCATCTCGCCGCCCTCGCCATGCGTGGCGATAACAATATGGACCGGGACACCGCGCCCGGACAGCATGGCAATCATGCCACCTGCCATAATCGTCTCATCGTCGGGATGGGCATAGAAACAGACAATCATCGCGTCACCACCTGTATTAAATCAAACGCAGGACCATCCACACACACAAGCTGCGACTCCTTCTGCATGCGCAGCACACATGCGAAGCACGCTCCGGCACCGCAGGGCATCGGCGGACGAAACACGCCGAAAAGATAATTCTTGGGGATGTCGGCCCGCAGTTCGCTGAACCGCGTAATAACCGTGTTGAAGTGGTTGATCTCGTCACCTTCATCGACTACCACAAAGACCTGATCGGCCCACCCGATGGTCATCACCTGGTCATCCCATTCAACACCATCACCACCGCGCACAATCTCAACTTCCGGGTTGAGATGGATGGTGGCGTAATCGCGGGCGGTCCCCAACAGCACCATCGTCACACTGATCTGGTTCGCCAGCAACCAGGGGATGGTCAGCAGCAGCGGCGTCGGCGCGGTGTCATAAGCCAGCAGCAGTACATTGCGCAGTGTGCGCCGGAAACGATACGGCTCACCGATCAAGCCCATCACGCTGACGATCTGCCCCGGCGCATATCGCTGGCTGGCCGGTCGCTCGACCACCAGATGATTATTGATCATATCTACCGGCCACCAATGCTCGCGCAGATAGGGCTGCCAGCCAGAATGATCGTCTTCAAGCCGCGCCAGCAAGGACTGCCCCGGCTTGATATGGAGCAGGGACTCGTCAACGGCGATTTCGAGATGCTGGTACTCGCTGTTGACGCGCCGGACGCGCTCGATGATGGCTTCAGTTTCATTCATACCTGGTTCCAGTCAATTATAATTGTTAATCAGTGTACCATTTGCCGATACAGACGCCAGTTGGCAATACCCCAGAACAGCAGC
>CAYQJO010000349.1:0-4078 GCA_964417785.1 uncultured Anaerolineaceae bacterium | reverse complement strand
TGGATGGGTGGCGGTGCTGTGGTGTGCTTTATCGGCGATTATTTTGATCGCGGGCTGAACGGAATCGGTGTGATCGACCTGATTATGCGTTTGCAGCGGCAGGCACCGGGACAGGTTATCGCCCTGTTGGGCAATCACGATGTCATCACGCTGGCCGCCTACCGTTTTGGCAAGAAACGAGTCGGTTTGCTGCGCGAGTCGTTTTATGCCACATGGCAGAAAATGGGTGGCATGTACACCGACCTGGAAATGATGAGTCCCATTCACGCGGATTGGTTGGCCCAACTGCCAGCGATGGCCCTGGTCAGCGGCCATCTGGTGATCCATGCCGACTCGTTGTTTTACACCCGCTACGGCAGCAGCATGGAGATGATTAACGCCGAAATCAGTGCCATCGTCACCAGCGACGATATGAAAGACATTGATCTGCTGATGGAAGACTTCAGCGGGCGCTATGCGTTCAGTCCGATGGACTATCGATCCGGGCGGCCCAATCCCTATGCTGTCTCCCAGGCCCGGCGGATGCTCCAGGTCTTCGGCGGCCACCAGATCGTTCACGGGCATACGCCGGTGTTTCGCATGAGCGGCCAGCCGCCGACCGAGATCGAAGAACCCTTCGTCTACTGCGGTGGTCTTGTTGTCAACGTCGATCCCGGTATGTACAAAGGCGGTCCCGGATTTGTCTATGTGGCGTGACGTCTGGACGCTGCGCCTGCTGTTAGCCGGGTTGTTCCTGTTCGGCTCGGAGATTTTGCTGTGGAACAATCCGTCCGGGCGTCCGCTGGGGGAATGGCTGGCGCTGCTGGCCGGATATATCGCACTCGGCGCGGTCATCCTTGATCTGGCGGCGCGGTTTCGTGTCCGCAGCCTGTTTGATGTAATGATACTGGCCGCTATCTATGCCCTGCTCAACAGCTTGCTCCTCAATCCGTCAACCGCGTTGGAAGACCTGCCGCGCACATTGCTGACCCGCGTCCTGGGGGCGCACGCCCTGCTGGGTCTGGCGATGCTTGGCACCTTTCTGGCGATCATTAGCGGCAAACGGCGCGAGCACCTGCTGCTGGTCGGATTCAGTCTGGGTGTGAGTTTCTTCTGGGGCATCTGGGTGCGCTGGTCGCCATCATTGAGTGACTGGCTGGTGGATGAAGTGAGTCTGGTGACGATGTACGGCGTGGCGGGGCTGGTGCTGGCCCCCGTTCTGGTGATGATCGGACTGCGCCCGTCGGTTTCCGCCAGTGATGTGCAACTCTCGCCGCTTGCATGGGCCGGTATGGCTTTGGTGCTGGTGGCGTTGTTTCTGCTGCGGGTTGCAGAGGAAACGCTCACTGGAGAGGCACTGATGGGAGGCTGCCTCTTGATCGTCCTATGCCTGGGTATGCTGTGGTTTCAACGCGGTAATCGCGGGCTGCTGGATGTCTATTTGCCATCCGCCAGGCCGCCCTGGATGGCACTCACTGGCGCGATACTGGCAGCAGCGAGTATGGCGGCTTTCGCTTACCATCTCCCGCTGATCGATTTCACCATTCACAACCAGCTTTCGCTGATGCAGATCGGGTTTGCGGCGGTCGGCACCATGTGGCTGCCGCTGGTGGCTATGGCCGTCGGTTTGCAGGCGCTCGACCGTGAAGCACGCAAACTCTCGTTATGAGTACTCGCTACGATTGAAGCACTGTATTAATGGCTTCACGCAGCGTCGCCGGTGTCGCGCCATAAATCTGCTGCCCGTTAACCAGAAATGCTGGCGTCCCCTGGAGGCCGAGATCGCGCCCGCGTTCTTCGTCGTAGTTGACGGTTGTACGATGGGTGTTGGCGTCGGTACAGGCTTTCAAGGTCTCGTAGTCAAATCCGACACGCTCACCCAACCGCAGCAAGTCTTCGGTCGATTCGGTGGTCCGAGTCTGCGTGAACAGCGCATCATGAAGTGTCCAGAAGCGATTTTCATCCTGGTCAAACGCGCACTGTGCCACTTCGGCGGCGCGACGATCAAACGCCGGTGAGATGACTGGATAATCGCGGTAGACGAAATTCACCTGTCCCTGGTATTCGGCCAGGATTGCCTCAATATAGCCGCCGCGATGCCACTGGCGGCAGGCGGTACAGGAATAGGATGCATACTCGATGACTGTCACAGGTGCATTCGGATCGCCGCGCATGGGATCACGCGCCAGGCGCTCCTGGGCGACAGATGGTGTATCGTCGCCTGTCCCGCTGACCAGGGCCAACCCGGCGATCACCACCACCACGATCACTGCCGCACCGATGATCAGATTCATCCGCTGCCGGTTTTGCTGCTGGCGGCGGGCTGCACGTTTTGAAGCTTTCTTGCTCATCTCATTGATCCCCTTTTTACTGAAATATAGATGAGGGAATCGTGCTTGATCTTACCTGAAACTCAGGTGCGGATTCATGAACGGAATCAGCGCCAGCACAACCGCCGGGACGTAAAATGCCACCCTGTCGATCCGGTCGCCGGTGAGAATGCCGACCGAGCCGTTTTTCTGCTTGGAGTTGCTGCGCCCAAACACCGCATCATCGGCGTGACCGAGTTCGACACCCTGGTGAATCAGCGCGGTAATTTCGTCCGGCAGGATGAAGGTACCGGTGCGTCCGCGCCCGACTTGTCCATTGCCCATGACAACGATCCAGGCGAAGACCTGCATAGCGCCGTCGAATTCTTCGACACCGCCCTCAATCCCAACCCAGTAATCGGCTTCTGGTTGTGCCTGACGGGCGTTATGGGCGCGGTTATAGGCCCCGCGCAGCGTCTCGGCATCGGTCATGGGTTGGTCGCTGACACCCGACGGCACCGCGACACCAGTCACGTCCAGTTCGGCATCCACGAAGACCTGAGCGAAGCCCTGACGCGCCGACTCGATTTTGACCGGGTTCTCCGAAGCGACGACGATGTGAATCATGCGAAGATATACACTTTCAACACGGCGAATAGTCCGAAGGCGGCATGAGCATAGATAGAAGCGCGGGTGCTGCCGGTATAGGCACGTATACCGGTGTAGACCAGCGCGTCGAGAAAGGGCAGCGTCAAACCGTACCAGAGGATCACGGTCTGGTCATCCACACCCGGTGGATAGGCCAGCATGTGAAAAGCCGCGTGGAGACCGGCGCAGGCCAGAAAGCCAGCCCAACCCCGCAGCGTGGCGCTCAGTGCCGGGAAGACCATCCCGCGAAAGACCAGTTCTTCCCCGATGGGCTGCAAGACGACCATGAACAAGAACGCCACAATCCAGGCGCGGGTCGCGCCCTGGCTGCGCAAACGCAGCAGTTCAGCGCCTGCCAGCGTTTCGTCGCTGGTGACAATCCAGCTTATAAGGTCCAGGCTGACGGCAAAGCCGATGCACAACAGAAAAATCAGAGACAGGCGGGCCGTCATCCGGTTGATGCGCAGTGCGGCGGCGTCCTCCGGGCTGCGCCGCTGGCGCGAGATCAGGACGTAAGCGGTTGTCAGGATCATGCCGATGCTCCACCCGGTCAGCAGTGTGGACGGCGTATCGCCCAGGACAACATCTGCGACCGTTGTGCCGATCACCAGGGCGATGAACATGGCGACCACCGCCAGCAGCGCGGAGGTGAAGCTCCAGGGCGGTTGGGATTCGGTGCGTGCGAGTCGGTCCAGCACACGACTCATCGGGCATATGTCCCATCGTCAAAGATGCCGGTTGGATGGCAGCCCAGGTTGTTACGGGCTGCCAGTTGTTCCAACTGGCGGAAGTTCTCAAATTCGCGGTCGTCCGGTTCGTACAGCACCACCTCCGCGTAGCCGTCACGTACCAGAGCCTCATTGACAAAGGTATCGCCAACGTAAATATAGCGCAGCAGGCGGTCATAGCGGTCGGTGTCGCTGGCATCGCGTTCCAGGCGCACCTCGCGCCCCTCGACCAGACGGCGGTTAGCCTCGGTGGCTTCCTCGCCGCAGGGATCGCTGACCTCCCCCGACCGGTGCGCGACTTCCGGCGTGTTGACCCCGACATAGCGCACGCTGTAGGTCTCACCGCCGATTTCGACGCGGATAGTATCGCCGTCGGTCACGGAGACCACACGGGCCGTCACCGAGTCTGCCGAT
>CAYQJO010000348.1:0-4114 GCA_964417785.1 uncultured Anaerolineaceae bacterium | reverse complement strand
CCAACAACAATTCCCCGCGCTGTTCGTATCCCTGCTCACCGAGTTCGCTCAAACCGAGATAGATTGTACTGCGACAGCGCCGCACCAACCCGGTCACAATCCGGTATAACGTATCCTGGTTGACCTCCATATCCTGCTGGTCGCCCCATTTGACCCCTTCCGGCCAATCCTGACGCAGCACATAGGGATTGGTGAGCGGTTGATACAGCCGCTCGGACCAGCCATGCCCGCCGACGTTGAGCCAGAACTGGTAGCTGACCGGGCGATTGCTCATCAAGAAGGTATAGGCGGGAGCCAGCAGCACCGCGTCTTCCGCCTGCACATCCCAGCCGCGCAAATACTGGTCGGCGATGATCCCCTGCCCCACCATCTCGATATACTCCTGTGCCAGCGACTTTCCCTCTGGCGGCACGTCGATGATCTGGCGAAACTTTCGCGCCGAGTCGATCAGATTGGCAGCGGCGGCGGCGGCATCCAACCGGTCGTGAAAACCAAATCCCGCCTGCGACAGGACTTCGCCAAACAACCGGCTGAAGAAATGGTCGAGCGGGTCGTCCTCATAAGCTTCGATCCACAGGCGCAGACGGTCATAGCGATCACCGATGAGATAGGTGATGCGCTCCTGTATGCCGGGTTTGACCGTATCGAAAGGCATAAGGGTCGCCCTGCCCTCGATCATACGGAAAATATGCTGTACCAGCAGTCCGGCCCGCACCAGATCGATTCCGTCGATGCTCTCCAACAGCATCCGGGTGACATCGAACGCCGCCGGTTGCAGTCGCCAATGTGGATGGGCAAGCTGCGCCAGCGTAAGCAGCGCCGTCACCGCTGGTTCTTCCCGCAGCGCCCGTGATGGTCGGTGACTGTGAACCGGCACATCAGCAGCCTGCATGCGATTCATCAGGCTGAAGCGCAGCGCGTCGGATAAATAGGGAGCCAGCACCACAATCTCACCTGGCGGTACACCTTCGTCGTGGACCAGCCCACGTATGTTGTCGGCCACAGTGTCGATCATCTCCGGGTGATAGCGATGGTTGCCGTAGATCACACCGTCGCGTGGATCGACCGTCCGGTCGTATGCCGGGACCTTACGCCCCAGACTGATCGCCATCTCAGCGCGAAAGGCGGCCAGCGGCGCGGTTTCGACCAGGCTGGCATCGAAGCGGGTCGCCTCCTGGCATACCCGACGCAAGCCGACAGCACTGTCGCGGTCGGCACCCAGGAAGACACGGTAACCGGCGTCCTCATCATAGACCAGCAGCGCCGACTCGGCCTCCTCCACCAGGACCGACAACACCTGGTGCGCCTGCGGCACATCTTCCTCGATATTGTCGGCGATGATATGGCGATGCTGACCGATCAGATGGTCACGCACGGCATCTAACTGCCAGAGAGTGTTCATGAACACCTCAACCTGGAGCGAGTAATCCAGCAGGTTGTGTTCCAGGCAGTAATCGCGGAACAACGCGGCGCAGGTCTGAGCATCGTCATACATTTTGGGCTGGGCCGGATCGCCACTCCAGGCCGATGTCAATCGTTCGGCTGTCTCTGTATAGGGAAACCCGACCACCGCCGCCTTATTCAAATTGTCGATGATCTGGCTGTAGAGCCGGTTGCGGTCGATGGTCACACTCTCAAAATAACCATAACGGTCGATCTCCGGACCGGCTACCCGTGCCATGTAATACTGGGCCGTTTCCAGCGTGAGGAAGGTCGGGCGGCGGTCGGGCCGGGCAAAGCCGTAATCGACCAGCGGCCAGAACAGGTCCACCATGCGGCGCACCACACCGCCGAAGGTAAAAACTGTCACCAACCCACCAGCCACAAGGTTGAGTCGATCCAGCAGATCGTAATATGGCTGGCCGAGGGTCCGCTGTGGCAGCCACACCAGGATCGTCTCCCCCGGCACCCCTGCTGACAGGAGTGCGTCCAGCCGGGCGACAGCGGTGCTGGTCTTGCCGGTTCCGGCGGGGCCTTGCAGGAACAGCGATCCGGTCTGTTCGATGACGGCATGTTGTGCCGGGGTGTAATCCATGTTCGATCCTTGCTGGCTATTCTCGAACCCCGGACGCCAAGAATGGCGTCCCTACGGGTCACAAGCCGGCGGACGCCCGGTTGGGCGTCCCTACGGCGGTTGGCGTCGTGGCGGGACGGCACATGGGCCGTCCCCTACGGTGTGGCGGTTATCCTGTAGGGACGCGCAAAGGCGCGTCCGAAAATGTCACTGCCAGCGTGTGCCGCATTGAATATTGACTATGCGAAATTATCCGCACACATCCGGTTCGTAGACGAGTGTGGCAGCGATTTCCAGCAGTGTCTCCTCGAAGTTCACCATCTCGCCGGGTACGGTGTATGCCGTCATACCGACCACGTAACCCGGCCCAACTTCGACTGTCAGCACCAGCATATCGCGCTCTGGCGTCCACAGGCGCATCAGCGCCGTCTCGTTGGGCAATCCCTGTACCGGCTCCGGTTCGGAAAACGCCACACCGCGCTCAATCAGCGCATCGACGGCTTCCGGACTGCCGATAATCTGCTCCTGGATCACCGCTAACGGTGAGATGTCTGTGCCAGATTGGGTACAGTTCTGTATGTCACTGTCACTCTCGAACGGCAGCATGTTGTAATCCGGCGTGGCAAAGCGCACATGAATCTCGCCGGGTAACGGACGTGCATTCAGCACCAATTCGTTTGTATTCATCAAGAACAGGCTTTCGAGCAGTACGACCGAGAACCAGTCTTCAGGATAAGCGTAGATGAGGGTGCCGGTTTGCCAGTCGCCAATGGTACCGCTGAATAGCTGCGGCAGCGTGGTTGTCGTAACCGGATGCTTGTTCGGACCGGTCCGCATCAGGTGTGCTGCACCATCGTCCTGTGCCACCAGCGGCAGCGCCACCAGCAGCAAAAACATAAGACTGCCTATTTTTCGGAACATACGCCACCTTAGTGCTTATCTTAATTTAATCATACGGGTTGATTGGCCCGATGTCCATTCATTGTTGATCGCATTTACAGATTTTTATCAATTCGGGGTAGAATATCGATTATGGAGACCTTACTTGAACGCGCACACCAACACGGTACACCTTTGATCGACGGGCAGCAGGTCACGTTCCTCTATGCTGGCGAGACGGCCCCGTTCCTCGTGGCGGACTTCTCCGGCTGGACGCCGGTGGCGCTGCGACAAACCACACCCGGCGTGTGGACTTACAGACTGGACCTGCCATCTGACGCCTACGTCGAATATGCCTATGCGACCAGCGACGACACCCGCATCCTCGATCCGCTCAATCCGAAGAAAATCAGCAACGGCATCGGCGGTTACAACAACTTTTTCGACATGCCCGAAGCCACCCATACGCGGTTGGTCCGGGCTAAACGCGGCATCCCACGCGGCAGTGTCGAGCGGCACACGTTGGACCTGCAACGCATCGCACCGAAGGCCAGACGTGATGTATGGCTCTACCATCCGCCGGTGGATGGACCAGTGCCGCTGGTGCTGGTGTATGATGGCCGTGACTACCTGCGCCGGGCCAAACTACCCACCATCGTCGATAACCTGATCGCCGAAAAGTGCATCCCACCGGTGGCACTGGCGATGGTGGATAACGCACAAAGCGCCCGTCTGCTGGAATATCATGGCAGTGAGGCGGCGCTGATGCTGGTGACGGAGATGGTGCTGCCGCTGGCGCGGCGCAATTTGAACCTGACGAAAGGCGGTTACGCCGTCATGGGCGCATCAATGGGCGGATTGATGGCGTTATATACCGGTTTGCGGCTGCATACGACCTTCGATAAGGTCATCAGCCAGTCGGGGGCGTTCGGATTCGATCTGGCGACCGGCGAAGAGGCCATAATTAAGGTGCTGGTGCGGCAGACGCCAACCCTACCGCTCACCATCTGGCAGGATGTAGGGACGCTGGAATGGCTGCTGCCAGCCAACCGTGTGATGCGGCGATTGCTGCGCATCAAGCGCTATGACGTCGCCTACCGTGAGTTCAACGCCGGTCACAACTGGACCGCATGGCGCGATCAACTGCCGGACGCGCTGGCAACGGTGCTTAACTCAACATCCGCTCGACGGCCTGCGTGATGGCGACCAGATTGAATCCTC
>CAYQJO010000347.1:0-4132 GCA_964417785.1 uncultured Anaerolineaceae bacterium | reverse complement strand
GCACACTATGTGCGCTGGCGCGAAGCAATGAGCATCACGCTGCTGGGACGGGTGCTGCACGAGCCGGAACTGATTATTGTTGACGAGCCGTTTTCTGGCCTGGACCCGGTGAACACGCTGGTCATCAAAGACCTGATTACGGAGATGCGGGATCGGGGTACGGCCATCATCATGAGTACGCACCAGATGAATCAGGTAGAGGAAATGGCCGACCGTCTGCTGATGATTAACCGGGGCAAGCAGGCGTTGTACGGTTCGGTGAGCGAGGTGCGGCAGCAGTATGCGCTGCACGCGATCATCGTGGAGGGTGAAGGTGATTGGGCATCGATCAGAGGTGTTGAGCGGGTTGTACGCGATCCGAACAGCCGCGATGGGATGCTGCTGCATCTGCACCCGGACACGCCATCGGACGTGGTGTTGGAGACTATCGCGCACTCGGAGCGCTTCACGATCAACCGCTTCCAGATGGCGGTACCGAGTCTGAACGACATCTTTATCCAGGTGGCGGGTGAGCGCGTGAATGGTCAGGTGCGTGAACAGCGGGAGGTCGCCAATGCGTAAGATCGGACTGGTTATCCGGCGGGAATATCTGTTCAACCTGAAGCGACCGGCGTTCTTGTTTGCGGCTTTCGGGATGCCGGTGTTCTTCATTTTTGTCTTTTTTATCTCGGCGGCGTTTGCTGCTGAAGACGATGTGCTGGAGTTTGCCGACCTGGGCCAGGGTGAATTTACGGTCGGGTATGTGGACCGTGCCGGTATCGTCTCGCCGGAGGTGGCTTCGGAGCGCTACATGGACCTGTTCCAGGCTTACGAAAGCGAAGAGGCAGCGCGTGAAGCTCTGAGCGACGGTACGCTGGACGCTTATCTGGTGGTGCCGGAGGATTACCTGGATACGGGTCGAGCCAATCTGTATGACATCAGCGGCGACAGCGACCGTTTTGAGGCGTTTGCATCAGGGTTGTTGACGCGCAGCGTGGGGGAGATGATTGACACCGATCTGCCCGCGACGCGGATTGTCTCGCCGGTGAATAATGTGACGATCCAGTTGCAGGACAGCGGGCGCGAGGTCGAGCAGGATTCGGTGCTGGTGCTGGTGCTGCTGCCGTTCTTCTTCGGGGTGATCTTTACGCTGGCGTCGCAGGTGACCAGCAGCTTCTTGATGTCGGGTCTGGTGGAGGAGAAGACCAACCGCATCATGGAAATTCTGGTGACGAGCATTACGCCGATGCAGATGCTGGTGGGCAAGATCGTCGGGTTGGGTTTACTCGGTTTGACACAGCTTACCGTGTGGTCGGCGGTGGCAATCGGGATCATTGTGTTTGGTGGTAACACGCTTGACTTCCTTGAAGGGGTGGTGTTCCCGGTGGACCTGTTGATGGTGGCGGTGATCTACTTCATCCTGGGCTACTTCCTGACGGCGAGCATCCTGGCGGGTCTGGGATCGGTGGTGGGATCGGAACAGGAGAGCCGCCAATATGCCGGTGTGCTATCACTGGTTCTGTTCATCCCGTACTTTTTCATCGTGCAGTTCATCACGGACAGCAACGGGACGATTCCGGTGATTCTGTCGATCTTCCCGCTGACCGCGCCGATGGCGATGGTGATCCGCTTCGGGTTGGTGTCGGTGCCGATGTGGCAGCTTGCGCTGAGTATCGGCCTGCTGCTGGTCTCGACAGTGCTGATCGCGTGGTTAGCGGCACGGATTTTCCGCTGGTCGCTGCTGATGTACGGTAAGCGCTTCAGCCTGGGAATGATCCGGGATGCGCTGCGCTCGAGGCGAGATATGGGTACGGTGGCAACAGGAACGGAGGCGGGCTGATGAATGGCAAGATGCTGAGTGTATTCAACTACGAACTGCGGCGCAATTTCACCCGCAAAGGCTATCTTTTCACCACGTTTGGCATTCCTGTTGTGGGTTTTGTTATCGTCATGGTGTTGATGGCGGTCAGTGGGAGTTCGGACCCGGAGGACCAGATCAGCCAGTTGGAAAACGCGCTGGAAGACATCGATCAGACGGGGTATGTCGACTATTCGGGCCTGTTCGGCCAGCCATCGGCTGTTGTAGCGGATTCGCTGACGGCTTTTGCGAGCGAAGACGTGGCGCAGGCAGCGCTGGATGCGGACGAGATCGATGCCTATTACATCATTCCAGAGGATTATCTGGATACAGGGAATGTGACGATGATTGTGCCGGAGTTCAACCCCGGTCAGATTCTGTCCATTGAGGCTCCGATCAGCAATCTGGTTTACGGTGATCTGATTGACCGGGATGTCGATCCGGCGCTGCTGCTGCGGGTTATCAATATGCCGATGGTGGAGCGGATTCAACTGGAAGCGGATGCAGCCGATGGTGAAGACGGTGTGCGGCGCGATGAGCAGCAAGAGTTCTGGATCGTGTATGCTTTCGGTATGATCTTTATGATCTCGATTTTCGGGACGAACGGTTATCTGATGCAGACCGTGATCGAGGAGAAAGAAAACAAGCTGGTCGAGATTTTGATCGCGTCGGTGCGCCCGATGCAGCTTCTGGTGGGCAAAATCCTGGGTCTGGGTCTGGTCGGTTTGTTCCAGGTGGTGGTGTGGGTGATGGCAGCCTTAGTGCTGTCGCAGGTGGCGTCGAGTTCGTCGGGCCTGGCTGACAGCTTCCTGGCGGACCTGTCGGTGGATGTGGCGATCCTGCCGGTCCTGGTGATCTACTTCATTCTCGGCTATCTGTTCATGGCGGCAGGATTCGGTGCCATCGGTGCGATTTCCAACTCGATGCGCGAGGGGCCGAATTATTCGATCATTCTGACGATCCCGGCGGTGGTGCCGTTCTTCTTCCTGACGCAGTTTGTGGAAGACCCGAACGGGACGCTGGCGGTGGCCCTGAGCATTTTCCCGGTGACCGCGCCGATTGCCATGCTGATCCGGCTGGTTTCGACCGATGTGCCGTTGATAGAGGTGGTTGTCAGCCTGGTGCTGCTGGTGCTGGCGGTGGGGGGTATGATGTGGCTGGCGGGACGTATCTTCCGCGTGGGGATGCTGCTATCAGGGACGGTGCCGAAGCCGCAAGAGCTTCCACGTTTGATTTTTGGACGGGGGTAGGCCCTCACCCCTAAATCCCCTCTCCCACAAGGGGCGAGGGGACTTTATCTTCGTGTGATTCCCCCTTTCCAGCCGCTTCGCTGAAGGAGAGGGGGATTTTTTTATGCCCAGGTGATGAGGCCGGGGAGGAAGGGGGTGGGTTGGAGTTCGTGATGGGGGATGACGCGCACGGACATGCCGCGTTCGCCGCTGCTGGCGTACTGGATGTCGCAGGTGAAGGTCGTGGTGTCGCTGGCAGTCATTTCGATGGTCTGGCTCTGGTGTGGGTTGATCTCACCGTGCGTGGTCAGCGGGCCGTAGTATAGCTGTACACTGACGTCTTCGGGTTTCAGGCTGCCGAGATGGACCTGTGCTTTTACAGTGACGGTGCTGCCGACCTTGATCTCGGTTTCTTCGACATGGACATGCTCGACGCGCACGTCGTGCCACACCTTGCCGATATGCTGCCGCCAGCCGACATACTTCATGCCGTTGGCGTAGCCAGATTGGCTCATTTTGTAGGTGAGTTCGGTGACGGGCATGTAGTAGTGGTCGGTGTATTCTTCGATCATGCGGCGGGTGTTGAAGAAGGGTGCAAGCTGGATCATGGATGCCTTGACCTTCTGAATCCACTCACGGGGCAGGTTGTCACGGGCGATGTCGTAGAACAAGGGAATGATGTCCTGTTCCAGGATGTTGTAGAGCGCTTCGGCTTCAACATAGTCCTGGTGTTCCCATTCGGGTTCGGGGTATTCCTCGCCGTTACCGATGGCCCAGCCGACCTCGGGTGTGTAACCTTCAGCCCACCAGCCGTCGAGGATGCTGCAATTGAGGCCGCCGTTGTAGATGACCTTCATGCCGCTGGTGCCGCTGGCCTCTTTGGGACGGCGGGGGTTGTTCAACCAGACATCGACTCCCTGCACCAGATAGCGGGCGATTTCCATGTCGTAGTTTTCCAGGAAGACAATTTTGTCTCGGAACTCTTCCTGGTTGGAGAAGCGGATGATCTCGCGGATGAAGGCTTTACCGCCTTCGTCATGGGGGTGTGCTTTGCCAGCGAAGATCA
>CAYQJO010000346.1:0-4178 GCA_964417785.1 uncultured Anaerolineaceae bacterium | reverse complement strand
ATGCTGGCAGAAAAACGACGGAGCGACAAATCGATGAACTCCATGCAACGGATGCGGGCGGCGCTGGCCGGGGAGCCGGTGGACCGTCCGCCGAATTTCGACATTCTGATGCAGTACGCCGCCCACCGCATCGGGGCGCGGCTGCACGATTATTATCTCGATTACCGGGTGCTGGTGGCGGCCAATCTGGCGGCGCTGCACGATTTCGATCTCGACATCGTGCAGACCATCTCCGACCCCTACCGCGAGACGGTCGATCTTGGCGGCGACGTCACCTTCCCCGATGACGGCCTGCCGGTGGCCGGTGTGCCGCTGATCCAGGAGCCGGACAGCCTGGACCGGATCAAGCCGGTCATCGGTGCGCGGATGACCGACCGGCTGCACGCCATCCGCGCCCTGCGGGAGCGGGTCGGCGGTGAGGTGCCGGTGATGGGGTGGGTCGAGGGGGCGCTGGCGCTGGCCGCTGATCTGCGCGGCGTGAGTACGCTCATGCTCGATCTGGTGGACCGGCCCGATTGGGTGATCGATCTGCTGGAAATCTGCGCCGAGGTCGAAATCGGCTTTGCCCGCGCTCAGGTGGAAGCCGGAGCCGACATCATCGGTCTGGGCGATGCCGTCGCTTCGCAGGTGTCGCCGCGCATGTACCGGCGTTTCGGTCTGCCCTATGAGCAGCGCATCTTCGCCGCCGTCGCGCCAGCGGTCGCTCGTTTGCACATCTGCGGCGATACCTCGCGCATTCTGGCCGACATGGCCGCCAGCGGGGCGCAGCTTGTGGACATCGACTGGATGGTGGATATGGGTGCGGCGGTGAACGCCTTCGGTGACGTGGCCGTCTGCGGCAATGTGGACCCGGTCGGCGTGATGCTGCAAGGCACACCCGATGCGGTCTACACCGGGACGCGCTGCTGTATGACGATGGGCGGACCGCGCTTCTTCAGTGCGGCGGGCTGTGAGATTCCGGATGGGACTCCGCTGGAAAATCTGCATGCACAGTCCCGTGCGCTGGCAGACGGACGGTAAAGGTGGTGCCAACATTCAACTCGCTGTGGAAAGTGATACTGCCGCCGTGTGCGTCAGCGGCCCGCCGGGCGATGGCGAGTCCCAGTCCAGTGCCGGGGATGCGCCCGACATTGCTGGCCCGGTAGAATAGCTGAAACACGTCCCGTTGGTTGTCCTGCGGGATGCCGATGCCGGTGTCGCACACCTGGATCGTGTTCATGTTATCGTGCGTGGTACAGATGATGTCGATCTGGCCGCCGTCGGGGGTGAACTTCACGGCGTTCGAGAGCAGATTGACCAGAATCTTTTGCAGCAGCAGTTCGTCGGCCACAATCTCCGGCTGGGTGATGGTGAGACTGACCGGCACTGTCGACGGATAGGCGATCTGCACTTCGTCAATGATCTGTTTGAGATAATCGGATAATATGATGGGGGCTGGCAGGAAGGGGTGTTGGCCGGCGTCGGGCCGGTTGATGAAAGCGATGTCGGTCATCATGCGCTCCATACGGTTGACCTGCGCGTCGATCTTGTCCAGGTGGCGTGCCAGCTTCTCCGGCGTGAGTTGGTCGCCGTAACGGCGCAGCAGGCCGGTTGAACTCAGAATGACCGTCATCGGTGTGCGGAAGTCGTGCGAAAGCAGCGAGAGGAAGCGTGTTTTCATATCGCGCACGGTTCGCTCGTGTTCCAGTTCCACTTGCAGGACCGCCGCTTCGCGCCGGTTGGTTTCCGCACGGCGCTGTTCGGTCGTATCGGCAAAGGACGCTATGATGTGCAGCGGTTGGTCGCCCTCGGTGATGATGCTGGCCGCCATCTGTGCGTGAAACTGCGTCCCGTCGGTATGGCGAGCTATGATTTCGCCGCGCCATTCGCCTGTCATCCGGATATGGGCCAGGATGTCCAGCGCTTCACTCTCCGACTCCCACAGGCATGTGATGGGCTGATCCAGAAGCGCCGCCGCTGATGGGTAGCCCCACATATGTACGAGCGCCGGATTGGCATAGGTCAGATAGCCACCCACATCCGCTAGCATGATGGCGTCAATGGCGGATTCGATAGCCCACTGCTTGATGTACAGATCACGCTCGGCCAGCTTGCGCCGGGTGATGTCCTCATGCGAGACCATGAGGCGCACCGGGCCGTCCAAAGAGAGCCGGCTCACCTGTCCGCGAAACCAGTACATCCGGTCCGGCGCAGGGAAGGGGTATTCCAGTTCAAAGACGTCGTACTTCTGGTTGATGACCTCGCGGATACCGGCGGCGAATGCCTGGGCTGTCGGGGCATCGGGCGATTCGGGCGGCACCGCGTCGCACACTTGCAGATAGTTGGCTCCGACGAAATCGTCGTCGCTGCCGTTGGTGTGGGCGAAATCGCGCCATGCTTTGTTGGCAAGCAGGATTTGCCCGGTTTCATCCAGAATAATGGTGTTGCTGGGGATACCGTCAAGAATAGATTGATGATCGATGTTGTCCATGTTTATCCACCAATGTTACAATTTCATGATACAACCATATCACAATGGCTCTATATCGTTCATTCAAGTTAGGCGTTTCCAAGAAAATAGCTATTCTCACGGCGGACGCGAAAAATCGCGTCCCTACGAAAACGTGGGTAGGGACGGCATTATTGCCGTCCGCAGAAATGTGAAACTATGTATTTTTCTGGAAAAGCCTTAGTGGTCATGGTGGTTTCTGCCCCGGACGCCCGGTTGGCCGTCCCCTACGGTGGGGCGAAATTCGTAGGGGCGCGATATATCGCGCCCACTACGAAAATCTTTGCGTCTGGGCGGTTCAATCCATTATCCCCCCGGCGGGCGGTGGCGGACGCCCGGTTGGTCGTCCCTACGGTGGTCATCCTGTAGGGACCCACTCCGGCGCGGCGAAGTCGCTGTCCATCTCTGGCGGCAGCCGCCACACCCGCTCGCCGTCGCTGAAATACAGGTGCGACACTTCCGTTTGGCGCGGATTGCCGTCGGCCCAGAAGGCGCGGAAATCCGGATGGGCGTTTTGCACCCGGCGGACAAAAGTATGGCTGCGGGGACTGTCCGCCGTCAGCACGCGCTCCCGCTGCCAGGTCGCGCCCTGATCGTCGCTGGTCCACACGGCGACTTCGCCGCCGGGGTTGTAGGGATACGGCCCGGTCTCGGTCGGCCCGATGATGCGCCAGGGGGTCTCGTGGATGTAGAGCGGACCCATATCGTAGTTGCTGTCGGATTCGGTCACCGTGCTGTAGACCCATGCCGTGCCGGTCCAGCGGGCCAGCGTCCAGATGCGCGGATCGTTGTGCGGACCAGGCAGGTTGCCCCGCGATGTGATGTACAGGATGACCGGGTGGCCGTCGGCGTCGAAGACCATATCCTTCATATACACCAGCCAGCCCTCAGCCGCATAATCGCGCACCAGCGCCGGATTCTGGACTGTGGTCAGCGGCAGGTCGAGCGGCTCGCCGGTGACGGTCGTCCAGGTGCGCCCGTTGTCGTCCGACTGCATGTAGTAGAGGTTGGTCCGCGCTTCCAGGCCGCCTTCCGTTGGATGGTAGTTGAAGGCGGTGCCGATGCGCGTGGCGTTGACCTGCGTCACCTGATAATGGCCCTGTTCGATCTCGGCCAGCCGTACCGGCTCGGTCCAGGTGATACCGTCGGCGCTGGTGGCGCAGCGCAGTTTGCGTCCGTTGTCGTACTGCGTGTGCATCATCACGAATCCGCCGTCCCGGTAACGCACCTGCGGATAGGCGTAGAGCCAATCGCTGCGGACGGTCTCGAAGCGGTTGATGCTGTAGGGTTCGCTGCTGCGATGGATAAACGAAGGCGTGGTATACGGTCCGTGCGAGGGCGAGAATATCCAGATATAGCCGCCGGCGTCGATGCTGATGACCGGGTTATCGTGGGCGTCGCCGCAGTATTTGTCCAGCAGAATCGTCGGGCGCGGCACCTGTCCGGTGGCGTGATCGTAATAGGAGACCATATGCAGCAGTTGGTTCGCGCCGTAGTGGTGATCGACCGGCACGAAATCGCGGACGGTGCCGCCGTAGCAGAAGAAGGTCTTGTTCACCTCCGGGCGGTAGATGGCGAAGGGCCGGTGCTGGTGCGGATAGGTGGCGAGTCCGCCGCTGTATTTGTAGACATATTCGTCATCGGTCGGGGTCTGTCCGTGCCAGATGCCGCGATAGCCATCGGCTTTAGT
>CAYQJO010000345.1:0-4181 GCA_964417785.1 uncultured Anaerolineaceae bacterium | reverse complement strand
CGCCCCACGCACACACAAGCGCGTAGGGGATGGCACCGGTTTATTCTTCGGGCGAGATGTATCTCGCCCCTACGGATCATGTAGGGTATGGCATACATGCCGCCCGCCCCTGCTCATAATCACAAGGAAAATCCCCATGCCCACACTTCCTGATCCGCAGGTGAACGGTGTCGTCATCACCGACAGCCTGTGGAACGAAATCGTCAATCTGCTCAACCATATCGCCCAGTTCACCCTGGACGGCGACCAACTCAACGATTTGCCCGTCGCCACGCCCCTCGGTGGTTGGACCGCCGGCGACCTGAAATGGTCCTACCGCCGCACCAACATCGGCGATACCTGGCTCATCTGCGACGGTCGCTGGGTGGGTAATTCGCTCTCCAACGCCGATTACGCCGCCGACAAATTCGCCAGCCTGTTCCAGGTCCTGTGGACTTACACCGACATCAGCGTGTTCGAGCTTCAGGACAGCAGCGGGAACCCGGTCAGTTGGGGCGCGTCCTGGTCGGTGGATTGGAACCAGAACTACAGGGTGCGTATGCCCGACTTTCGTGGCCGGGGTCTGGTGATGCTCAACAATGTCGGCAGCGGCACACCACCCACCGGCTCCATCACCGCGTCCTGGGCGGCGTCGATGGGTGGGCGCGGCGGCGCGGAAACCCACACCCTCACGCTCAACGAGATGGCGGCGCACGATCACGCCATCGCCGACGGAATCCCGCTGGGCGACCCGCTCTCGTCTGCCAGTGCCTCTGGCGGGACCTATCTCAACACCCGCGCCGCGTCCGCCACCACGCAGAAGCGTCTGCGCACCAGCAGCCAGGGCAGCGGCGCAGCCCACAACAACCTGCCTCCGTCCGCCGCCGCCGGTGCCGTGATGATCTACACCGGCGTGCGCTAACCGCCCTCACCCCTGGGGAGAGGGCCATATAAAGGAAAATCCCCAATGCCCATCTACGACATCATCCTGATCGTCATCGTTCTCGCCCTGCTGCTCAAGGACACCCTGCGCGACATCGCCAGCCGCAGCACCACCCTGGATGCCGCCACCGCCGACCGCCTGGAAGGTATCCAGCGCGACCACGCCGAACGCCTGGAACGCCTCTACCGCGAATCCAGCGCCCTCCACCGCATGATGGTGGACCGGATGGCCGACGCCCTGCGTGCCGTCGCGCCGCTGACCCCGCTGGAGACCGACGATGCCGCCTCCGCGCTGCTGGACGACATGCGTGAATGAGACGGACCTCACCCCAACCCCTCTCCAAACTGGAGAGGGGCTTAATCCTCGCATGACTCCCCCTCTCCACATTATGGAGAGGGGGCCGGGGGGTGAGGTAAAGCGCCTTATTCTTCTGTTCGCCGTCCTACTCCTCATCGCCGCCTGCACCGTCATCGTGGAATCGCCGGACGGCACCCGCGTGATCCTCGTGCCATCATCACCAACCCCCGTTGCATCACCGATCATCGATCCCACGCCCACCCGCGAAACCCACACCGATCCGCTGCCCACGCCCGCGCCACCCGTCTACGTCCGCAACATCACCGGCTCCTTTAACATCAACGTGCGCTCCTGCCCATCCACCGACTGCACCCGGCTCGGCCTGGTGCGTCCCGGCGAGACGGTCGAACTGCTGCTGGGCGAACCCACCGACGACTGGCTGCACGTCCTGCTCGAAGTGCAGGGGCTGGTTCCCGGCTGGGTTATCAACCGCGTCGGCGACGATGTGTACTGGGAGATTGTGGAATAGGGTGCAACCCTTGCTTCCATTCTGGCGTATAATGACATAGGTTAAATCGACCTGGAGGCTGCCATGTCTGAGATCAATTACGACGAGATTCGCGGCAAAGTGTACCGCCGCTACCGCCGCCTGGAGCGAATCGGCTGGCATATCCTGCTGATTGTCGGCGTCGTTGTCGTGGGGTCAGCGTTCAATTCCGAGTTGTTCGCCTACATCTTCATCTTCTTTTTCCTGGCGCTGCCGGTCCATATCCTCTACGCCCTGATGCTCAACGCCCGTGACCGCGAGGTCGAACGCGCCATCGAGCGCGAACGCCGCTACCATTACGAGACTCTGCACCAGCGTCCCAAGCCCAAACGCGAGGACGCCCACTACCGCCTCAGCGACGACGGCGAGATCATCGAATACCTGGACGATGACGATTATTACGCCGACCAGCAGGCCCGGTGAACTGCAATTAGCACTCTTATGGAAGATCAGGAGTACCTGAAAAGGTCAGTGTATAATGGAGGCAAATAGGGAAGACAATGACACAACAATATTCCTTACGAGATGCACAGGATCATTTGAAAAAGCTGGTTGACGATGCTCAACATGGCAAAACAGTGTTGATTCTCGATGAAAATGACCGCGCAGTACAGCTTGTTCCGGTGGTGGCAAGAGCGAAACCACGCAAGGCAGGTAGCGCACGTGGTCAAATCAAGATGGCATCTGATTTCGATGCGCCTTTATCCGACTTCGATGAGTATATGGAATGAGCTACCTGCTGGATACACATACTTTTCTGTGGTTCATCAATGGTGATGCGTCCTTGAGTTCCACAGCGAAAGCACTCATCGAAGACCCTGAAAGCACCATCTATCTCAGTGTTGCCAGCATTTGGGAAATGGCGATCAAGGTGAGCTTAGATAAACTGGAAATGCCATCGCCATTCACTGATTTTATTGATGAGCAACTGAGTGAGAACACAATTATCTTGCTAAATATCAAGACGGCACATACGGGCATTGTGGCAACACTCCCATTTCATCACCGCGATCCATTTGACAGGTTGATAATTGCTCAGTCGAAGGTTGAGGATATTCCTGTTATCGGGAAAGATGCGATCTTCAATGACTACGGAATCAAGCGTCTCTGGTAACGTGATTTGCCTCGAAATTTACCTATCTGAAACTTTGCTACCAATAAATAACTATGCAAAAACCTTGCACCAGACGTAAGGTTTCTTGTTTTGATTCCAATGATGTGTTACTCAATTGCGTCCGCAATCTCATCAACGATCTGGAAGCTGCGTGCTTTGAGTGCCAATGAGCGCAGAGTTTTCCACCACGGCTCAATCAAGTTCAAACCGTAATTTTTCAAACTTTGGGGTATATGCTGTCTTTGCGGTTCATCATCAACACCGGTACCATAGGGCAAAATATCCACAAACAAGGATGATTTGCCATGCATACTGTCATCATCGGTGGGACCGGCCATGTCGGCACCTACCTTGTCCCGCGTCTGGTCGAACTCGGCCATGACGTGACCAACGTCTCACGCCAGCAGCGTGACCCCTACCTGCCGCACGGTGCCTGGGAGCGCGTGCGCCATATCCAGATGGATCGCAAGGCCGAAGAAGCCAGCGGCAGCTTCGGCAGCGCCATCCGTGACCTCAAGCCCGACATCGTAATCGACATGATCTGCTTCGAGGAAGCAAGCTGCCGCCAACTGGTGGATGCGCTGCGCGGGCAGGTCCAGCACTTTCTCCACTGCGGCACCGTCTGGGTACACGGTCCCAGCATCGAAGTCCCGGTGATCGAAACGCAGCCGCGCCGTCCCTTCGGCGATTACGGCGTCAACAAAGCCGCCATCGAAGCCTTCCTTATAGATGAGGCGCGGCGGGGCGACTTCCCGGCGACGGTTCTGCATCCCGGCCACATCGTCGGACCGGGCCACATCCCCATCAACCCCGCCGGACACCGCGAACTCGATGTGTTCACCAGGCTGGCACGCGGCGAGAAGCTGGCGCTGCCCAACATCGGCATGGAGACCCTGCACCACGTCCACGCTGACGATGTGGCCCAGGCGTTCACGCAGTCCATCGCCCATTGGAGCGCCGCCGTCGGTGAGAGCTTCCACACCGTGTCACCGGCGGCGCTGACCCTGCGCGGATTCGCGGAGTCCGTCGCTGGCTGGTTCGGCAAAGACGCCAATCTGGAATTCCTGCCCTGGGATGCCTGGAAGCAGACCGTCAGCCCCGAGTCCGCTGGCATGACCTGGGATCACATCGCCCACAGTCCCAACGCCAGCATCGAGAAGGCCCGCCGCCGCATCGGCTACAACCCGCGCTATACGTCGTTGCAGGCCGTCCACGAAAGCGTCATGTGGCTCATCGACAACGGCCAGTTGGTACTCACGGCGGACGCGAAAAATCGCGTCCCTACAGGATGACCGCCAACC
>CAYQJO010000344.1:0-4183 GCA_964417785.1 uncultured Anaerolineaceae bacterium | reverse complement strand
ACTTCCCGGTCGAACTCCCGGACGAAATCGCTGAAGGACGCGATGTGCAAATCTCGGTCGCAGCCTGTATCGGTGAAGACCAGGACGAAGTACGCGAGCAGTTCGACGCACAGATTCAACGCTTTATGGACCAATACCCCAATGTGACCGTCGAGCGCGTCCAGTTCTGCTTCAATCCGGAAGCCTTTGCTGCGCTGGTCGCTGGTGGCGATCTGCCCACACTCTTTGGTGTTCCTGCAACCGAACCCGCCCGCATCATCCGCGAAGGCATCGCCGCCGACCTGAGCAGCTACTTTGACCAGTTCGGCCTGGAAGGGGTCTTCAATCCGACTCTGCTGGACCTGCTCTCGGACGCCGATAGCAACATCTACGGTTTCCCGGAATTCTCCTATGCCCAGGGTATCGGATGGGACATCGAAGCGCTCTCCGCAGCCGGTTACGACATGCCACCGGAAGAATGGAGTGCATTCGGCCCTGTCGCCCAGGAAATCGCCAAACCCGATGAGGGTGTTGCCGGGTTCGCCATGTTCCTCTCCGGTGGTGCTGGTGGTTGGCACTGGACCAATGTTGCCTACGGTTTCGGCGCAACTGACTTGATCGTTGACAACGGCGACGGCACCTACACTGCCAACTACGGTGAAGGCCCGGCGGTCGAGGCCATGCAGTTCATCTATGATCTGCGCTGGCCCGATGACGAAAACGCCCTGCCGCTGGACATCAACAGCAACCCCACTTTTGAGACCGTCGATGGCCGCAGTGTCATGTTTATGAGTCCGGCGGACGGCAGTATCGGTTGGCTGCGCGTAAATATGCCCGATGTCGATCTGGCTCGCTTCGGCTACACCGCCATGCCGCAGTCACCTGATGGCAACCGCTACACTCTGACCGGCGGCAGCCACCAGATGATCTTTGCCAATGCGACCGAAGACGAAGCCGAAGCCGCCGTCGCCTACTACCTGTGGAAGACCCTGAGCGCCGAAGAATTCGCCTCCTCGCGTGAAATCTTCCATGGCACCCAGGCCGGTGGTGGTACGCCGGTCCTCCCGGTTTATACGGGCGATCTGCAGGCCGCTGTCGAAGAATTTGACGAGCAGTACATCGAAATGCCGGTGGAGAACTACACGGGCTTCTACGAGGCCCTGGCCGCCGGTGAAATCGTGCTGGTCCCCGAACCACCCTTCGCCCAGGACTTCTACGTCGCCATCGCTGAAGTGCTGACCACCGTCCTGACCAACTCCAGTGCGGATGTGGCAACACTGATGGCCGATAGCGCCGCCGCGTTCCAGGAAGGCATTCTGGACGCCAGCGAATAGTCCTCCAGTAATTCTACAGCAACTATCGGGCGGTGTTATTTGGATAGCACCGCCTGATTATTTATAAGCAGGGAAAATCACCATGACGGCTGAAACTCAAACACTCGCCCGCCGCCAATCCTGGTGGCAGCGCATCAACTGGCAGGAGCAAGCAGTAGCTTATCTGTTTCTGCTGCCCGCTCTGGGCGCATTTACCGCTTTCGCCTGGTGGCCGATTCTGAACAGCGTCATTATGAGCTTCCAGGATGTGAGTCTGATCGACGCCAGCCAATCGACCTGGGTGGGGTTCGAGAATTATGAGCGCATGTTCGCCGACCCCACCTTCCAGGCGTCCTGGCGCAACAGCCTTGAATTTGCGGTCTTGAGTATCCTCATCGGCTTCTTCGTGCCGGTATTGGTCGCCATCCTGGTCAACGAGATGCGTCAGGCGAAGGGTTTTTTTCGCGTGGTTTACTTCCTGCCCAGCGTGATCCCACCCCTGATCGCCATTCTGGTCTGGCGCTTGATCTACAGTCCGCTGCCCGGTGGTTTGCTCAACACGCTGGTGATGGACCTGGGACTGGACCGCCAGGGCTGGCTTCAGGATACAGTGCTGGTCAAACCATCCATCCTGGTCATTATGACCTGGGGGGGCTTTGGCGGCACCATGCTCATTTATCTCGCCACCCTGCAAGACTTGCCGGTCGAACTTTACGAAGCCGCTGAAATCGACGGTGCGAGACCATTCCAGCGCATGTGGCACATCACTATTCCCCATCTGCGCTCGACCATGCTGGTCCTTCTGATTGTGCAGGTCCTCGGTATCGTTCAGATTTTCATCGAGCCACTGGTCCTCACCCAGGGCGGTCCCGGTCAGGCGACCATGACGCCGGTGTTTACGCTCTATCGCAAAGGCTTCCTCAATGGGGATTACGGTCTGGCTTCGGCCTGGAGTGTCCTGTTGATGGTTGTTCTCGGCATCATGTCAATTATCTATCTGCGCGTCACCCGTCTGACGGAGGACTTCTGATGAACGATTTCAATCTGACGGACACGATCAAAATTCTGACGGCAGCAGCCATCCTGCTGGCGTTTTTCCTGCTGCCCTGGGCGGTCATTGACGACACCGGCATGGACACCCTGACTCTACTCGACCAGGACACGGTTCTCGGTGCGCCTTCGTTCCTGATGCTGCTTGTGCCGGTTGCCGCCGCATTGGCCCTGGGCGCAGCCGTAATCGCCCCCATGAGCGGCGACATGCGCGGCCAGATCGGTCTCGGCATCGCCGCTATCGGGTTGGTGGGCCTCATCTATTACGCTCGTGTCTTCTGGTCGGATATGGACACCGCTTTCGAGGAAAGTGGGCTGGCCTTCTGGATCGGCATTGGTGGCATGGTGATCCTGATAGCACAGATACTCCTACCCCAGGACCGCGACGCATGGGTGACGCTGCGCGAGAGTACAACAGACTCCAACACGGCCACCTGGAACCGCGCCATCCTCTCCCGGTTGGAACTGCGCACCACCGAAGGTCGTATCACCTACGCCGCCATTGTCACCGTTCTGGTACTCCTGTCCATCGTCGTCCTTGTGCCATTTATTTACGCCTTCACCAGCGGCCTCAAAACCAGCCGCGATGTTTTCAGCCCGGAGTTTCAAATCTGGCCGGAAACACCATTATGGGAAAATTACGAGCAAGCCTGGAATTACTTCAAGCTGCCGCGTATGTTCGCCAACACCATTGTGCTGGTGGTCGGCGGTATGTTCACCCAAATCGGGTTCTCGCTGTTGGCGGCCTACAGCCTGTCACGCCTCAAACCCATCGGCGGGCGCTATATTCTCATGGGTTTTCTGGTCACGTTGATGATCCCCGGCATCGCCTATATCGTACCACTCTACGTCACCACCGCCCGCCTGAATCTGCTCGGTAGTTACTGGGGATTATGGCTGCCTTACGGCGTCAACGCCTTCATGATCTTTCTGCTCAAGAACTTTTTTGACAGTCTGCCATCAGAACTGTTCGACGCAGCCAAAGTCGATGGCGCATCGGCCTTCCAGGTCTTCGCAAGCATCGCCCTGCCACTGACCCGACCTATGTTGATCGTGCTGTCGATCCTGACCTTCGTCAACCTGTGGAAAGACTTCCTCTGGCCCTATCTGGTCCTGCTGCGCACACCAGATATGCAGCCAATCAGCGTGTTTTTGTTTACAATTGAACAGCGGTCATCGACCCCGCCTAACATTCAGATGGCGGGCTACTTCATGGCAATGCTGCCGCCCTTGATTATCGCGATTGTGCTGCAACGCTATATGCAGCGCGGTCTCTCAATAGGAGGAGTTAAAGGCTGATGCCGGTTGTTCATCTGTTTTGCAACGCTCATCTTGACCCGGTGTGGATGTGGACCTGGGAGGAGGGATTGCGCGAAGCCATCTCCACCTTCCGCACCGCCGTTAACCTGCTGGACGAATTTCCAGAATTCGTCTTCAACCACAACGAGAGTCTGCTCTACGAATGGGTAGAAGAATACGATCCATCGCTGTTCGAGCGCATCCAACATTATGTAAACGAAGGCCGCTGGAACATCACCGGCGGCTGGTATCTGCAACCAGATGTCAACATGCCCGGCGGCGAGACGCTGGCACGAGTCATCCTGGAAGGCCGCCGCTACTTCAAAGAGAACCCCTACGACCCGGCCAGGGACACCAACCGTTATTTCGAGCTGACCAAGGACAAGGAAGCAACCGGAAAGCAGTAACCACGGAGGAAACCCCAGATGGAACAGGCCCTAATGAAAATGATTATTTCGGGCGCGCTGCTGTGCGGTCCCATCGGTGTTGCCGGCGAGTATGAAACCGCGCATCGGTGCAGGCAGTGGAGCGCGAGCTGGATC
>CAYQJO010000343.1:0-4208 GCA_964417785.1 uncultured Anaerolineaceae bacterium | reverse complement strand
AACCACGCCTCAGCGAATATGCTCGAATCCGGATGGGTTCGGTGCTGTCCTTCATTCAAGAAAATGGTGGACTGACCGAGTACAACAGCCCTACATACACTCCGGTGGCACTGTTTGAGGTCGAACGAGCCTTACAACTGGCAAATGATCCTCAACTCAAAGCGGATGCAGAAGCTTTGCGGCGCATCATCTGGGAAACCATTGCCACCCATTACCATGTACCGACGGCGCAATGGGCTGGGCCGCACAGCCGTGCTTATTCGGACTATATTAACCCATTTGTTGCCCAGGAAATCAGCCGCAGAACCGGGGTGACGATACCACTACATCCGCGGGCCAGTGGCGCTCGTCTTAATTTTACGCCGGTGGCTCCCCTGCCCTGTCCACCCGACCTTATCCCACACTTCGAGCATCCTCCTCAATCTGACCAGTTTCTTGCGACCACCTTTACCCGCGCCCACACAACGCACGGGCGTACTTATCGGGAAGTGACGGGTTATACGTGGCTTGGCGAAGATGCAACACTCGGTTCTGTGAACTATGACAGCATGTGGACGCAGCGACGAACTCTGCTCGGTTACTGGCGAACCAATGACGATCCCGCTGTTGTACTTCGGATACGTTTTTTGCGTGATGGCCGGGATTTTGCCAGTGCTGGTATGCGCAATGTCCAGGACGGCCCCCGTGTACTCTCGCTGGTGAGCTTCATGTCCGAGATGGGCGATTATCACCTGCACCTGGACCAACCAGAAGATGGTGTGTTCCACACGCAGGATTTACGTCTGCGTTATGAGTTGGTTGGACGTGGCGTTGAAGTCATCCAGATCGATAATACGACCTTTGCCCTCCAGGCCGGGCAGAGACGTGCAAAACTTGCTACGACATCGGCTACGTTTAACGGTAAGCCGGTTGAATGGCGTGCCGGGACCGGTGAAGATCACGCTTTTGTTGATGCTATTTTGTACAATGGCCCGTCTTTAGCCCTGAAGCTGCAAAACCACGCCGACTTCAAGATTGCTACCGGACTATCGCTAGACAATGTCGTGGCAGCGAAGCCGATCATGACCCATGAAGATGACCGTGCATTCGTACAATGGGCAGGCATGACGCTGGAAGGCCCCGGCGGGTTATGGCCCCGGGTCTACTTCAGTCTACGCGAGTGACGGCGCTGCTGTGCTGTCGCGTATCACCAGCGTGGGGGTCAATACGCGCTGGTGACGCTCCATATCGGGATTTTCTATGATCTCAGACAAAAACTGGACCGCCAATTCATCCTGCTTTTCAAAAGCGAATTCAACCGTCGTCAGTGCCGGCACAGTGAATCCGGCCAGTTCCACATTGTCATAGCTGATGACCGATACATCACCGGGTACATTCATACCATACTCGTGCAATGCTTTCAGCACGGCAAATGCCATCGTATCATTGCCTACCACCAGAGCCGTGAATGGCTCATCGCTTTCCAGAACACATTTTGCCGCCTGATAACCGCTGTTCATGCCGTAGTCGCCCGGATAAGAAGGACCAGGATCAAGTCCGTGTTCCATCAGGACCGCCTTCCAGGTGGTCGTGCGCCAGTAGCCGTTGAGGATGTTGGTCTCTGGTGGAATAGCTGCGATTCGTCGATGACCCAATTCCAGCAAATGCTCGACCGCCAACCGGGTTGCATAAACCTGATCAAAGCCAACCCAGGCCACCTGTGAACCGGGTACGTAATCCCGGCGCACAAATGGAGTCTCCTGGCTCAGGGCGATCAATGCCTCATCCGTGATGGTCAGTTGCGGCGCATAAAGAATCACACCATCCACCATACGTGCACGAGCGTCGGCAAACGCTGTCCCCAATCGCTCTGCTGTAACCTCAGACAAAAGCAAACTGTAATCCAGTTTTTCGGTAGCATGTGCGATTGTGGGCAGACGGCCATCAAACGGAAGATCGACCATTATCAGTTCAATGATCTTTGAGGTATTGGTGGTTAACATCTGGGCGGCTCGATTAGGACGGTACCCCATTTCATCCATCAGGCGCTGAATGCGGCGACGGGTGCGTTCTGAAACACCGGGTCTATTGTTGATAACAAGCGAAACAGTCTGGTAGGAGACATTTGCATGGCGTGCGATGTCGCGTATCGTAATGGCTTTTTTTGAGGTCATGATATTGTTCACTTGACTGTTCAAGATGCTTCAGAGTATAGGCCAGATGCGCCTCAAGACCAAATCTTTGCAATCTTAACGATCCTAATGGTACAATAATATTGACCGGTCAAGTGACGTTGACCTACGTTTTTTTTTGCGTATAGGCGACAATCGCGCTATGATTCAAAAGTAGCGTTAAGATAGCAGAATAGTTGCCGAATATTTTTTGCGGAGACCAGATGAATAGTGAAAAACCCGCCTTCAAAGGTTTGTATTGGCACCGGGAACAATATTACTCGTTCTTCATCCCCCTGGATTGGCACAAATTCGATTGGCCTGATGAACGTCAAGGTGTACTGTATGGCCCCTCTCCTGATGAGCCGGAAACCGTATTTGCCGTAGAAGTCAAAGATATGGGTATGACCGTCGAGCCTGATGATCTCGAAGACCTTTCCTATGGTTTTCTGAGCGCCATCAAGCAGTTGCCAGCCGCTAAAATCGAGTCTAAACGCAAATGGGTGGCCGGCAAAATGCTGGCACTGGAAGCGCGTTATACCTTCGATGAAAACGGCATACGGCGCAAACGCTGGGCGCGTGTTCTCTATCATGATACGCGGCAGGTCGCCATGACGGCCCAGGGTGCAACCGAAGAGTCCTTTGGTCATTGGCTGCCCATGTTCTACGAAGCCATGATGACAGCCAAAGTTCACAGCACCAAACCCACACACATAGGGTGATCCACTGCACATCGTTGCAGATCACGATATTGTCAGTCAGTCGAAAGGGGATGTTTACTGCGAAAAATGCTGATTCTTGATACATCATTTCGTCAAATCAACATGGAGGTTAGATTATAATGGAACAGAAAGGTCTTTCTCGTAGATCTTTTCTTCAGGTGATGGCAGGCAGCGCTGCTGCGGCCATTACGGCGTCAGTCGGACCACTGTCAGCTCTGGCTGCACAGGAAATGACATATAACGAAGCGCCCATGCTGGCCGACCTGGTCGCCAGCGGCGATCTCCCGTCGGTTGAAGAGCGGATTCCGGTCAACCCGCGCGTGATCACTCCGATCAACGAAATTGGTGAGTATGGTGGTACCTGGCGGCGTGCCTTCAAGGGTATCTCCGACCGTTGGGGACCGACCAAACTCAACGAGGAGATGGCAATCGAGTGGGATATGCCCGATGCCGACACAGTCAATCTGGTACCCAACTTCGTTTCCGAGTGGACCCAGAACGAAGACGCGACTGAGTTCACATTCACCCTGCGCGAGGGTTTGAAGTGGTCAGATGGTGACGACTTCACCACCGAAGATGTCCAGTTCTGGTATGACAACATGTACCTGGGTGAACTTCAGGGTAAATCCGATTACTTGACTCCAGGTGGCGTGGACATGGAGCTTGAGGTTGTCGACGTACTTACGTGGACGGTGCGCTTTGCCGATCCAAGTCCTTTGCTGCCCATCAACATTGCCAAAAACACAGGCGGTCCTCCCGGTGGTCCGACCATGGCGGTACCGTCGCACTATTTGCGCCAGTACATCCCGGATATGACTGAAGATCAAGCATTGATTGATGATGCTCTTGAAAGAACCGGGCGCACAACCTGGCAGGAGCTGTTCGGTGACGGCGGTAACATGCAGGGACCGATTGCCTTCTGGTTCCAGAATCCAGAACTGCCGGTGATCAATGCATGGAAGGCTGCCAATTCCCCGCTCCAGGACCCGTACCAGATGGAACGCAATCCCTACTATCATGCAGTCGATACCGAAGGCAATCAATTGCCTTACATTGATGGTATCACCCATGATCTGTTTGAGGACAACGCAGTCTTCGACCTGTGGATCGCTCAGGGGCGGATCGACATGCACATGCGTCATGTCAACGCAGCCAACTTCACCTTCTACAAAGAGAATGAAGAAGATGGTGATTACACTGTGCTGTTGTGGCGAAGGGCTGAAACTAACGCGCTGCACCCTAACATCAACAATCCCAACCCAACACTGGCCCAGCTTTTCGACACTGCTGAGTTCCGCGAAGCACTGTCAGTTGCCATCAACCGTGTCGAGATCAA
>CAYQJO010000342.1:0-4238 GCA_964417785.1 uncultured Anaerolineaceae bacterium | reverse complement strand
GTCCCCTACGGTGTGGCTGTAGGGACGCGCAAAGGCGCGTCCGAAAATGTCACGGTCAGGTGAATGGCTATTTTCTTGGAAACACCCAAGCGGCTACAGTGTCGCCATATCGACGTTATCGAATTTGCGCCGATAGTAGCTAACGTACTGGACTTTGCGTTCCAGTGCTTCCAGGACCGCCAGGGTGAAGTTAACTTTCTCGAATTTCTGGGCGCTGCCCAACCCACCGGGGCTGAAGACATTGATCTCCATCAGTTTGTCACCCACGATGTCCAGCCCCACCAGGAACATTCCATCGTTGACCAGCTTGGGACGGACGATTTCAGCGATGCGTAGAGCGGTCGCATCGATCTCGGCTTCCGCAATAGTGCCGCCAGCACTGACGTTGCTGCGCATGTCATCGCCAGTCCGTACCCTGCGGAAAGCGGCATACTTGCCTTTATAACGCAGCGGCTGGCCGTTCATCAGGAACAGGCGTGTATCACCTTCAGCAGCAGCGGGCAGATATTCCTGGGCGATGACATAACCATCACGGGTGAGCGTCTCCACGATCTGATTGAGATTTGCCATGTCGTCTTTGCGCACCAGGAATACGCCCTGCCCGCCGGAGCCTTGCAGCGGCTTGAGGACGATGTTGCCGCCGCGCTCCCTGGCGAAGGCGCGGATTTCCTCACGGTCGCGGGTGATGAGTGTAGCCGGACGCACCTCTTCCGGGAATCCCTGGAAGTACATCTTGTTGGTGGCTTTAGCCAGACCATCGGGATCGTTGAGAACAATCACCCCGCCGCGCATCGCCATCCGCCCGAAGATAATGCCCGCCGAAACAGCCCAGGGACGTGAAGAAGAGTCATCCGAGGGATCGTTGCGCAGCATCAGAATGTCGAGATCGTCGACGGTGATCCGCTCCTGGCGGGCTTTCACACCCTGCAAATCCTTGAGATAGGCTTCGGTGGTGGTGTACTTGTTCTTCGGGACGGATCGCGCCCTTGCACCGACGGTGTCGTTGGTATCGTAAGCCAGATCGCCCACACCCATCACCCACACCTCATGCCCCTGGTTGATGGCCGACATCCCTAACCGGGTGGTGGTGTAGCCTTTCTGCTCTGTCATCGCATTGTTCACAACTAGACCGATACGCATTCGGTATCCTTTCATCAAAATCTACGTGCTGGAAACCACCCGGCTTTAGCGGGTGGTCGTTGACTGGACCAGATCGATTACGCGAAGACCGCCGGAAAGCAGGTCCAGGCGCGATTGGGTTTGTGGAGTCTGCAAAAAGTGTGGGATCACAGCCGGGGCCTGGAGGACCTGCCGCCGCTGTAATTCCTGAACAATTGGAATATGTTCGAGCGCGATTTTACCGATAAACAGGCTCTCATGTAAAGCGGTCTGGCCCAGATGCAACAAAACCTTAATCAGTCCACGCAGGTAAACCGCGTCTTTGGTCAATCCACCGGCACGATGCGTGCGAACGGTGATGCTGAAGGCCGTCCGCTGATTAAAACCGTAGCTGCGCTTGAGCAGGCGATACGTATCAACAAAGGTCGCACCATTGATGAGGCTGTGCGCGGCCACCACCCGCCCGGCCAGCAAACGTAAACGCGGCTTGCTGAGTCCGCCCACCAGATACTCGGCCAGAACGGCCAGCCCCTCCTGCAATTCATCGTAGCCGGAAAGCCCGTGCTGCAACAATTTCAACGGCTGCGCTCGTCCATTGTAATACGTCACCACATGGACGCCGATTTCATGACTGAGCAGCGCGGCGGCCCGGCTGCGCGGGATGCGCAAATCCTTACCGACCAGCAGGTCCCCGCTGCTGACCATCATGCCGGTGACGTTATCCCGTTGGTGTACCTGTGCTGCGAAGTCGGGACGTTCCTGGCGGTAACGGTCGATTTCCTCACGGGCGTAGGCGATGAAGGCGTGGGTATCCAGCGTACTCCGGGCATCGGCATCGCGGCTGCGCGGTGAGATGGTCCGCAGTAAATCGACTGCCGCACTCACCAGTGTGTCGTCCAGATCGCCATAAAGCTGCATGCTGCCGTAGAAGAAGCGCGGCGTGTTGATACTGGCGAGCATAGATAGCTGTGTATCTAATTCGACACGTTTCTCGCGGAACAGATTTTGCAGCGTGGGGTCTTCCACCCGCTCCACATCGATATTCCACAACTCGCGCTTGAGCGCCGCCGGATCGACCGGGTGCGGGCGGTAATACAGAGTCGGCGGGCGCTCAAACTTGCTCCGACGGAAGCTCCGCCAGGCAGCGGCGGTGTTGATGGGTGTGGTTTGCAGCAGAAAGTCAAAACTGGAGTCGATCTCGGTCAACTGGCGGTCGATCTCCCACACGGCCCTAACCACCGCCCGCCGTCCCAGAACGTGAAAATGCGGCGGGTGCATGCGCGTTTGTGTGCGGGCGAACAGGAAAAACGCCCGCTGGAACACCCGATTCATCTCCTCGATCATGGCCTGATGGACCAGCGGCAGCAAGGTGCCGTTCATACGATAGATCGGTTTGGCCTCGATACCGATGGTAGGGTGATCGCCATCCAGCAGCGGCGGAAAACGGGCCGGGACCGGACGCACGCCAGTCTCGATCTCGACCGACGCCCGCAGACCGCCGATGTCGATGCGAGAGAGCGCGTTTTCCAATGCCTGGACCGTCGCAGGCAGGCCATCGGGGACCAACAGCCGAAACGCAGGACGTTGCAGCGGCTCGGTGGGCGCTTCTTCCGGCAGCGACCATAACTCGACCAGCAGGAATCCACCGAACACGGCTTCCATCTCCGCCGCAATCCGCTGGACCAGTGCCGGCAAACCCAGCGATTTTTGCGCCGACGCGATGATGTATGAGGGCTGGCTCATAACCAGATGCTCGGTGCCGGGGTCAGGGCGGCGCGTCGGTCGCCGGTAGACGCACAGAAACGGAAGCTGCCGGTCGATATGCACCCGGCCCCACAGCGGCAGCTTACGGCGCACCCGTTTGTTGGCGGCAAGCTGCTCCCCAATTTGATCGATGAACTCCGGCGTGATCACAGCACACCCGGTATTGTCGCCCGCAGTGCCGACTCAATCGCGGCCAGATGTGCCGGGTCAGGCTGCCCGGTCCACTCGTCCATGAAGAATTTCTTGAACTCAATCGACAGCACACAGGCCGATTCGGGGAAGTTTTCGTGCGTCCAGCGGGCGAAATAGCCGCCGCGAAAGCGAATGTTCTCACGCACATCGAGACGGCGGCCCATGTAATCGTGCTGGCGCAGATCGTCCATGAAGCGCTCGACCAGCCCGGACCAGCGGTCACGATCCATGCTGCCGGTCCCCAGGTTGACCTCCGGGTTGCCCTCTGGATCAGCTTCCGGGCTATCGGGACCGTCGCGGCGGTGGTTGTAACTGTGCAGATCGTAGACGACGAAGCGCCCGTAGCGGCGTTGTAGGTCGCTGAAGAGGTCGTACAGGGCATGGTAAAAGCCGTCGTAATTCGCCATCGACCGCTCCACCACATCGTCCGGCAAATCGTTTTGCCACACATGCAGGCCCCAGGCGTCTTCCGGCAGGCGGTAGACGGCTTTCTCCGGGGGACGGTTGAGATCGACCTCAAAGCGTGAACGGGTGCCGGTGATGCGGGTCGGTGCGATGGCGGTCCAGCCGCCAGTGAAGGGGTCTTCCTCGCGCAGGCGTTCGGCGTCGGTCAGCGCCATGAGCGCCGCCACCTCCGGGCGCAGGCCGTGACCGTCGTGGATCGCCGCCGCCACCAGCGGACCGTCACCATATGTGATCTGCCAGATTTGTTCCATGCTTGCTCCATCCGTGTGAGATTGGCGTTATTGTAGCGAAACACGGATGGAGACGATAGGGGCGCGGCCATATGCTTCGGTAGGTTTAGCCCTTAATGCCATCCCACCGGACAAGTACAATGGCTGGATGATTGATTACAGGCGCTATCTCGCCGGACTGCTGGTCGGACTGGGTACGGCCCGTATGGGCTGCGACTTTTTCACGCCGGACACCCTCGTCCCTGTGTTTTTTGCGCTCGGATTCGCGCTGGGGGCGACCGTCCGGCCACGCTGGACGCTGTGGGGATTGGCGCTGTATCTGGTGGCACCCTATCCCATGCGCGATCTTGCCCTGCTGGCGGTCGCGCTGGCGCTGACCGGATGGCTCCACCGGGCGAAAATCCCCCAACCAGCGTTGACCGGCGGCGCGGCGGCGTTCGTCGTCCTGGCGCTCACGCTGTCACCGGG
>CAYQJO010000341.1:0-4266 GCA_964417785.1 uncultured Anaerolineaceae bacterium | reverse complement strand
CCGATCTGCAGCATATAGGCTTGCAGGCTCAATTCCGACAGGGGCGTGCGAAACTCGTGGGTGGAGTCCTTGACGAACTGGGCGATCAACTCAACGCGCTCGCGTTCCAGCGCCAACGCCAGCGCCTGTTTTTCCGCCTCTTTGCGCTCGCTGATGTCGGTCATGATGAGGCGGCAGTGTTCGTGATCCTCGGCCAGCACACTCTCCACCGTCACATGCACACCGCTGCGCAAAACAAGCTCCTGCTGGTCCTGCACACGCGCCACAAACACCCGGTCCAGATGCGTGACGAAGGCAGAATGCGAAGACGCCTGCAAGAAGGTAATCATCGGCTTGTCTTGCAGATGAACCCGGTCACGGTTGAGCATCTGCGCACCGACGATGTTGGCCTCGATGATGATGCCTCTGGTATCCAGTGTGAAATAACCGACTGGTGCGAAATTATACAGGTCGAAGTATTTCTGCTGTGTGGCCCGCAGCGACTCCTGGGCGTCGATCAATTCATCGTTCTGAAGTTCAAGCTCGATCTGATGCACGCGCAGTTCATGCAGCGTCGCCGCCATATCTAACGGCTCGTTATCGCCCTCGTGTTCATGTCGCTCGCGTAAAATAGATTCCGCCCGGTCGCGGATTGACTGTTCCATAACCCCTCTTCCGTTCGTCACACCGCCTTTATCATATTACAACAATTCTGGCAGCGTGCCAATCAATCGTTGCGCTGTGACATCAGCAGCCCGGCGTAAATCTCACCTTCCAGACTGTAGACCGGCCCCATGTGGAACATATAAGTATGCCCGTTGGGGTGGTCATACTCCATCGAGACCGTCTCACCCGCCAGCGCCTTGTGGAAATTGGTTTCCAGCATGTCGATGTCCTCGGTGCGGGCGACTTCGCGCATCAAACAGCCCTCGTAATCCTCCGGGTTCAGGCCCATCCGCCGCAGTTCCTGGCCCTCAACCACCAGATAGCGCAGATCGTGATCGAACAGGAAGATCGCGCCGTTGGGGATGCTGCGAGCGATGGCGCGGTAGAGCCGCTCGCTCTCGCGCAAGGACTGCTGCGCCACCTCGACCTCGGTCAGGTCCACCAGATTGATGACCACACCGTTGACCACATTGCTGTAGGTGACATAAGGATTGATCTTGAGCAGAAACCAGTTGCCGTCGCGGGTGCGCACCTCATGGCGAGTTGAGCGCAGATGGTCCAGCACCTCGCGCACGGCTGCCGTCAGATCAAAATCTTCCATCCGGTGCGAGAGATGCTCCAGCGGGCGTCCAATGTCGCTGTCGAGAATATTGAACACCGTCTGCGAGGCGACGGTGAACTTGCGCAGGTACAGGTTGGCATCCAGGAACAGGGTGCCGATGTCGGTTGTGCGCAGCAGGTTGTTCACATCGTCGTTGAGGGCCGTCAACTCGCGGATTTTGGCCTGATATTCGGTGTTGACCGTCATCAATTCTTCATTGACCGACTGCAATTCCTCGTTGGTGCTTTGCAGTTCCTCGTTGGCAGCCAGCAGTTCCTCGTTGGTGGCCTGAAGCTCCTCATTGGAGGTTTCCAGTTCCTCAATCGTCGCTTGCAGGTTTTCCCGCGAATACTGCAATTCCTGCTCAAGGTCCTGGATGCGCTGGCGGGCGCTCTGGCTCAGATTAAAGGTCTGAACGTTTTTGGCCTCACTTTCGACCGGCATATTCTCGCTGAAGGTGACCATCACCAACCGCTGGCGGTTGTTTTGCTGCCAGAACAGGCGCGTGGACAGGTTGATGTCGCTGCCGTCGGGCAGGCGCACATGACGGTAGGTGACCGGCTCGCCGTTTTCCAGCGTGCGATGCAGCGCCGTACTCAGCGGGATCGACAATTCTTCGCGCACCATACGCAGGATGTTCAGGTCCACACGGAAACCGGACGGCGCACGCAGATAGTCGCTCACATCACCGAATGAGTGGATCACCACATACTGCTCATCGACCACGACGGTCGGCGGCAGAACCTGTTCCACCAGACTGCGCAGGACCGGATCGCTGCCACGCCAGTCGTCCACACGCGGCGGAACAGGTGTGGTGCCAACCGCCGCCGGGGCGTCACGCTGGATTACATGGCCCGACTCCAATCGGGGTTTGGTGCCACCCACGTAGCGAAACAGTTTCCACTTATTATGCTCGATGGAAAAAGTTGAGGCCATATCGCCCACCGTCTCGCTGTTGCCCAACAACAAAAAGCAACCGGCATTGAGCGAGAACTCGCAGATCCCCAGCGCCCGCCGCTGCATCGGCTGATCCAGATAGATGAGCAGATTGCGGCAGGAGATGAGGTCGATGCGCGAAAAAGGCGCATCCTTGAGCAGATTCTGGTGGGCAAACACCACCATGTGGCGAATCTGGCGCAGCACCTCGTAGGTGTCGCCCTTCTTGACGAAGTAATTGTGCAGCCGCCGCTGGCTCACATCGCCCACAATGCTCTCCGGGTAGATACCACGACTGGCGTAATCGAGGGCTTCGCGGTCGATGTCGGTGGCAAAAATTTTTACATCGCACACCATACCCGTCTCCTCCATGTATTCCTGGAAGAGAATCGCCAGCGAATAAGGCTCCTCACCAGTGGAGCAGCCGGCCACCCACACACGAATCTGGTCCCGGCGGGTACGGCCCCGGAACAACTCCGGCAGGATATTCACGCGCATATACTCGAAGACCTCAGGGTCGCGGAAGAAGCGCGTCACGCCGATGAGGAATTCTTTATAGAGGGTGTGGCTCTCGGCCTCGGATTCACGCACAAAGGTGATGTAATCCTGCATCTCTTCAATCTGGTTGATGTTCATGCGCCGTTCGATGCGCCGCAGCAGGGTGGTGGGCTTATAGCCGCTGAAATCGACGCCGTCCCGGTTGGCGACCACCGTCAGCAGGCGCCTCAACTCATCTTCCGGCAGTGTGGTGCGCAGCAAGCTGCGCTGGCTGGGGTAGGCGATGTAGTTGCTCAGGGTGGTGGGCATATCCTGCGGCGGCGCGATGAAATCCACCAGGCGCGTCGAGATGGCGCTGCGCGGCATACCGTCAAAGCGGGCCGACTCATCCTGGGCCATGACCATGCCACCCATCTCTTTAATAGCGCGGATGCCGCGTGTGCCGTCGCTGCCCGTTCCCGACAGCACGATGCCGATGGCACGTTCGCCCTGGTCGTGGGCCAGCGAGTCGAAGAAAATATCAATCGGCAGGTTGAGGCCGCGCTCGCGGTCGTAATCCATCAGGTGCAGCACCCCGTCCTGGATCAGCATGTTTTTGCGGTGGGGCAGCAGGTAGATCATATCGACTTCCACCGGCATACGATCCTCGACCTCCTGCACCAGCATGGGCGTGTGTTTTGTCAGCAGTTCCGCCATATGACTTTTATAGTCAGGCGACAAATGCTGGACGACGACGAACGCGCCGCTGCCGGTTGGGGGCATGTTGCTGAAGAAGTTCTCTAAGGCTTCCAGACCACCCGCCGACGCGCCGATTCCCACAACATACAGATTACTCATGCAGCACCATTTTAACCCAGATGATAATGGCGTTCATTGTAACACTTGATGTCGAAAATAAGTAAATATCGGTCGCTTATGGAAAGCAAAATCCCCCTGGACAACGAGAATCAGGGGGCTTGCTGGTGAAGCGCCGCACTTCGTGTTTGCCAACGGGTTGACGGTTCGCCTAAAACAAGCTACGCTAAAGGTGGTAAAGTTGTTAGCGTAGCTTGTTTGACGCACCGTCCGCCCTGGTTACCAGCCGGGGCGTTCGGCTTTATAACGGGTATTGCGTGTGTACACACTTCTACTTTATTCCCTGTTCGGGAAAAAGTCAAGTCTTTTGTGGCGGATTGTGCGGCCCGTAGCCATGATCGTGCATATAGGCAACCAGATCGGGCAGCCATAGTTCGTAGCGATTGGAGCGATTGCGGACTTTGATGAGCCGCTCGTCCTCCGGCTGACGCCACATGGTCCGTGCCAGTTTTTTCAGGTAATCTCGATTATAGCCAGTGATTTCCGACCCTTCGGTCGTTGTCACCCAGGTTTCTTCGGTTGTTTCCATCATAAGCTTAATTGTTGACCGGGATAATGACCTTATTATAGCAGATTTCCAACCGTTGGCTAGCATCGGACAGGGCAATCGCTCCAAATTCCTGATCCTGTCAATCCTGCCGCTTGAACCGCAAGTATCTATTCACGTATCCGTGATATTTTCGGACGCGCCTTTGCGCGTCCCTACAGGATGACCGCCACACCGTAGGGGA
>CAYQJO010000340.1:0-4286 GCA_964417785.1 uncultured Anaerolineaceae bacterium | reverse complement strand
GCAACGATTTTCTGGATTTTACCTTCGATAACTGCTTTGTATTCTTCAGCTTTTTGCTGGGCATCCACCGACATATGTCCCCCTGAACCACTGAATGCTCACATCATACCATAGACATGAGTGCAAAAAGCGTAAAAATCAGAACAACAAATCCAGAATAACGTAGACGATGGCTCCACCACCGATCACCGCAAGCACATTGACGACCCGGCGCTGCCAATCTGGCAGGTCGGTTCCCTGCTTTTCCAGTTCGACCATTTCCAACGTCTGCTTGCTTTTGAGGCCCTGGTCGCGTTCCTGACGATTGCGCTGCGCCCGTTCCTGCATGTACTGATTTGGATCACTTCCCATCGCATGTTCTCCTATCTACAATGATATGCAATCCGATTATAGCCCCTGCCTGCTCAAATTGCACTTTGATCGTCTGCTGCAACCTGCGGTAAGATACAGACGTATACAAGTTGCTGTGTGTTTTTATGACACACATGGGAGCATGAACCCTTGTCCGATCCAACGATTAGCCAATGGGTGTATGCTGCGATGGAAGGCGACCAGGAAGCATTCGCCGAAATCGTCTACACCTTCCAGGATGCTGTCTATAATCTTTGCTACCGTATTCTGGGTGATGGCGCAGAAGCTGAGGATGCTGCTCAGGAGGCATTTTTGCGAGCATATTCAAACCTCCACCGCTATGACCACAACCGGTCGTTTAAGACCTGGCTCCTCACCATCGCCTCAAATCATTGCATTGACCGCCTGCGCAAACGTCGGATGACCTTTGTCTCCATCGATGAACCCACCTCGGCGACCCTGTCACTTGCCAGCGATGAACCGCTGCCCGAACGGGTAACTGAAGCCAATGAACGGAGCCAGCAGGTTCAGGAGTTGCTTGATGAACTTGCTCCGGACTACCGGACGGCGGTTGTCCTGCGCTATTGGTACGATTATTCGTATGCCGAAATCGCAGAGATGATGAATACCACCGAGAGCGCAATCAAGAGTCGACTCTTTCGCGCAAGACAAACCCTTGCGGAAAAGATCAAGACCTCCCACGCCGGGGGCCGGACAACTTCACTGTTGGAGGAAAAATAAATCGTGACCAATGAACGTACCCGCCAACTCATGCAAGAAGCTCTGGATGAAGCACTCGATGCCGAGTCAAACCAGGAGCTTTCTACCCTACTGGAAACAAACCCCGACGAGGCACAGGCTTTTGACCGCCTGAAACAGGTCGATGAGCTGCTGGCGAACGCCGGGATGCGCCATACCCGCGCACCGGAACGCCTGGCTGTCACGATCATGGCGCGTCTGGCAGAAGCCGTCAAATCGGAAGAAGAGATCGAAGAATTTCCGGAAATCACCGAAGCCATGATCCAGACCGCCATGCAGATGGTGATGGCGGCCACCATGCCGCTGCTGATCGGTGCTGGCTGGATACTGCTGAACGCACAGAGCCGACCGCACGTTCTGGAAGGGGTGCTTTATCGCGTGACGACCATGTTCATCCTGGTCATTGATGTGATGAAGGTGATTATTGAGGAAGCCGAGAAAGCCTATGACGATGATCCTCAGCTTGCCGTCGCCATCCTGAGCCTGATCCCAGCGGCTATGCTGATTCTGATGGGCGAACTGCTGGAAGACGACGACGAAGCATAAAGTCCCCAGTGCGGGTATAATGGGGCCAGATGTATGATTAGCAGGGGAACGCACGATGCGCCGAATAAGCGCCGTTGCCATTCTGGTTATGACCCTCCTCGCGGTGGTTGTCCATGCCGCGCCCGATGAGCAGGTCAACGAATTTCAATTGTTTTTGCTGGAAGCCCGCAGTGACCTGGAACTCCTTGCCAACGAAGCCCTGGGCGAAGGGGTCCGCCCCGAAACCTGGACCTTCAACACCGAACTCCAATCCGAAACCATCGTCATCGACCTGTGGTTCGATAACGAACAGCTTGCCGACCTGATTTTCGGCGTCGGCAGCCGACCAGCAGGCTGGTTCGGTGCCACCTCAACCGATCCGATCCTCATCGCCCGCAACACCCGGCACGACATGGAACTCTCCGCCGACGATGTGTTCGGTGAGCGCACCCGGCCCGACGCCTGGAACGGCTCGAATCCGATCTTTACCTGCAACCGCACGCTGCAAAATGTCGTCCGGTTGCTGGATGTCTACTACGGTAACCGGGCCAACACGCCGCAGTCCGCCTTCAATTATTGTGAGGCTATCAGCCTGGAACTACGCGACGAACTGCTGGTGGATGTCTTCAACGCGGCAGATCGGGAGAAAGACCTGCGCGAGTTGATCTGGGCCACGCGGGGCGACCTGGAACGCCTCGCCGACGAACTGCTGGGGGTCAACACCCGACCGGGCAACTGGACCGGCAACACCGACATCGATTCGGGTACGCTGGCGGCTGACATCAACACTGACCTCAACATTCTGGCGGAGTTCCAGTTGGGCAGCGGCGTCCGTCCAGAAGGTTGGAACGCCTTTGCATCCGGTTCCGATGCGCTAGTCCGGCGGTCGCTCCGCTACAATCTGGAACTGCTGGCCGACGCCACTCTCGGCCTCGGCGTCCGGCCCGGCGGATGGGAACTGGAAGAGCCGCTGCTGACATGCCCACGCATTGACCAGGGGATTGTGGAGATTGCCCGGCAGCAGTTCGAACTGGTTGTAGACGAGACACTGGTGCAGTCCGACTCGTTCTGCGAACTGGTGACGTTCACCGCCAACGACATCGTAGAAAATCCACCACAAACAACCGAGGAACTGGAAGACGACCGTGAGGATCAACTGTTCACAGCGGAGGCGGAATATGCCTTCGCTTATATGGACTCGGCGGCCCTCAAGTACATGGGCATCATACCCGCCGGGACACTGTTCCGCGCATGGTATCGCAACTTCGGTGACTCGACCATGATGTTCGTCAGCGGCGAGGATTTTGCGCTGTATATCGACCTGCGCTGGACGACCATGGACCCGGATATTTTCGCGCTGCTGCCCACATTGGAAGGCGTTGTCCCACTTACTTTCTGTGATGCAAGCTGGTGCAATGGCCCATCCCCTACACCGACCCCGACTGGCGGAGGTCCGCTGCTGGCGGTTCACAACGACAATGCCACGCCCATCGGTCCGGTGGATGTGGGCGATGTGGCTGAGGAAGCCGATAAGACCCAGGTCTCCTGGAACCATGTCCGTGTAACCTATTTGCTGGATCGTCCGGAGACGGGGACCGTCCAGGTGGCATTGGAAATCTGTGCCACCCGCGACCAGATCGACTGTGAGCCGGTGATCCGTGTGTTCGACAACGCACTTGGCGCGGCCAAGCCGGTCCTGTCACAGTACAACGGTCTCAACGTATACGAATTCCGCTACGGTTACAGCAGCGCCGTCGTCATCGAAGGGGCCACCCGCGTCTCACCCGATGTGTGGATCAGCGAACCCACGATCCGCTAAATTGCAACTTCCCCCTCCCGGTCGCGTACTACCTGTTAGAACGTTGTTAACCGGGAGGGAATCTTCGATGGATGAGCAAAACAACACCACATTACCCAAAGTGCTGATCGCTATCGGCGCGTTATTTCTCCTCAGCCAAATCTTCAGCTTCAGCCTATGGCCGTTGTTTGTTCTCGTACCAGGTCTGCCATTTCTTTACATTGCGCTGACTGGCGAGAGCAAAGACAGTGCTGGATTCATCTTTCCCGGTCTGATCATCGCCGGGACCGGCCTGATCCTGTTGTACCAGTCGATCACGGGCAACTGGGAATCATGGGCCTATATCTGGACCCTGTACCCGGTGCTGGTCGGTATCGGACTTCAGTTTCATGGCGACCGCACCGGTTCCAAAGGTGAGGTCACAACCGGCCAGGGTATGATCCGCTATGGTCTGATCGCCTTCGCCACATTCGCCTTTTTCTTCGAGTTCCTGATCTTCGGAATCGGCGGTATGTTAAGCTGGTTATGGCCGCTGCTGTTCATCGGTGGCGGGGCATACCTGCTGCTGCGCGATAACGACAACCTGAAAGACCGCGCCCGCCACCTGACCGTACCGGAAAAAGCGAAACCCAAACCGAAGCACGACGGACCCTCAGCCGAAATCAGCCCGGAACTGCGGCGCAAAATCGACGAGGCGCTGGCTGAAGACAAAGATATATCAGCAGCCGCCAACGGCAAGAAACACGAAGATTAAACCTCTTCAGGCGGGGTAATCTGACCCCGCCTGACTTGCTTTCACCCCAAAATCCCTTAGAATAGACGGTGACACCCTCGTCATACTGGAGCACTCGGT
>CAYQJO010000339.1:0-4295 GCA_964417785.1 uncultured Anaerolineaceae bacterium | reverse complement strand
AAGTCACTTCGGTTGATCTTGTCCGTCAGCAAATCCGGCTGGCCGCCGGTGAAGCGCTGGACCTGCGCCAGGAAGATGTTCAGATCAAGGGATGGGCCATGATGTGTCGCATCAACGCCGAAGACCCGTCCATGCGTTTTTTGCCCAGCCCTGGCAAAATCACGCATGCACGCTTTCCCGCCGGTCCAGGGGTGCGCGTGGATACCTATGTGTATGATGGCTGCATTGTCCCGGCAGAATACAGCCGGCTGTTCGCCAAAGTCACAGCATGGGGACCCAACCGCCCCACCTGTCTGGCACGGATACGGCGTGCTATTGCTGATACAACCTTGAGCGGCCCACACACCAATATCCCGTATCTGGTGCAGATATTGAGCAATGCAGCGCTTGAGTCGGGCAACTACGACACCCGGTTGCTGGCTCATCAACTGGAGTCTGACGCCAGCAACCCAACGGTCCTACGCGATTTGGCTGTAGCGGCAGCCATCCAGTTCGCCCGGCGCAATCTGGCCTTCAATCCGACCCTACCTGACCGGATGCAAAGCGGCTGGCACCGCAGCAGCCGTCGCTTACCCGAATAGGATTGACCTGTCATGAGCAAACTATCGATCACTATTGACAACCGGACCTTTGAGATCGACTTCGATCTGTCACAAGCGATGGATTCCAGCCTGACGGTTTATGTGGATGGTGAGCCGGTCCGCGTCACCGTTCCCGATCTGAAAGGACCGCTGTCCCTACACGGCTGGCTGTTGATCGAAGATAAACCCTACGAACTCAACTACGACCCGGATATGCACTGGATCGAATCGACCGACGGACGCCACACCATCGATATCCGCGATACAAACGCCCTGGCCGTCCGGCCCCGCAGCGGTGATGGACGTGTCAAAGCACCGATTCCTGGCCTCATCACACGCATCCTGGTTGAACAAGATCAGGCCGTTGAGATCGGCCAGCCCTTGATTGTGCTGGAAGCCATGAAGATGGAAAACATCATACGCGCACCCAATGCCGGTGTCGTCACCGCCGTTCATGTTGAAAGCGGCCAGAGCGTCACTCAGGATACCGTGCTAATCGAAGTCTCGTAGAACCTGGCTGTACGGCCAGCGTGCGTGCGCCTGGGGGATCAACTCCGGGCGCACCACCACAAATGCCACCCGATAGCGACCGGAGTCCAGTGCCGCGAGTCCACTCTGCCAACCCTCACCCCGGTCGAATTCCAGCGGCCCCAATTCATCAATCACTAGCAAGTCACGGTCCGCCGACACACAGTTGAGTATCTGGTCGCTCCAGGCCAGCACGGCAGCATCGAAATGCCAGCGCGGGGTGACAATGCCGCTGGCTCCCGCTTGGCGCAGAACCGCCAACCGGCGGCGCTCATCACTATGCAGATCGATCAGGTCAATTCCCACCTTATTCTCGCCGTCAAAGACCGCTGGCGAGAGCACCCCTTGTGTCGTAAGGTGTTTCAACCGTGCATGGGCAACCAGTCGCGTACACCAGGTCGATTTGCCCGATCCACGCTCACCTGTCACCAGAATCAACTGCGGCGCAGCAGCATGAAAGAGCGGCTCGATTGCTGTATCCCAGACATCGAGTCGCATCACCCAGGGACAGAACATTAAACTACCACCGGATCAGATAGAAAAACAGCAATCCAGCAGCGCCAAACTAAAGTCTTAATTCTTGATACAGAGGAAATCGTAGAAAATAGAATCAGGTAAACATTAAAGAAATGCAGCATGGTTGAAGAACTCCGAGGCGACATTCTGGTCGTCGATGACTTGTTACCCAATCGCGAACTCCTGACACGGCTGTTAAGCAACAGCGGTCACCACGTCCGCCAGGCCACCAACGGTCAATCCGCTTTGCAATCCGTCCAGTCATACCCACCTGAGTTAATTCTACTCGATATCAACATGCCGGGCATGAACGGATTTGAGGTGTGTGAACGGCTCAAGGCCGACGAGATCACACGGCGGATACCGGTCATTTTCATCAGCGCTCGCGACGCCCTGATGGACCGGGTACGCGGTTTCGATGTTGGTGGTGTCGATTATATCACCAAGCCCTACCAGTTTGAAGAAGTCATGGCGCGTGTGCAAAACCAACTGGTGCTGTACCGCCAGCGGATCGAGCTGGAAAAACAGCGTAATGAAATCGCGGAACTCCGTGAGATTGAACGGCATGTCTATGAAGACGACAACCGGATGCGCAATGAATATGTACAGACTCTCTCACATGATCTCAAAAACCCCATCAGTATGATTGTCGGATATGTCGATCTGCTGGTCGCACAGGGATTCGTAACACACCCGGATGGCCTGGATTACCTGGAGCAGATACGGATTGGTGCAGAACAAATGCGGTCCCTGGTTGTCGATCTGCTCGATCTGGCTCGATTAGAGCAGGGATTGAGCCTCAAACAGCACCCGGTCGCCATCGGGAAGCTGGTCCTCAACTGCGCCACAATGCACGAATTCCAGGCCAGCCAGAAGAACCTGCGCCTGACAGTTGATCCACCCCCACCCAACGTTATCCTGGAAGTAGACAGCGCACGCATCGAGCAGGTCCTCAACAATCTGGTCGTCAACGCCATCCGTTACACACCGGAACACGGACAGATCGACATTGGCTATGAGCTACAAGATACGGCGCTGATACTCTTTGTCCGCGATACCGGCATTGGCATCCCCGCCGACGATCTTGAGCATGTATTCGACAAGTTTTACCGGGTACAGCGCAATCAGGCCGACGGTACCGGTCTCGGACTCGCTATCGCCCGCGCCATCGTTGAACAGCACGATGGATGCATCTGGGCGAACAGCAACCAGGGAACGACCTTCTACGTCAGTTTGCCAATGATGTGAGCGGCAGACAATACTCCGTCATCCGTTCGCCGTTATACGTCAAACCAACTGTGAGCGCAACGCCGCTGTCGGGCAGCGGTTCGGTCGGCCAGGGCATACGATAGGTATCCCTGACGATCTCGCCCGTCTCCCAGAGTACGGTCGGATAGGTGCCGTCAACCGGTGCGCGAGCGTCCGCCTGGGCCAGAAGTCGCACTGTATCATCCCACTGGCATTCGGACCCATAATAGCGCAAATGCGTATAGGTAGCGTAGGAACGCTCCACCGGCTCGACTGCCTCCCAATAGAGCGTCAGTTGCAGCACGTCCGGCTCCCTAACTACATCCAGGCTGCGCAGGTTGATTTCTGGCGCGATTTCCGTGCCGGGTTGGAACGCTGACCCATTGGCTTCGTCTAAAAGGCGCGGATCGTGCTTCGGGCGCGTCTGGATGAAAATACCTGACGGCGTACCCGAAAACGCCACACCCTGCTCCGGGATATAGGTCGCTTCACCATAGAGGCCATAGAGACCGCGCAAAAACGGGCTGAAAAACACATGCCGGTCTGGATTTCGCGCACCGGCAATCATCTCGTCCGCATTAAGCGTATCCACCGGCAGAATATCGCGCCGTCCACTGGTATCCAGATATTCCAGCAGGATGAAGGTCTCCGCTGACCAACCACCGGTGAAAACCCGCGAGTTCGGCGGCATATCGGCATACGCCTGCCAGTAGCGCGTCCCGCTGTTATCATCGCTCAGATCGCGTTGGGGCAGATTTTCGCTGAACAGCATCACAGCGAGTCCATACAGGGGCAGACTGAGCAGCACCAGCACCACCGGTGAGCGCAGACGTCGCAGCGGCGGTGCTGCCAGGGCCAGCAGCCCGAAAGCCAGCGGCAGCAGCAGTACATGCTGGTAAACCGACGCCTTCCAATCCAGCCGCCAACTCATGAGGAAAAAGGTCCAGACCGCGCTGTAAGCGGCCAGCACGACACCTAACCGCCAGTTGCAATAGGCCGCCAGGAGTAGGCCCACCCCACCAGCAACCATCGCCCACAGTGGCAAATCATGCCGTAGATTGTCCACCACATAGCGCAGACGTGTCCCGAAGTCGGACCATGCCCATTCCAGGTTAATCTCGGCACCCTGGCCGGTCTGCAATTTGCCTTCAATGACGCCGATTACATCGGCGGTGGTCATCTGGGCCGGATACCATGTCGGTCGTGTGCTGAAAACTACATGGGGATCAGCCGCCCGCCAGAACAAATAACTATACGAAAGCAGCGGCAGAACAAAGACCAGCACCAGGGTCAACCACTGCTTGAGCGTGAGCCGCCGCCAGCGTCTGGTTAGCAAAACAGACAGGCCGGCAGCCCCGATACTGATAACAATCGTGCGGTGGTTAGCCAGCCCGACTCCAGCAAAAAACGCCATACCTGCCA
>CAYQJO010000338.1:0-4301 GCA_964417785.1 uncultured Anaerolineaceae bacterium | reverse complement strand
TCATGCGCGTAGTCTACCTCATTTTGAGGCGCTCTGTGCGTAACGTCAGTTATATCATATTCTAACATGGGACAAGCCACAGTTGACGTTAGATAGCAGCGTTGTTTAGACTGACACAGGTTATTGGAATTTTGCCCGATGAATACTGGACGTAGACGCAACCGCAGGCGCTCAGGACGTTTTGTAACTCGCCTGCAAATTCTCTCGTTACTCCTCATTGTCGCCGCAATAGGATTATTTATCCGTGAGCTGGTCGTGTTCAGCCAGCAAGAAGACCAGTTGCCAGCCAATATCTCGGTTGGCGGCATCGAAGTGGGTGGCCTGTCGCAGGCAGAAGCACGGACCGCCTGGGAACAAACCTACGCTCAACCCGTCACACTTTACTATAACGACAGCCCGATTCTCCTGGACCCGGCCTCCGTTGGATTCCGGCCCAACTGGCAGTCCATGCTGGCCGAAGCCATCAGCCTCGGCGAATCACAGGGCAGCTTCTGGCTGCGCTTTTCCAACCATCTCACCCAACAGGAGCTTCAGGATCGTGCCGTGCTGCCGCTGTATGCGGATTACCAGCGTACCCTGTTGGAACAGTTCCTCAACGATGTTGCCCAACGGTACGACCGTGTCGCCGGTGATCCCGACTATGATGTGCAAACACTGACCACATTCGTCGGCCAGCCGGGTTACCAGTTGAACATCCTACGGGCTATAGACTTAATCGACGCTGCGCTGCGTGATCCGGTCAACCGCACGGTTGTCTTACCTGTCGGCGGGACTGATTCAGACCGGCCTGGGCTGGATACGCTACGCGAACTCATCATCGCCTATCTGGATTCCGAAGGGTTTATCCACGACGGTCAAACAACTCTGGCCTCCGTTTTCATCATGGACCTGGCAACTGGCGAGGAAATTAACCTGTTGGGCGATATCGCCTATACCGCCGCCAGCACTATGAAAGTTTCCATTCTCATCGACTACTTCCGCCTGATCTCGCGTGACCCCACCCAGGATGAAGCCTGGCTCATGGCGAACTCGCTGTTGTGCAGCCGCAATTCATCCTCCAACCTGTTAATGGAGATCATCGGCGGGCAGAACATCTTTAATGGTCTGGCTCAGATCAACCAGACAGCCCAGTATATTGGCGCACGCAATACCTTCATCACGGCTCCTTTCGTGGAAGGTGTTACCGGGCAGCAGCTTGGCTCCATCGCACCACCAGAGACCAATCCCAACCCGGCCTACGACACCGGCCCCGATCCCTACAATCAGACCACCGCCGAGGACATGGGAACGCTGTTTACCATGCTTTATGATTGTGCGGAATACGGTTCCGGGCTGGTGGCCGCTTTCCCCGATGGCGAGTTCAACCAGACCGAATGCCGCCGGATGCTCAATCTGATGAGCGCCAACGATCTAAATCGGTTGCTGCAAGCCGGCATCCCACCGGGTGTGCGTATCTCGCACAAAAACGGATGGCTCGACAATGTGGTCGGCGACGCCGGCATTGTCTACCCACCCAATGGGCGCAATTACGTTATCAGCGTATATTTGTGGGAAGATGTCGATTTCCAGGATTTCGAGCGTTTGTGGCCTCTGGTCGAGGGGATTTCACGAGCGACCTGGAATTACTTCAGTCCGGATGAAGCGCTGACCTCCCGTCGCAATGACCTACCGGCAACAGCGCAAGATTGCGAGGGCAATTACCTGCCACCGGAAGGTCAGGTCGATCTGGACAACATCAACGGCTGGCGTTAAACGTATTTCTGGATCGTGAGATAATTTCGATTGTGATGGTAACGATAGGACACGCCATCCATATATTTCTTGACGAAAAAGAAACCCCAACCACCACTCTTGCGCTCACTCAACGGCGCACCCGGGTCAGGGTCAGGCAGGGTCAACGGGTTGAAGGCCACCGCGTCGTCGATGATAGTGATCTCAACGCGATCAGCGAATGTGCGACAAACCACATCAATTACTTGATCCTGCCCACGATAACCGTAGCCATGCTCAATGACGTTGGTACATATTTCTTCGACCGCCAGATAGCAGCGGTACACCCCATCGTCATCGATACCAACTGACCGCACAATATCGGATACAAACTGACACACCGACTCCACATGCTCGATCAGTGCCGGTATTTGCATCCGGTATTCGTCAAACATACGGGCATCCCCGACATAAGCATGAAGCGCCATCAATAACTGCCAACCGCCTCATTTTGCGTGGAATAGATATGCAGGATGGTGTCCAGCCCGGCCATCTCCATCACTTCACGGACACGGTCAGAAGGCTGAGCAATACGCAAGTCGCCCGCCACACGCTTGACTTTCTTCAAAGCCGCGACAATCTCGCGCAGGCCCGCACTGCTCATATAATCGACCCCCCCCAGGTCCAGGACCAGATTCGTCTGCCCGGCATCAATCGGTTCCGCCAGAGCCAGTCCGAAATCATTGGCAGACATACTGTCAATACGTCCATGAACCTCCACCAGGGTCACATGTTGTATGTCGGAGACGTTAACGTCCAACATATTCACCAACTCCATAGAGAAAACTTCGCTCGGTTTCAGGTACAATCTATCTGCTATTCTACACGAAACAAAGATGGGTCAAAATTAACGAAAATCAATGAGTACCGAATATCTGGCACTGCTGACACTGTTTCTAAGTTTCATGCTGTTCGTAATACAGCGCACCGAACCAAAAAAACGGCGCTTCGTCATTTTCATCATGTTCATTCCAGCGCTTTTGCTGCGCAATTTTGTCGTCTATCGTGACATCGAAAGCGAAGGCTGGACCGCGCTATTCCTATCTCTCGTGCTCAACTTCTTGTTCTGGGTTCTCATCGGGCGTTACAACCCAGTGAAAAGCAGCGATGAAATCCAGGTATTAGGACTGGATGATTAACGTTATTATAACACAGCGCCGCCTACTTACCGGCGGCGCTGTGACAGAAATAGATCGAATCAACTACTCGATCACGTTAAGCGGAATGACATCCGCGCCCTGAAGCATAGCTACGCTGATCCGTGCGGCCACCCTTTCGGCCACACCCTGGAAAGCAATGGCAACGTCGCTTTCTGGATCAACCGCCATAACCGGGCGTCCATAATCGCCACCCTCACGCACGCTGGCCGTCATGGGCAAACGCCCCAGGAAAGCGACCTCACGCCGTTCTGCCAGCTTCTCGCCACCGCCAGAGCCGAAGAAATCACCCGACATATTCTCAACGATCCCCAGAATCGGCACCTCAAGCTTCTCAAACATGGCGATGCTGCGCAGTGCATCGGCGAGTGCCACTTCCTGCGGTTGCGTCACAATGATGACACCGGTTAACGGGAAAGACTGCGCCAATGAGAGCGGCGCGTCGCCGGTGCCGGGTGGCAGATCAACGATCATATAATCCAGATTCTCACCCCAATCCACATCCACAAAGAACTGGCGTATTGCGCTGTGAAGCATCGGGCCACGCATAATCATGGGTTTATCAGGATCGGTCAGGAAACCGGTACTCATGATTTTGACGCCATAGGCTTCAATCGGCACCATCTTGTTGTTGATGACTTTGGGCCGTCCATAACCCAGTCCCATCATCTGTGGCACATTCGGATTCAGGATGTCGGCGTCAATCAAACCGACCGATGCCCCGGCAGCCGCCAGCGACACCGCCAGATTGACCGACACTGTACTCTTGCCCACACCGCCTTTGCCACTGCCTACCGCTACAATGCTGCGCATCGGTGCTTTGAGCATACCATGTATCCGGCTGTCGGTCGGCACCTGAGCATCCCATTTGATGTCCAACTGCTCAATCCCGGCTACCTTGCCCACCACCGCTTCATTGCAGCGCTCGATAAACACGTTCTTCAGCGGACAGGCCGGTGTCGTCAGCACAATGGTGAAGCGGGCAGTGCTGCCCTCGACTTCCAGATCACGCACCATATTCAGCGTGACAATATCTTTGTGTAACTCAGGCTCGATAACCGTACTCAACGCGGCCATCACCCGATTCTTCAGATCACTCATATTGACTCCTATCAGTCGCTATTGATTTATTATAGCGCACATCAGCACAAACCTGAATCAACTTACGTAGGGTTTCACCGTTCGCCAGTAACGGGAAAACCGCTTCAAGTCAATTCGCCCATTATAGTCCACGAATGGCACAACTTTAAGAACCTCCACCGGCAGATCAATCCGATCACATATTGCCGCAAAACGCGGACTCGGGCTGGCACTGGTGACGACCTGTTCTGCCCCCTGTTCGAGCGCAAACTGCGTGACTTCCTCGGCCACATT
>CAYQJO010000337.1:0-4339 GCA_964417785.1 uncultured Anaerolineaceae bacterium | reverse complement strand
ACCATAGAGTGACCCCGCCACCAGCGCCAGGGTTATCACGCCCACATAGACCAGCGGTGTGTCGAACTGCTGGCGGGCGAGGTTAATCATGAACCCCAGGCCCTCGTTGGCGACGATGAACTCGCCCACGACAGCCCCGATTACGGCCAGGGTGGCGCTGGTCTTGAGGCCAGTAAGCAAAACAGGCATGGCTGATGGCAGTTCCAGTTTGATAAGAGTCTGCCAGGGCGTAGCGTGAAAAACGCGCATTAGATCGTGCAGATGCAGCGGAACCTGACGCACACCGACGACGGTGTTCATCAGCATCGGGAAGAACACGATCAGCGTGCTGGTGATGATCTTGCTCTCGACTCCGCTGCCAAACCAGATAATCAGCAGCGGCGCATAGGCCACAATCGGCGTCGATTGGAACAAAACAATGACTGGTGCCAGCAGGCGCTCAAGTGTGCGGCTTTTGGCGATGGCGTAGCCGAGAATTACGCCGATGCTCAGACCGAGTCCCAGACCGATGATAACCTCGAACAGGGTTGTGCGCGTGTGCTGCCACAACTGACCGCTTTCGGCCACATCGACAAAGCGCTCCACCACCGCTGCTGGCGGGGGCAGCAGGAAAGGTCGGACCATTTCGAACATGGTAGCAAGCTGCCACAGCGCCAATAACAAGAGCAGTGTCGCCGGTCCGGCCAGATAACCTGCATGACGATTGAAGCAAATTTTTGGTGGGCGATCAAGCGGTGCCGACAATGTATTCTGCATGAAAAAACCCCTCGTCTCACTTGACTTCGGGACAGGGGCATACCATAGAGTCCATACCTGCGTATTGAGTAGGTACGGCAAACAAACACCCTTGTGTTTGTCTGGCAATTAACCTTCTCCCATCCGGACTGTCACCGTCGGCTCTGGAATCACACCAGATCAACCTGATCCGACCATATGCCGGAATCGGGTCGCGGGCTTACAGTGTCAGGCACTGCTCACCGCCGGTCGGGGATTTCACCCTGCCCCGAAGGTTATGTTACTTGATTTGACTTGCATTATATCAGATTACTGGAGCTTTCGGCAATCAGGCTTCGCCAAGTCCAACTGAATGCTCAGGTTGGCGTTCACCGGCACTCAAAAGGGTGAACATGAAGCGACCACCGCCGCCGTCGGTGTTGCTCTCGGCCCAGATGCGCCCACCGTGAGCTTCTACGATGTGGCGGCAAATTGCCAATCCCAGGCCGCTGCCTTCTGCACCGGAGCGCGAGACATCGACCTGATAGAAGCGCTCGAAGATGCGATCTACCTGCTGCGGGGGGACGCCAGGGCCATTATCCAGAACGCTGATGGTGACTTCTTCATCGTCGGTGTGGGCGTTAATCGTGATGGCGTCGCCGGTTGGCGACCATTTGATGGCGTTATGGATCAGGTTGACCAGCACACGTTGCGCCAGATCACGATCACACAGGACATGCAGCTTTTCTGGAACGTGGCGCACCAGACTGATTTCTTTGTGCTGGCTCTGGTCGATCATCCGTTCGGCGGCTTCTTCAACGATCTCGCTCAGATTAACATCGATCAGACGAGCAATCGCCTGTCCCGACTCGATCATGGAGAGGTCCGACATCTCCTGAACCAGCCAGAGCAGGTTGTCGGTTTCGCGAGCGATGGCCCGCAGGGTAGAGATGCTTTCTTTCCGTTTGGGTTTATCCTGGTCGTGGAACAATGAATCGATGAACAGCCGAATGTTGGCGATGGGAGTGCGCAGTTCATGTGAGATATTCGCCACCATATCCCGGCGAGCACGGTTCAGGCGAACCAGTCGGGTAATGTCGCGCAGAGCCAGACCGATCAGAACTTGACCTTCATGACGCGAAACGTTGATCTGAACGCGGTAATTGCACTGGTCGATGGTTAATTGTTCTTCAAAGGCATCGGTCTCGTTCTGGAGCGCATCGTTGACCATCATCGCCAGTTCTGGTGCGCCGGTCAGTTCAACGAGTGAGGCTCTTTGCTGCGCGTCATAGTCGAATGTCTGTCTGGCGCTTTCGTTGATGGCCTGGATGTTGCAGTTTGCATCGACAACAAACAACGCATCGTAAGCGGTATTCGCCAGCACCAGCGCGGCAGCACATTGGGCGCTCTCGTTGCTATCACGTTGTTCCAGCCGGCCAATAGTCTGCTGCTGCTTTGCCAGTTGGATTTTGAGTTCGGTTTGTTGGTTCTGAAACTGACTCTGGCGCACGGCCATGCCAGCCAGGGCAAGAATCAGAACTACAATAACGATTGTTTCAATCATTTATCCCTCAAATCGATACCCGACACCGCGCACCGTGACAATACGCTTGGGATTCGACGGGTCATCTTCGATTTTTTCCCTCAACCAGCGTATGTGGACATCGACTGTGCGTTTATCCACGAAGTAGTCGTAGCCCCATACTTTGGTCAAAATCAGGTCGCGGGAGAGTACAGCACTGCGGTTGCGCATCAACTCAGCCAGCAGATCAAATTCCTTGTTGCTGAGTTTGATTTCCTCACTGTCCTTGAACACCCGTCGCCCGGTGAGGTTCAATTGTAAATCATTGGACACAAGTTCGTCCTGTTGTAACATCTGTCGTCCTGGCGACCGGCGCAATACGGCCCGCACCCGTGCCAGAAACTCACCCAGACCGAAAGGCTTGACGACATAATCATCCGCGCCGCTTTCCAGTCCAACGATCTTATCGACTTCGGTTCCGCGTGCGGTGAGCATAATGATGGGAATGTGAGCGGTGGCGGCGTCATTACGAACCATCCGGCAGATGCTTAATCCGTCGAGACCGGGCAGCATGATGTCCAGGACGATCAACTCCGGGTTATCGGAGCGAATCTTTTGCAGGCCGCTTTCTCCCTCTGTTGCCGTAATTACCGTAAACCCTTCACCGCGCAGCTTATCCGCGAGATTGTGGAGCAGGGTTTCCTCGTCTTCGATCACCAGGACTTTTACCATACGGCCATATCCTATGCGTTAAAATCAGGATAAAATTATCGTTGATAAATGCTAAGAAAATTTTAAGTTATGTTGACAGGTTCTTAAACGGCGCGTACATCTCCGATAGAAGTTGCTGCCCGCACGCCGTTTCGTATAGCCTGACTCATCATCTCAGCGGCGTAGGCACCCACGAGGTTGGCGTCCGCCGCGACCTGCCCGGTAGATAGGCTGAAAATGGTATCACCGTCGTACAACGTGTGCGCCGGATGGATTGCCCGTGCCAGCCCATCATGGGCCATCTTCGCTACCAGATTGGTTTGTTCCTTGTCGAGCAGGGCATTGCTGGCGACAACACCGATCACTGTGTTGTCCGCAGTCGGGGGCGCACTCATCATCCGCAGGGCATTGAGCGCACCGATAAAGCTGCCATCCAGGTTGCGCATTCCCGCCAGGATGTCACCGTTTTCAGCGATTACATCACCGACGGCATTGACGGCAGCCAGTGCGGCGACAATCAAACCGTTATCCAGTTCGACAGCGGCGCTGCCGAGGCCACCCTTGCTCGCCATTTCATTGCCAGCCAATGCACCGATGCGGCAGCCTGTCCCGGCACCAATATTGCCTTGTTCGACAGGGGCCGTGCTGGCCGAAGTACACGCACTGTATCCGGTGTCTGCGTTGGGGCGGGTGGGTTTGCCAATCAGTAAGTCCATGAGAATAGCTGCCGGTACGATGGGTACGACCTGATCGCCAACCGGATAGCCGATTCCTTGCTCTTCCAGGTAGCGCATCACGCCATCGGCAGCCGCCAATCCGTAGGCGCTTCCGCCGGATAGCACTATAGCGTTGACGTGCTGGACAAGGTGCATGGGGCGGAGCAGGTCGGTCTCGCGGGTGCCGGGTGCGCCGCCGCGTTGATCGACACCGCCGACGGTGTTTTCCGGACAGAGAATAACAGTGCATCCGGTGATGGCGTCCAGGTCGGTCATATTGCCAACACGGATACCAGGGATTGCGGTAATCGTATTATTCATCATCGTCATCATTCCAGATGTAGTTGATGTCGTTTGTGTTGTCAGGGAGTTCATCGGGTTCGTCGGGAAAGAGAAGGAGATGGGCGATTTCGTAGTCACCTGGATGCACCAGCACGCGAACCTCGCCCCATGTCCCAATCGTCAGGCCCAGCGCACTGCGTCCGGCCATATGATCGACGATGGCGGGTATGCCTTCATGCTGCAATCGTCCGGCGACGATCTGCGCTTCGGGCAGGTTGTGGGTGATATAAATCACGATCCAGTGATTGCTGTTCTGCTGTAGGTCAGACATGGCCCTCCATGGTAGAATCGAAAGAAGAGGTGAGTGGAAGGAGGTTGGCAGCGGCTTACTCTC
>CAYQJO010000336.1:0-4361 GCA_964417785.1 uncultured Anaerolineaceae bacterium | reverse complement strand
ACGCCGATGGTGGCCTATTACGGGCGAGTCCCCGGCCACGACCAGCTTGGTCTTCTTGTGAGCTTTCTGTTTGCTGCCGTACTGGTCAACTGGCTGCGCCAGCCCAACCGGGCGCGGCTGTTAGTGCTGATTCTGCTGGCGTGGATGGCGGTCTGGACCGCATGGCCGGCGGTGTTCTTTGTGGCGGCTCTGGGACTGGCGGCCATGCTATGGGGCAGCCGGTCGCAGCGTCTGGCCGTGATCGGTCTTGGTGGCGTGGTTGTCGTCGCCTTCATCGCGTTGATGCTGTTCTATCAGGTGCAGTGGTCGGGATCAATAGACAGCATTCTGGATGCTTTTGTCTGGCGGTCCAGCAACGTTTTGGACGATCCTGATTCGGCGGCGTTCACCCTCACGGAGTTTGTGGCAGTGACAGTGGTGCATGTCGGGTTCTTTATCACCGGTGGCGTGCTGGTCTTCAGCCTGATCGGTGTATACGTGCTGTGGCGGCGAGATCGCTTTGCCGGGAGCATCGTCCTGGCGCTGCTGCTGGCCGGTCTGGGCTACCAATTGGTTTTCCGTAACGCCAGTTACGTACACGATTATTACAAGCTGGTACTGGTGCCGGCGTTGGCAATTGCGGCAGGCGCGGCCTGGGTTTACGGGCGGCGTGGGCGGATTCTGCGGCCATTGATGGACACGATGCTGCTGATTGTGCTGATCCAGAGTGTGCTGGTGCTGGCCTGGGCGCACCGCACCGGGAACCGGCCCTGGATGGATACCGTGATCGAGACGGTGGCGGCGGAGATGCAGCCCGGCGACCGGATCATGACCCATCTGGCGGGCAAGGACCTGGTGATGCCTCTGCGCTTCTATCTTTTTCATGCTGTCGATGAGGACAGGGTGTATGCCGATGTCCTCGCAGCCGAAGGACGTGTCCTCTTCATCGAATGTCCCGATTGGGACGACAACCACGAGCCAGTGACCGATGACGATCATCGCATTATTGAGGCCGATACCTGCCGCGTACACATTCTGTCGAACTGAATATCCGACATGGCAGTTCGCTGCTCGTTAAGAGCGTTTTCACAAGTCTTTAGGAACATTGATGCCAGTCTTGAGGTAGAATGATATTAATTCATTAATCATCATTTTTTGTTGGGAGTTATCATGGCACACTTATCCGAAGTCAGGAGCCTGATACACCAGGGTGACAAGCGCGGTGCGCTCAAAGCCTTGCAGCAGGTCATCAAGGAGCAGCCCAGTGCCGATGCGTGGTATATGGCGGCACGACTCACAGACGACCGCGCCAAAGCCAGGAAGTATCTCCAGCGGGCGTTGATGCTGGACCCGACGCACCGGAAAGCCAGCGACCTGCTGCACGAATACGGCGGCAAGCGCAAATCGACAGCGGAGTTTGTCGCTTCCGAACTCACGGACACCATGATCCGCACCGGCGGCAAGACTGCCGGTGTCCGGCGCTTATCCTCACACCAGCGGGTGATCGTGCTGGGCAGCCTGGGCTTTGTCGCTTTCTTGTTTATCGCGGCGATTGTGTTCATCGTGGTTGCCAATCTGGTGATGGACGGCGGCAAACCCGAACGCTACACTGCCGCCCCGGCACACGCTGAACTTCAGGGACAGGCGCTACTGGACCACTTCAGCACCAGCGGATTGACCATCCTGGAAAGCGGCACTGCCGGGGTCACCGGGGATGAACTCGACTCAGAGGCGATTTTCGAGGTCACAATCGTCAGTCGCTTTGATATGACGGTGCTGGACATCGAAAAACCCAATCCCGTCAGACTTTATATCTATGAGAATCAATTCGATGCACTCATGGATCGCCAGCGGGTGCTGGACGACTTTGAGACGGTCAACGTGGTGCGACACCACAACATCAATCTGATTTACCCGACGGCGATGGATCCGGATGTCGCCAGCACCATGATCGACATTTTGCGCTGGACGCCCCTTCAGGAGGTGCAATCATGATACGAGGACAGGGCCTCATAGAGTACATTCTGGTGATTTTCTTTGTTTCACTTCTCAGCATCCTCGGACTGTCGCTGTTGGGTGGCGATTTGTCAGATACGTTTGATCGCATTGGCTGTGAGATGCGCGGTGGCGAAAACTGCGACTCCATCGGCGGCATGTGCGGCCACGAGCAGTTCGGTGCGCGGTTGACCTGCTGGAACAGCGGCACTGAACTGCTGGCAGTAGCCAACACCGACTGCGAAGGGGCCGAGATCGATTTGCAGAGCTATGGCAATCTGCCGAAGGTCGATACGGACTACGGTCGCATCTTTCCCTCCAGTCTGGTGCCAGAAGTGGCGACCATCTGTGCCGGTATCAGCGAAGGTCAGCATGCCAATGGCACCTTCAGCTTCACCTCATGGCATCCCGACGACCGCTACAACACCTATCAAATCAAGAGTGGAACCGACACCGGCAGCGATGGCTGCGGCGAGGGCGAAACCCTGGCAGTTGTCGAGTCACGGTGTCGAGTCGATCAGAGTCCATCCAGGTACTACATCGAAGTGACATCCAGTTGTGATACATCGACGATCAAAGTCTTGAAGGACATCAACGGTCAGTACGTCAACCTGAATCATAGCAATGCACCGCCGCGCAAGACGATGAAAGAAGGTAAACTCGTCACAACCGTAGTCTGCCCGACTGGCACATCCGGCTGGCAGGACATCCCGGCAGGCGTCACCTTCGAATTCATGACGGTTCAGGGAGATGGCACCGAGAACTACTTCACCTATACCACACCGTAGGCTCTGTCAGGATCATATGCACGCAGCAAGCTGCGTGCATATGGCTTATTCTGATTTAACGCTTTCTCCCGCATACGGCAGCCGCTTTTCGATGAACACCCCCGCCAGCAGCGCACTGACCACACTCATCGCCGCCCCCACCATCATCAACAGCCGGAAGGTCTGCACAAAGGACTCATCGATGGCGCTGGCGACCTCCTCGGCAGTATCACCGCTGATCGACTCCGGCACCCGTGTCTCGGCCAGGTCTTGTGCGTTCTCAACCAGTTGATCGTTAGCCGCATCCGATAGATTGAGCGCCTCGACATTGGCCGTCAGCGTGTTCACAAAGACGATCAACGCCACCCCGCCAAGCACAGCAGTAGTTAGACTGCCCGCCGAGCGTGAAACGGCGTTGTTGACGCCTGATGCCACCCCCGAATTCTGACGCGGCACCGATCCCATTACAGTCGTCGTCAGCGGCGCGACCACCACACCCATGCCGAAGCCAAACAAAAAGATACCGGGAAAGTAGGTGGTCCAGTAATCGCCGGGACCGGCGGTCATTCCCGGCAGCGCCAGCATGACAAAGCCGAGGGCGACAATCAACGGCCCGACCGTCAGCGGCAGGCGTGGCCCGACCTTCTCCACCAGTCCGCCTGCCCAGGGCGACATCACAATCAGCAGAATCGAGAAGGGCAGTTGGGCGAATCCGGCGACGGTCTCGCCGTAGCCCTGCACCTGGATCAGGTTGAGCGGCAGGAACACCAGCACCCCACCCAATGCGCCGTAAAGCAGCAGGGTGAGCAGGTTGGCTCCGGAGAACGTGCGCGAACGGAACAGTCGCATATTGACCATCGGGTTGCTGGTGCGCCCTTCAAACCAGACGAACGCGATCAACGCAAACACGCCCATTAGCAAGGTGCCGACCAGCAGTGGATTGGTGAAGCCATCCAGTCCCGCCCGTCCAATCTCGGTCGCACCGAAGACGATGCCACCCATGCCGACCGTGACAAGGGCCGCACCCGTGTAATCAAGCTGCGCCGATGCGTCTTCATCGCGGCTTTCCGGCACGTATCGCGCCAGTGTCCACAAGGCGATGGCGGCAAAGGGAATGGTGATGAAGAACACACCGCGCCACAGGTCGTTTTCCGCCAGAAAACCGCCGACCACCGGCGCGAGAACCGACAGCATGGTGGTAAGAGCCGACCAGGTACCGATGGCCTGACCGCGCACATCATCGTCAAAATAGGCGGCGATGATCGCCAGACTGCCGGGGACCATCAACGCGCCGCCGATACCCTGAAGCGCACGAAACAGGATGAGCGTCTCGGTGCTGGGAGCCAATCCGCACAGGATCGAGCCAGCGGTGAACACAACGATGCCGGTCATGTAGACGCGCTTGCGTCCGTAGTGGTCGCCCAGCGATCCGCCGACCAGGATGAGTGCGCCCAGCAAAAGCTGGTAGACGTTGACGATCCAGAGTAGATCAGCCCCGGTTGCGCCCAGTTCCCGCTGGATGGCGGGCAGTGCCAGATTAAGCGCTGACTGCATCATGAAGGCCATGCCCGATGCCGAGATGGTGGCGACGAGTACCTGGCGTCCGGTGGTGTCTTTTAC
>CAYQJO010000335.1:0-4372 GCA_964417785.1 uncultured Anaerolineaceae bacterium | reverse complement strand
GCTGGCAGGACTGACAGGATCGATCTGGAGCTCGGCGCTCGCCCAGGAAACTGATGGTGATGCGCCGCTACAAGTCGTTCAGGAAGAGTCCGACGAGGAAGAATCCCGACAGGAACGAGTTGTCGTCACCGGCTCGCGCATTCAACGCAGCGAATTCAATTCTATCAAGCCCGTACAGGTCATTTCCGGTGAAGTGAGTCGGGACATCGGTCTCGTGGATGCGGCGAGCTTACTTCAGGAGAGTACGGCTGCCACAGGCCTTCAGATCGACACCACTTTCAATGGATTCGTGCTCGACAATGGTCCCGGCGCGTCCACCATCGACTTACGCGGCCTTGGCGCAGCGCGGACCCTCGTCCTCGTCAACGGTCGTCGGCTTGGCGCCTCAGGTGTGGAAGGCGCACCTGGCGTTCCAGACCTTAATCTTATTCCGTCTTCTTTGATCGACCGGATCGATGTGCTGCTTGACGGCGCTTCTTCGGTCTATGGCTCCGACGCAGTTGCGGGTGTGGCCAACGTCATCCTGCGGAAGGACTTTGACGGCTTCGAAGTTGAGGGCTCATGGTCCCAACCTCTTGACGAAGGCGGCGGTGGTGACAGCCAGTTTGTGTCCTTCAGCTGGGGTGCTTCGAATGACCGCGGCTTTATGGGCTTCGGCGCAGAGTTCAACCGCCAGAACAATTTGGCCCTCCGTGATCGCCCGGACGTTTTCGGTGATTGTCCAACGCCTTATGAAATTACGTCCGATGGCTCTATCCGCACTGTTGACATATCATCCTCAAACAATTTCGGCCCGGGCCTGACAACGCAGCCCTGTAACCTGGCCTTCGGAATCAACCGGATCTGGATCGATCCCCTGCCGGGCGAGTTCGGGCAATTTGGCTCGCTCTATTACACGCCTGGCACGTCGAATTCCGGCGTACCTAATTACACCGAATCAGGTCTTTTCGGCGCCAATCTGCTTGATGCAAATGGCAATCTTGCGGTTGATATTCTGGCGCCTTTCTACCAACAGCAGGGCTATCCTCAGGACCGTACCGCTGACGTTCAGGCCAATGTTGAAACCTTCTCGGCATTTACATACGGCGAATACAACCTCGGATTCGAGAACAACACGACGGCATTCTTCGAAGCGCTTTTCTCGCAGCGCGAGTTCAAACAGCGGCAGGAAGCGTCCCTGTCTTTCAGGGTGGCGACGCCGGGTGACAACCCCTTCAACCCTTGTAACCCTGACGGCGTTCGCGGGGTCGATTGTGGCGATGCACTCAACCAGACCGTGGCCGGTATCTTCGGCGCCCCGCTTCAGGCGTTCGGGCTCCCAGCGCCGGTCAATGGCCCACGCGCAATTCGCAACGAAGCCCGGCTGAACTTGCGTCCGGAAGACCAATTTTCGTTTGCCGATGTGGCACAGTTCCGCATCGTCGGTGGCCTGAGGGGTGACCTGCCTGTCGAAGACCTCGGACTGGAAAACTGGACTTGGGAAACTTCGATCAGCTACGATAGGGCAGACGGTCAGTCCCGCTCAACACGCTTGTCAGATACCCGTCTGGCCCTGTCACTCGCCACGACTATAGAAGACCCCAACAATCCAGGTCAGTTCATTTGTGGACTGGACACAGATGGAGACGGCATTCCAGAGCAGGGCTCTCCGTTTGCTGGCAACGGCTTTAACGATACGCCAGCTTGTGTTCCAGTCGATGCCTATGCGCCGAGTCTGTATGCACTGGGCGGCGGCGATCTGGCGACCGCTGAAGAGTATGACTACCTGATCTCGGACAGAACGTTCAACACGGTCGTTGAGCAAACCATTCTGCAGGCAGTTTTCACGGGTGACCTCTTCGATTTGCCTGGAGGCACAGCCGCTGGTGTGGTTGGCTTCGAGTATCGTGAGGACTCCCTTGACTCACTGCCGGACGATGTCGCTCGCCTGGGCTTGAACGTTGGTTTTTTCTCTGACCGAGGTGCGACGGGCCGTCGCGACTTGCGAGAGGTCTTTGCCGAAGTCGAACTTCCACTCGTCGCAAACCAGCCGCTTGTTGACGAAATCACGGTGAACGCATCGGCAAGATTCACAGATGAATCCAACTTCGGTTCTGCGACGACTTATTCCATCGGCGGACGCTATCGTCCGGTGAACTTCCTGACTTTCAACGCAAACTTTGGAACATCGTTCCGAGCACCAAACCTGCGTGAGCAATTCATCCAAGGTCAGTCGGGCTTCCTTGGTCTGTCCGACCCATGTCTCACGTCTGATCTCTACTTCGTACCCGATCCGAACGGATCGCCGAACCCGATCTATGATCGCTCACTCGACCCTCGGGAAGATCAGACGCTTGAAAACTGTCGCCTGGCGGGTGTGGATCCAGAGCGCCTTGGACTTAACACTGGAGTGCCTTCAACAGAGGTTTTCACATTCCGTGGTTCCACGCTTGAGGAAGAAACGTCGGAAGCCTTCACTGGTGGTTTCGTGATCGAACAACCTTTCTTCGACGTCTTCGATCTGACGATGAACTTCACTTATTACGACATCCAGATAGACGACACGATCATCGAGCTTGGTGCTCAGGGCATCGTCAACGACTGCTACGTTGATCAACCCAGCCAGGCATCTGCACTCTGCGACTTGATCCGTCGCAACAGCACGACCGGCTTTCTTCAGGAAGTCGACACGCCGTTCATCAACCAGGACTCTGAGAAAGCCCGAGGATTAGACTTTGGTTTGCTCTACGAACAGGAGTTCGTGATTGGCGATCAGGAACTCGACATCGGTGTTGACATGGATATCAACCACACCTTTGAACGAACCTCGATCACCCGTGCACCAGGGTCCGATCCAGTGGAGAACCAGTTCGAAGGTCGTCCCTACAATCCCGAATGGCGGGGACAGTTCCGTGCTTTCGGCGATTACGGAGACTGGCGCCTCACCTGGAATACCACTTGGACTGGAGCAACACAGGCAAGGTTCAGTGATGTTCTGAGTGCCAATGGAGACACATGCCTCGGCATTGATGAAGGCGACGTGGACTGCCGTGATATCGACTACCTCGATGACTACTTCCTCCACAACGCCTCGGTCCGCTATAACCGGGACACTTGGACCGTCATTGCAGGTATGCGCAACGTCTTCGACGAGGCGCCTCAACTTGTCGATGCAGGCGAGGTGTTCGTGGTGCCTGGCACTAACGTGCCATTCGGTCAGGACTACTTCGGACGCACCGTATTCGTAAATGTGGCCAAGAGCTTCTAGACAACTGGGTTGGTACGAGAGTGGGGCGGCGGGGTGCAGAGTTGTATTGACTCACCACCTCCCCGCCCCTCATTTATTTCATACCGTCAATAAGAGGGTAGATTAGCATGCGCTTTGCAATCACTGCTGCGGCCATCGGCCTTTGCATGGCACTTGGGGTTATCAAGGCACCGTCGGCCGTTGCCAATGGAACAGATGGCCCTGTCCCGATCGATTATTTCGCCGTCCTGGAAACGATGACCAATGTGCAGGTCTCTCCAGACGGAAGATTCCTCGCCTATCGTCTTGTCCCGGCTTTGGGTGCCACGCCTGTCATTCAAATTCTTGAAGTCGACAGTCTTGAAAAGGAACCCGTCACCGCCGGCGCATCAGAGATGGAAATCCAATCCTTCCGATGGATCGCTGACGATGTGATGTGGGTGAGTTTCCGCCAACAGGTACGCGAAGATGTTGAAGACACAAATCAGGGCGTCTACGCATCACGTCGCGCCACGCTCTCGCTTGATGATGGGGAATGGAAATTCAAGCAGACACGGTACTCTGACATGGCCCTCGAAGGCCGGTTTCTGGCCACTGAACCCGATCGCATCCTGGTCTCGACCGGCAAAGTCCGCGGTGACAGCATCAGCGAAGGCCAGGCCATCACCGCGGCCATCACGCCTGACTATTATTGGATGGACGTGAATACGCACAGACTACGGTTGAAGTCACGTGTAGGCGATCGGATCAGTAATTTCACGCTGGACGAGGATGGCGACATACGTCTTGGCAGCGCGTTTGAACCGAGCACGCGCGAAAGTATTCTTTACATGCGCGACAAGGGCAGCGACGACTGGCGGGAAGCCGCCCGCTGGCCCGCGCTGGATGAAGTCTGGAGCATAAACCCTATCGGGTTGGATCCTTTGGACGAAAACAAGGCGTTCGTCCTGTCCAACCAGGGCCAGAACACCACAGCTGTTTACCTCATGAACCTGAAGTCAGGCGATTTGGAGGAAGAGATTTTCCGTCACCGCGATGTGGACATCCAAGGAGGTTGGTTTTCTTCCGATCCGAATAAGCCTGGTCACATTGCAGGTTTCTGGTATGTCGAAGATGGTGAACGCAAGATTGCCTGGATCGATCCAG
>CAYQJO010000334.1:0-4402 GCA_964417785.1 uncultured Anaerolineaceae bacterium | reverse complement strand
CCATTCGCGTTCGCCAATCTGACCATTTCGCCGCTTAATTGGCGATGGTATTGATTTTAGACAAGTCCCTAACAATTGAAAAGCAGTCACCTCAATTTTTACTGGCTTTTTATCTCTGATGTATCGAGCAAAATCGTCACCGGACCCTCGTTGTGAATCTCGACCGCCATCATCGCGCCGAATACGCCATGTTCGATCTGCTGGATGCCTTCTTTGCGCAGGCACTCCGCATAGTATTCGACCAGCGGCTCAGCCGCCTCTGGCGGTGCAGCCCGAATGAAGCTGGGGCGGCGGCCTTTGCGTGCATCGGCATACAGCGTAAACTGCGACACCACCAGCACTCCCGCACCACAATCCAACGCCGACCGGTTCATTTTACCGTCTTCATCGGAAAACACCCGCAAATGGGCTGTTTTGCGTGCCAGTAATTCGGCCTCTTCGCGTGTATCCTCATGTGTGACACCGACGAGCGCGACAAAGCCCCGCTGAATCGCGCCAGTGATCTCATCGTCCACCCGGACACTGCCGTGTGAAACCCGTTGTAGGATAACCCTCATTCGGCTGTTTCCGTTCGATCTGGCGGTTGTATTCCCTCGACCTCGTACATGGTCTGAAGATGACGATGCCAGTGATGCAGCAATAGCTGCTGAATGCCATATTCAATTGTGACGTATTTTTGGTCCGCAGGCGAAAACACCCGCGTCGAGAGCCGGTCGATGGGAATAGTCCGGACCATATCATCGATACGTTTCTGATTGCGTACCACGCTGTCACACGAAGACGATACCAGCCGCTTCTGGAACAGCCGGATTGTGAAATCGTTGAAACGACTCAGCAAACTCATCGAGATGCGTGGACGGAAACCGATCAAAGCCGCCTTGATGAGCAGCATAGATAGATTGTCCGCCAGATTGAGATGACCGAGCATGGCGGCCAGCGACCAGCCATGATAGCGCGGTTCATACCATTGATCCTCTGGCACATATTTCACAATGCGGAGAACTTCCTGGCGAACCTGTCCAATTTCCGATACCAGACGATCCCGTTCTTCCTCACCATCCAGGTAAATGATATCTAGCATACAAACGCTCTCTTTGAACACAGGATTCGCTTTAATAGTATTTTGTTGTTCGGCTTATGTCAATTTTCGTGTTGCGCCCTTTGAACTGGTGCGTACAATAAGGCAACACATCTCGGTGGGAGCATAACACAACATGGCGGACAGCCTGTTCGACAATCGTTATCGATATGATTACATCTATCCACGCGGGCGCAGTGGGGAGACCCTGCGGGCGCAGGATACCGCGAACAACGACCGGCTCGTCGTGATCAAACGGCCTGCTCCCAACGACGCGCCGCCGATCCGTGCCGGGCAGGAAGTCAGCATTCTAAACGAACGCAAGGCATTGCAGCGGCTTTCCGGCCACGCCGTCCTCACAGAAGTGCTGGATAGCGGCCAGTTCTTCGTCGGCGGGATGCCTCACCAATATATTGTCATGGAGCGAGCCGAAGGCCGCATCATCGCCGATGAGGTCACCACACTGGCCCGCTCTGGTGAACGTCTACCGGAACTGGAAATGCTGGTCATCATCGATCATCTGCTTGATCTGCTGGCCGCCGCGCACGAGCGCGATATTGTCTATAACGATGTGGACGCCAAGCATCTGTTCTGGAACCGCGAGACCTACCGGCTGAAGGTCATTGACTGGGGGAACGCGGTCTTTTTGGAGGGCGATGAGATCACACCACAGGGTGTAAGCCGCCAGAGCGACATCGCCCAGGTCGGTGAACTGGTTTTCTTTATCACCACCGGCGGACGCCGGGCCGAGATACCGCGTGATGTAGACGATGGCTTTCTGCTGGATTTCGGTGATGAGCCGGTTAGCGAGCGACTGTGCCAGATCGTCAGCAAAGCCGTCCATCCCAATTTGCGGCTGCGCTACCAGACGATCACCGAACTGCGGCAGGAACTCACCCGATACCGCGCCCCGCTGGAACGTGACCGTAGTACCATCGTCCAGCATGTGACGGAACGACTACGCCGTGATCTGAGCAAGAACGACCTGCGCGGACTGGCGAACACCCTGGAACCGGCACTAAACCTGGACCCCGGTTATCCACCGGCACGCAAAGCCAACGACGAAATCAACGACCGGCTGCGCGACCTGGATGTCTCGGCAGACCTGGACGCCGTACGCATTTACATGGAAGGCGGGAACTGGTCACGCGCTGCCGATTTGCTATCCGAACTGCGCGACAAGGCCGGACCGCAGACGTCGAATCTGGTCGAACTGCTGCTGGATTGTAGTGTCCTCCTGCTGGAAAGCGACATGCATCCGGTACCGCCAGCGGTCCTGGATGCTATCGTCTTGATTTTTGATGAGCATATTCTGCACGCCGCCCATACCCTGCTGACACAGACCAACCCCAACCCGAAAGGCCACCGGTTGCAATGGCTGCTGGCGGAGCGCATCTCGTCACGCATCCCGGATATCCTGCTGCTGCGCCCCAATTTGTTTCGGCTGGAACTGGCTCTCGGCAACCTGGAACAAGACGGCGTGAATATCAGCGATGCTCGCAGCAAACTGGCTGAAATCCGGCATATGCTGGATCAACTTCCGGGTGAGGCTGCTACCAATCTCTCCCAACTGCGGGACAGCTACCGCGCCGTTGTGGATCAATTGACCACCCTGCATAAGGTGCTGCTGACGGTCGTCGTGCAGCACAGTCTGCCGCATCGCAAACTCCCCCTGACCACGCTGGATCGGGCGTTGAACGCCACAATGGCGCTTGCCGACAACATGCACGTTATCGGCAAGCAGGCGACCAGCAGCCCGCGCGATGCCACCGTCGCCCTGGACAGCAGCCGCGCTATCGACCCCAACAACGATCTATGGGACTCCATTGACCGGCTCCTGAACAGCCTGTACGAACTGCTGCAATCGTACCAGACCTACGTACCTGCCGCCGATGGCAGCGATCTGATTGACTGGTTGAAATCTGCCCGCCAGGACCTCAGCCCCTTCGACGAGCGCCTGTTCGACCCGATGCTCTTCGGTATGACAACCGGGCTGGATGTGGCGGAGACATCGTGGCAGCGCTATGCCGATGCGGTGCTGCTCGGCGACCGCAATGAGGCGTTGCAGGCATTGCACGAAGCCATGCGTGCGGTCGGCACCATCAGCCCCACGCTTTCCGGCTGGTTTAACCAGTTGCGCTCGGTCATTGATGGAGCCGGTTATGTCGAACGGCACGCCATTCATGGTGGATTGGGCCGGGCGCTGGCCGATGGCTGGGAGGCTTTCGACCGGGGCCGCCTGACCGATGCTGAACGGCTGGCACAGCAAGCCGCCGACATCACCCGCACCGAAACAGAGCGCTATGCGGTCGAGCGGCTGCTGCAACTGGCAAATCTGGCCCGCGAATGGGTGGAGCGCAACGGCATTCTGGATAGCACACGCACCCAATCGGTCTTGAACAACATCGAGGCCCTGTATACACCTGCCGAAGCCAGCGTGCGCGACAACTTCGCCGGCCAGATGCCCAGCCGCGAGACCTATCTCCGCGCCATGAATCGCGGACTGATAGAAATCTACCGCGATACCAGCAGCGCCGGACTGCGCATCTATTTTTCCAACGCCGTGTTGTTGGGGGCGCTGGAATGTCACGACGGCAACCTGGATGACGCCGGGTTCTGGCGGCAGGCGGCCATCATTGCGCTGGGTTCGCATGGTGCCAGCCATATCCTTACGCGCACGCTGGACGATTTCATCGCCCGCCGGCGCAATCTCAACACCGCGGCTGATCTGCTCAACACGGTCGATAACCGCGAGACGCTGGAAGAACTGGCCGACATTCGCCGCCAGATTGAAGACAACCCGCAGTCACGGCTGCTGGCCGCCGGGGTACACAGTCTGCGTGAACTTGAACTGGCGCTGCGCGAGTGGTTCGACGGCGAATTCCGCGCCGCCGGTCTCAAAATCGAAAGTGCGCTCAAGGCGGTTGACGAACTGGAGAAAGCCGCCAGCGTCACAGTCAGCGCCTACCGCCACTTCCTGGAACAACTTCAGGCCGCCGCCGCCGAACTGCACAACCTGGCCCGCCAGATGCGACAGGCCGTCGAAAGGCGTCCGGCGGAACCGGTCGAGATCATCTACGAAGCCCACCGGCGGCAGGCTGAAACCACCGAGTATCTCCTGGGCAGCGCCCGCGCCGCCCAACTCAAACAATGGTATGATACCTACCGTGCCTTTCTCGATGTCTATATCGATACCAGTGTGCGCCGGAGCGCCCGCCTGGAACGCTTCAATGAGTTGTTCAAGGCCATGTTCATCGACCGGCACCCGGCTTACCCGCTGTACCGGCGCTGGTATGACCTGACTGATGGCGCACCGGAATTTCC
>CAYQJO010000333.1:0-4407 GCA_964417785.1 uncultured Anaerolineaceae bacterium | reverse complement strand
GAGCAGCTACCGGCACACTTTGAGCGTTACAGTGCAGCAGATCAGGCCCGTATCCGAAGGCGGATGGCTGCCATTCAGCGTAACCGTTCCAATGCACAATCATGAAGAAAGGCCATCGATATGGTCCAAACGCTTCATAAGTGCGTACTTGCGCCCATGTTCGTTTCGAATGTCCGCCAGACATTGGTGCCAATCATCCGGGCGGTCATGCTGACTGTATATCTGTTTTACGCGATCCAGCCAACGCACGGCATGAGGGTAGTACTTGCTGCCTCTGTGAATCAGTGACTGCGCTTCGGCCAGGGCTTGCTTGACAGCCCAATCGGGTTGCATTGCTGCGGCAGCATCCACCACCTTTTCGCGTAGTACATAGCCTCCATACCTCTGGCTATCCCACAATTCAATCGCCCGGTCGATGTTACCATCCTCAATCGCCATTTCGATCAGAACGGTCTTATCACCCTGTGCCTCTGCTCGTGTGATCAACCGATCCCGAATACCGGACCACTGATCGCCAGACAAGCGCTTGAGGTTGCAATAGGCGTCTATTGAGGGCGTCGCATCGAAGGCAATCTGCCAGGCCCTTTGTGCCAATTCGATCCGTTCCAGGCGTTCAGCCAACTCCGCTACCCAGGGGCCAAGCAACGATTTGCGGCCTGGACCTGATAAACCGGACATGCCCACCCGATAAGCCGCCTCAGGATGACCGCTTTCGAGCAAGAACTCTGCTAATTGCAGATAATCATTTACGAATTCTTGCCTGACTTCCAGTTGATGTTCTTCCACATGTAGCACAGCGTCGTCAATCCGATCTAACTCCGCCAGACGCAGTGCATAGCGATAATGCTGCCCCATCTGCAAACAAGCATCCAGGTATGTTTGCTCATCTTGCCGGTAGGCCATGACATTGAGTTTTGCATCCGTCAGTTCAAATCCAATCGCGTCAGGGGCAATTCCACAGGCTGCAAGAGGTCCATCTATCACATCATCCAGCCCATAGTCTGAGAGCGCCACAGACCAGTCTTCGAGTTGCTGATTGAGTTTCTGCCGGTCATGATCGGATAGGTTTGCCCCCAGGATCGCCTCGGTTAGTTCCTCGCTCCAGGATGTCAGAAAATCGGCCAACTGGCACTCTTCTTCCAGTTCACCATAATCCGGTGCAACCTCCTCGCCCAGAATCCGCATGAGGGCCAACGCAGTATCAAAGTCACCGTTTTCGAGAAACGTTCGCGCCTGCGCCTGGGCCTCTTCCAGTGCATTAACAACATTCCAGATACTCTGCCAATGATTGCCATAATCAATCTGTCCGACAGCCCGATTGACCTGCCGGCGGAATGCATACGTATCAACACGTGCAGACGCTTTGTTGGTTGATGTCATCATGCCGGGTATCATTACCCTGAACCAGTTCTCCAAATCAGGTTTCTGATTGCGCAGGGTATGAATCACATGGCGCAGTTCATCGGCGGACATGTTGTTCAGCAGTGTGTCCAGATTGGTTTCGTTCGACATCAGCGCTTTCTCCCACAGCAACGTTTGTACTTTTTGCCACTCCCACACGGACACGGTTCATTACGCCCCACTTTATGGCCCTGTCGAACAACCTGTCCATCCGGCATCTCTAACGTCATCCCGGTATCAGGTCGACGATTTGGGCGAAAAGCTGCCCAGGTTTCCAGTTCGGCAATCGTGTTATCGATCATCTGGTTGAATCGGCTATCACGTAATCTTTCAAGGACAACCTCTTTACCTGGAGCCATGTCGCCATCGATAAAGTCCATGTCGATCACCATCAAATCGACCAGATCATCTGCGAAAGCCTGCTTGATGTCCTCGTAGACCAGGTCTGGATACAGATCTGTGCTGACGCTCACCAACGAACTCCAGATGAAATGACCATCGCGTGGTAGTTTCTCGCGGTAAAGGCTCTGGAAGTAGTTCAGGATCTCCTCACGGGATTTCACACCCTGAGCGACGAGAACACCCAAACTATGCAGCGCCGCACTACGGACATACTCATCGGCTTGCTGATTTTCCGCCAATGCCTTGATCGGATCAATATCGCCGCCACAAACGCAAGCCAGTATGCGACGGAGGTCTTCCGTGATAATGTCACCAGTGAGTTCGTGGATTGCCTCGCCAGGGTTCAAAAACAGTTTGATCAGAAGCGGGTAGGCACGCACTTCGCGAAATTGAGCCAACAGAAACATGGCGTAGATATGTGCCATATAGTTGGGTTCGTCCAGTAACTCCTCCACATGATCGGTAGTATATTCTAACTCCTGCAATAGCAGTGGAATGATCGCATCGCGATTGAGGATGGCTGCTTCCAACGCTTTGCGCGGAAGTGCATCATCGTACCATCTTAGTCGATCCATAATTTCTGTCGGTGTCATCATGATCTATTCTTCCTCATCCCAGTTAGGATATTGGGCTGGTGCTTTGCCATGCTCTTCAAGGTATTCTACATGTTCGAGTTTGCGTTCCGGATCAATATTTTCCAGCAGGACATCAAACCGCCAGTTATCACCGAAGTCGAACACAAAGGTCATCGATTCTCCTACCGCAATGGGCAAATCACCTATCCGTGTCTCCGATGTGGACAACGGCGTCTCCATATAGGGATGTTGTACCGTTTCAGTCATCCCGATCCGATTACGATAGCTGAATTCGTAGAGATGGTCATCGTCGAAGTCTACTGAGATCAGAATGGCTGATGCCAACAGGTCCAGGGAGTCGGTCGCATCAATCGCGAGACGCCGCCAGATTGGTCCCAGCGATACCTTGAAAGTATACACACCCGGCGTGAAAGTGGCTTCAGGCCAGACCAGATTGTTCTTCCATGACGGCCAGTAGGGCTGGAAAATCTCCTGAAAGGTATCGTCGGGTTCCAGTAGCCTGAACGTTTCAAATAGCGTTTTGTACAGCAGAGACAGGATCGCATCACCGGCAGGTGTCAGGCGCATATGCTTGATTTTCCATCTGGGCTGAGGAGGGCCGGATTCTATCGCCATCAAGCCAAAGAGATCAAGCAGACCCAGATTATGCCGTCCGGGTATGAAGTTGAGCATTTCTTCAACACGCTTATCATCTGCCACCCTCACACCTTTCTTGAAATCGTAATGTGACATCATTCGCAGGATGTCATCGAGATTTCTCGGAGTGTCCCACCATCCTCCATAGTTCTCACCGATGATTTGTGCGTAACCGCGCAAAAACCATGTTTCCAGCAAATAGCCATACTGTTCTGTTGGATTCAGCCCCGTCCACTGCTGGTGCATATCTTCATCGATAATCAATACGGGTTTCCTGCCGGAGGTGTCCACAGTCGTCAGGCCAGAGGCGCGTAGCAACAGGTACAGCCCGTGAATGTGCGGATACGATTTCTGTTGTGGTCGTTTCAGCGCAAGCTGGATAGGATGTTTCAATTGCTGGTTGATGTGGCCAAGCAAACTCAATGGGATCTGATGTGCGTCGGTTAGAGTTTGGTCTTGTCCTCGAAAGATATCCAGCATGACATTGAAGTCATGCAAGATGGCACCCGGTTGGTTCTCATCAATGGTGAGATTGCGCAGAGTTTGTTTACGGGCTTTATCGAATCTTCCAAACAAACGTAGAGACATAACGGGCATCCCAGTATAATCCAAAATCCACAGTTATCATTGCAAGTGAACGGATTTAGCGCAAGAGAATGTTGAAGAATGACTGACGAAAAAGTCCCGAAGAAAATGCGTGACAGATATGATGAGATAACCGCACTCACCGATGAGGTTTGTACTACACATTTGAGCCAGGAGTATGCTGATTTAAGCCGCAAGATGGCAGCTACCCTCAGCCGAAAACGCCCTTCACCACTTGCTAGTGGACGACCAAAAACCTGGGCCGCCAGTATCGTGTACGCGCTCGGTCAGGTCAACTTCCTGTTCGATAAATCGCAAACCCCACATATACCGGCCCGTGATCTGTGTGCTTTGTTTGGTGTGAGTCAAAACAGTGCCAGCGGTAAAGCCAAGCAAATCCGCGATATGCTCAAAATTCATCTGTTCGATCATAACTGGCTCCTGCCAAGTCAGCTAGCGACCAGCCCAACTGTCTGGATGGTTTCAGTCAATGGTTTTATTGTCGATATTCGCCGGATGCCACGCTCGATTCAGGAAGAAGCCTATCGCAAAGGCATCATCCCCTACATACCTGATGACATCGATGAATGGACCGGTAACGATTGACCTGTGATGACGCCAGGCGATTTTACATTGATTACAATAAATCAGGCAGGCGTGATGGCTCTTTCACATTCATCGCATCCATGACACATGGTACAATTTCAATACGTACCGACAAGATGTGTGCAATAGATCCCGAACGATGGTCAAAGCGCGAATAGGAAACGGATTATGGTTGTAGAGA
>CAYQJO010000332.1:0-4422 GCA_964417785.1 uncultured Anaerolineaceae bacterium | reverse complement strand
CTTCCTGTGGCTGCTGCTGCGAGATCGAGCGAAAGGCCATTTGCTATGACGCTGAACGCTGAAGGCGTGACCGTGCAGATTGGTGATAAGTCGCTCATTCAGGACATCGCGCTGACGCTCACACCCGGCGAGATTCTGGCTGTCGTCGGGCCGAATGGCGCTGGTAAATCGACCTTACTGAAGGTACTCGCCGGGGAGATGCCGCCCTCACAGGGCCAGATATGCCTTGGCAATCGGAGTATGGCAGCGTGGCGCAAGCGCGACCTGGCACGAATACGAGCCGTGCTGCCGCAAGCATCAACGCTGACCTTCGGCTTTCTGGCACAAGAGGTCGTCCTGATGGGGCGCACGCCGCATCGCAGCGGTGGCGAAAGCCGCGAGGACCACGCCATCGTCGCCGAGGCCATGCACATGACGCGCACCGATCACCTGATTGATCGGGTCTATACCACACTTTCCGGTGGCGAGCGGCAGCGCGTCCAGTTAGCGCGGGTGCTCGCGCAAATCTGGGAGAGTGATGCACCCCGCTACCTGCTGCTGGATGAGCCGACCAACAACCTCGACCTGTCGCACCAGCATGGCACGCTGACGATTGCGCGGCAGTTCGCCGAACGCGGTGTCGGTGTGCTGGCGGTGCTGCACGACCTGAATCTCGCCGCCCAATATGCCGACCGGGTGCTGGTGCTGAAAGACGGTCAGGCATTGGCTGAGGGCACACCGCTGTCCGTGCTGACGCCGGACATCATCCAGCAGACCTTTGATCTGCCCGTCATGGTGCAGTCGCACCCCTGTTACAACTGTCCGTTGATTATCCCTATGCCGCATTTTGTCGCGGAAACCCTAATGAATGAGGAGAGAATATCATGATCGTGACCTGCAACCGCATTCCCGTAAATCCTGACCATGCCGAAGCCTTTGAACAGCGTTTCGCGGATCGCTCTGCGCTGGTGGATGGTATGCCCGGTTTTATCTCGTTCCAACTGCTGCGCCCCAAAAAAGCCGATGACCCCTATGTAGTGATGACCTTCTGGGAATCCGAAGCACATTTCAAAGCCTGGACGCAATCGGATGAATTCAAAGAGGGCCACGCCCGATCCGGCTCACTCCCGCCGGAAGCCTTTGCCGGACACCCAAAGCTGGAGATGTTCGACGTGATCCAGAACACGACCGAGATCAAGCGCGTCGGCGAGGCATGAACCCGTTCGACGAATACGGCAAAGCGCTGATCCGCTGGTTACTCTTGGTACTGGCGGGGCTGATCTTCGTTTTACTGATAACGCTGGCTCGTCTCAGCGCATGAGGTCAAGAACATGTGTCGCAATCTGACGGTATTGTGTAGAAATGAATTCAAGCAGGTCGTGCTCATCTGCGAGCATGACACGCTGCATCTGGTACACCACTATACGACGATCCTGCTGACGCGCGAGGCGTTCTTCCAGTTGGATCAACTGCTGCAATCACGCTGTCTGACGGATAGCAATGGGCAACTACGTTGCAAAACGACGGATGAAGGATATATCGAATTGTGGATTGGCATGGGCGCTTTCCGTCTGCTGCCTGCCGAATTGATGGCGCTCGCAAAACTCGTGCGATATACGGCGGAACGTTTGCGCCTGACTCCTCTGGACGAGTTATTACATAAAGAAAATGATGAAACGGGACTCCGGCGGCATCCACAAACCACATCACCAAATCTGAATTGAGGACTTGATGACTACTTCTAACCCAACCACAGAAAAACCTACCGGACGGGTCGTTATTCGATCCGTTGCCCTGCCGTCTGAACATGGTGGTTGGGGGTTTCTTATTGAACCAATCTTATTGGGACTATTGGTCGCGTTTTCATTGCAGGGAGCACTGCTGGCCCTGGCTGCGACCGGGGTTTTCCTCGTTCATCAGCCGCTCAAAATCGCCACCAAAGATCGCCTGAAAGGGCGGCGACCGCCACGTCTCGTCTGGGCGGAGCGCTTTGTCGTCAGTTACGGCCTGCTGGCAAGTGTGCCGATGCTCATTTTGCTGATGACCACATCAGCAGAATTCTTGATCCCTATCGCTTGTGCTGTGCCATTTGCGCTGGTTCAACTGGCATATGATGCCCGAAATCAGAGCCGCCAGCTTATACCTGAGGTTTGTGGAGCGACAGCATTGGCGATGGTTGCACCATCAATTGCTCTGCTGGGTGGTTGGACACTGGGTACGGCAATGGTGTTATGGATTATTCTGACAATCCGCGCCGCTGCTGCGATCCTTTACGTGCGGTCACGCATTCGCCTGAAGATCGGCAAGCCGACTTCACCACGCATTCCCTGGTTGGCTCATATCGCTTCCCTGCTGGTGATGGTAGGGATGGCTGCTGCTGATCTGGCTCCGTGGTTGAGTGTCATCGCTTTCGGCGTGCTGCTTATCCGTGCGCTGCTAGGGCTATCCCGCTACCGCAAGGATCATTCAATCAAAGTCATTGGCTTTCAGGAACTGGGTTACGGGTTGATGACCGTGATTGTAGTCGCTACTGGTTATGGACTGAGTATATAGGAGAAAAAAATAGACAATGGAAACACATGCAGAACTCCCAGGTGAAGGTCTGAAGATTGAAAAAATGCCCGGTCATTGGCTGCTGGCACGATTGGGCAAGCGTGTCCTGCGTCCCGGTGGGATCGAACTGACCCGGCAAATGCTAAATGCACTTGCAGTCACCCATGAGGATCATGTCGTTGAATTTGCCCCCGGTTTAGGCGTCACCGCTCAATTGACTTTGGCACAGTCACCTGCAAGTTATACCGCCGTTGAAGCAGATACCCATGCTGCACAACAGGTGCAGGTTTATTTAAATGGCGATCAACAGCGTTGTGTTGTGGGTCGGGCTGAAGAAACAGGATTGCCTGATGCCAGTGCGACAGTGATCTATGGTGAGGCGATGCTGACTATGCAGCCCCCCGGCAACAAAGTCAAAATCATCCAGGAGGCAACCCGCCTATTGCAATCTGGTGGACGCTACGGCATCCATGAGTTATGCCTTGTGCCTGATGATCTGGATGCATCGCTCAAGGATGCGATCAACAAATCACTCTCCGATGTGATTCACGTTGGGGCACGACCGTTGACCGTCTCCGAGTGGACAGCCTTGTTGGAAGAACAGGGATTGCGTATCCAGGCGACTGCAACTGCTCCCATGCACCTATTGGAACTGCCACGCATGATCCAGGATGAGGGCGTTGGTGGCACAATGCGGATCGTCTGGAACATCCTGCGTAATCCGGCGGCACGTAAGCGTGTGCTGGCGATGCGCCGTATATTTCGCCAGTATGAAGCTCATCTGGGTGCAGTTATGTTGGTGGCAGAAAAAGGATAATCTGATGGAATATACCTATCTCAAAGACCTTACAGACACCTCAGTGATGCCGAAAGAAGGCATTCTCAGCAAGACGCTACTTGATACGCCAGCTATGAAGCTGGTGCTGTTTCATTTCGCTCAGGGGGAAGAACTCTCCGAGCATACCGCATCCATGCCTGCGGTTATCCAATTGGTTCACGGTGATATGCGTCTGACGTTGGGCGATGATGTGCATGAAGTCGAGCCAGGCGTATTCATCTATATGCCTGCTCATCTCAAACACGCTGTGTATGCGAAGACACCGCTGATCATGCTGCTCCAACTGCTGAAGGTCGATTCAAAATAGGCTTGCCACGATATGAACTTTAGAGATGAGGATCAACCATATGAAAGAATACCTACTCATTGCACATGAGGAAACTTCTATGCTGACCCTCATGGATGCACCAACGCTACACACCATTCGCGAATTCGAGCTACCGGGTCGTATCGCGGTGTTAGGGACGAGCAGTAATGGGCATTATGGCTTTGCCATCCACCGCGATGACGATTGTATCTCCATCATTGAGTCGCGTGGTGAAGTGGTGCGAGCAATTGCCGCATCCGGCAAGCAGCCCACCCACTTCCACGCCCACGCCGGTTACTGTCTGGTCTTCAACGACGGCAGCGGCAGTGTGATGGTTTTTGATGAGAAGAAAAATATTTCGCGCTATGCAACTCATGCCGTCAGGCAGCCCGATCATGGTTCTGCCCTGAAAATTGGTGACTATCTGGTGGTGGGCTACCTGCGCGGTGGCTGTGTTGATGTGTACCGTTGGGGAGATGCCGAGCCTGTTCAAACCTTCGACTGCTGCCCGATGCTGCATGGTGCGGCACAGATCGGTGATATAGCCTTGTTCGGATGCAGCGATGGGGTGCTGCTGCTCAAACCAGATGGCGATCATTTCGTGGCAAAGAAACTACCAAACCCACCGGATACGCCGGATCGCGTGCGTGTCGGTTTGCTGACGACACATGAAGCGTCCGGGCTTGCAGCGGGTAACTTCGGCCAGGGATTGGCACTGATTGACCCGGCAGAGGAGACGATGCGC
>CAYQJO010000331.1:0-4434 GCA_964417785.1 uncultured Anaerolineaceae bacterium | reverse complement strand
AACTACACCCTCTACCCCAGGTAAATACGGAGGTTGTTTTTGCACGATTCCATAGGTTCCGATTTCTTCGAGAGGCTCCATGACTACAGGATTTTCCGGCAGTCGTTCTTCCACCGGTGGCAAATCGCCAGCAGCGACCATATCTGCCAGCATGGGTGCTTCGTTATAGCTGTCCTGTGCCATACTCGTCAGTGAGAACAGGGCCAGGCAGGCTATAACTATGAGTAGAATCGGTGTTCGTTTTTGAAACATGATTTTTCCCTTTTCTTAGCTAAATCAGAATACGCTCCTTAAGTAGGACTGGAATTCTCGTCGTGATTTGAACCTCCTTAACTGAACACTGGTAAATATTATAATATTATATCTTGACGGATGCAACCCAAATTTGCTCAAATTGTGTTCACGCTCATTGGTTGACAAATCTCGTACTGCGATGACTTGTTCTTGATTGTCCGTTTCTAGGTGCGGCGTCAGTCCGAATCAGGATGGAGAGTAACCATACACTGACCATTGCACCAGACCTCGTACTTATTATACAACTCGAGCTGCGTTCTGGCACCTGCACGCGCTGCATTGTTCGACTATATCGAGGTGTTCTACAATCGGCAACGGTTGCATTCCGGCATCGACTATGATCGTCCGGTCAACTACACCGCATGAGCAGTTGTTACTCCAAAAAACTGGAGGTAGACCACAACCTTCTCTGCTATAACAAACACATTAGGTGATGGTTACAAAGCGTTAACCTTATGCAACGTTGATGCGATTCCTCCGTATACTAAAGAAGGATAATTTTGTTTGTCAGATCAAGAAAGGAATAACATGCATAAACGGATTGTACTCGTTCTGATACTGGTGCTGGCACTCGTCTCCGTCGTCCAGGCGACCCCGGTGGATGAGTTGACCGCACCGGCGGATTATTTCCCGGCGGATGCACCCATGTTTGCTACCGTGCGAACCGATGATGGTTATATCGAAACTTTGGATGCGCTCGTGAGACAGGTCAACGTCAACACCGGTGAGATGCTGCTGCCACCCGGTTTCTCGGTTGAGGACCTGCTGGACCAGTTCTCGGTTGATACCTTTGGCCGCAGCTTCGAGAACTCGATTGGTACCTGGTTGGGCGATCAAATCGCCATTGGGATCACCGACGCTGTATCGTTAATGGCAGAGGAACCGTCTGTTCTGATCGCAGCCAGTGTCGCTGACCGGGCCGCCGCCGAGGAATTCCTGAGCTTTTTGCTGATAGACTCGGGGATCGAACCGACCGTCACCGATGAGTATGCCCTTTACGATCTGATGGGCGAGTTTGAGGTCCTGCTGGCCGATACCGTTCTTCTGGCAAGTAATGAGGCCGGTCTGGTCGAAACTGCTTTTGCCGGTGAAAGTGACAGCCTCTCCGCTGATGCAGCGTTCACCGAGACCCTGGCGGCTATGCCCGGCGATAATTACAACATTCTCGGCTATGTCAACAGCAAGGGCCTGCTGGATACCCTTCAGGTCATGATGGACGAGCAGACGAGCGGCATGCCCGGCTTCGATCTCACACAGCTTTCGATGGGAGCCGAGGGTGGTACGGCTGCGGTTGGCTTCACCATTCAGGATGGACGGAATCTGATTATTGATGCTACGGCCATCACTGATGACGAATTCGCTGCATCAGTACCCGGTTATGTCGAGCAGGTGCCGATCACGCTGGACTTTGCCGCGCATATCCCCGCCGGGACCGAACTGGTCATCCACGATAACGGCCTGGGACCGGACACGCTGGCGATCTTCGATGCGCTGGATACCGTTGGCCCGCAGCTTCAGGCCAGCCTTGAGATGTTCATGGACATCCTCACCGCGACGATGGACGCCGAGATGATGACACCCGAAGAACAGATGGGGCTGGAACTCATCCAGGGGATTGATCTGAGTGTGGTGAATCTTGGCGGTATCGTCAAGCAATCGCTGATCCCGCTCTTTGCCGGTTTGACAGGGCTGAACCTGGAAACCGATGTGCTGGAATGGATGACCGGCGATTATGCCACCTATGTCAACCTTCTGACGGTCGATTCCGAACTGGCCTTCACGTTTGATGCGGCGGTGGTGGTGGAAAATACCGACAGCGAAAAAGCCAGCTACATTGTCGAGCGCCTGCTGGAAGTGGAGCAGATGTACGGCTTTGAGGCCCTGAGCGAGGAAATTGGCGGTGGCACGGCCATGGTCATGCCGAGTCTCATCCCGTCCATCTTCCCCGAAGACTTCATCCCCACCGACGAAACGCCGGAATTGGACTTCATTGTCGGTTCCAATGAAGATGTATTTGTCGTCAGCACGCGCATCGGTGCCGAGTTCGCGCTGGCTCCCGAAGGCGACAGCCTGCTCGATGATCCTGATTTCACCTACGCGGCGGAAAACCTGTTCTTGCCGGACTCGGTCTCGGTCTGGTACCTGGGGACATCCGGCGCGGTGGAATTCATCAATGCTTTAATGCCGCTGCTGCCGTCCGATGCCGAGATACTGCCCTTCGCCCTGGCTCAGGTCGAAAGCGCTACCATCACCGCGGCAACCCCGTCGGCTGGTACGAGCCAGATTCGTTTGACCCTCACCATTCCCGCCGGAACTGAAGAATAAGAAAGGACATGCGCTTTATGAAAAAGCTGCTGATTGTACTGGCACTGCTGCTGGTTGGCCTGATCGGCGTCTCGGCACAGGGCCAGGAACTGGACGAACTGACCGCGATGGCGGCCTATGCACCGCAGGACTCGGCTTTCTTCGCCGCTGTTCGCACAGATGATGGCTATATCGACACCTGGGACGCTCTGATCGCCGATGTGGTGGCGAAGCTGCCGGAGGGCGCAGTCCCGCCAGAGGGTGTTGCCGTCCGTGATCTGCTGACCCAGCTTTTCTTCCCACCGCGCTATGACTATGAAGCTAGCGAGATGGTCACACCGGAAGAGACCTTCGTGGACGATGTACGTCCCTGGTTGGGCGATACGGTTGCCATCTATCTGGTATCGGTCAATGCACTGCTGATGGGCGGCGATGAACAGCCCCCGCTGGTGATCGCCGTTGACATCACGGATATGGCGACCGCCGACGCCTTTGTCAACAACTCGCTGGCTGAAGACATCGAAGAAGGCTCCTACACCCGCGAAGAGCAGGCCGGTGGCAATATTACCTATATGCCATCCTATACTGGCGAAGCGGAGTTTATGGTCACCGAAGAGGTGTTGTTCATTGGGCTGGACATTGAGCGGAACATCGTGATGCCGGGTGATGATCTGGTCAACCTGGGTCAGACTGAGACGTTCCAGAGTGCCGTCAACGCGCTGCCGGAAGATGCTTATAACGTCCTGGTGTATGTGGACGCCGCACAGGCGGTGGATACACTCGGTACGCTGGCAATGTTCATGGCCGATCCCGAAATGATCGAAGGCATCGACTTTGACGCCATCGCCGAGTCTGCCGGTCAGATTGCTGGTGGTCTGGTCATCGTAGACGGACGTTCGCTGGTGGCCGATTTTGCCTCCACCGCTGAGATGATGGCCGAGTCGGCTCCGCTCGATCTGGCTCTGTTGGACCGGGTACCCGCCGACAGCGCTCTGTTGATCCAGGATAACGGCCTGGGCGATGTGGTGCTGGCGGTCCTGGACCTGCTGGAGATGGCCGATACCATGCTGGTCGAAATGGGCATACTGCCCCTCGAAGAACTGGGGCCGCTGAGTCCCTTGGGGCCAGCCGATCTTGCCACCTTTATCCGGCTGTCGTTTGAGGGTTCGACTGGCGTGAATCTGGATGATCTGCTGGCGGCCATGAACGGCGATTTCGCGGTTTACCTGCGTCTGCCAGTGTTTGAGGGCGAGAACAGCCTGTTGAATATGCTGGGCTTCAATGTGGAAAACGGCATGGTGATGGCGATTGACGATCCAGAACTGATCGCCGAGTATGTCGCCGCAACAGCGGATCAGGTCCTCGATATGTTCAACAATGCCACGTTCGAAGATGGCACACTGGTGCTGCCGTTGGGCGATCTGTTGTCGATGCCGGAAATCGGCGCGGTGGCGTGGGTGTCGGATGACTCGGTCCTGGCGAGCGGCAGCCTTTCGAGTGTGGAATTCGCCCTGGCCCCGTCCGGTGACAGCATCCGCTCTACTGACACTTATGCTTACGAATCGGCTCTGTTCCTGCCGGAGACTTCCACCGTGTGGTACATTGACATGGTCCCGGTGCGTAGGATTTTCGAAGCATTTGTTGAAGCCAATCCCGATATGGTCACTGTGGAAGATACGGTGATTGCGAATACGCTTCTGAGCATCTTTGATACATCATCGATCACAGCCACCGACACCGCGCTGCGCCTGACACTGACGCTGGGTGAATAATCGTTCACGACCAACTGAAAGGCCCGGTTCGCCGGGTCTTTTTGATTCATGACGTTCGTCATAT
>CAYQJO010000330.1:0-4440 GCA_964417785.1 uncultured Anaerolineaceae bacterium | reverse complement strand
AGTATGGGGGGAGTCTGTCCCTTTCAGTGGATCAAGTTATTTTCGATAAAGTCTAATGACAACGTGCGCATTATCGCTCACTTACACCATGTGCGCAAGCAGCGAACCCCCTGGTGGGATAAGGAATTGAAGCCCTTCCTCAATCAATGCGTCTCGTTTTCAAGATGCGCCAGGGTCGCTGAAATCCGGGTTGGTGATAAAGGTCTCGTCGGTCAGGCTGCGCAAAAAGTTGATGAGGTCTTCCTTCTCCTGGGTCGTGATCTCAAAGCCTGGGACAAAGCCGCTCTTGAACGGATTGGCCCGTCCATCTCCGGCATAGGGTCCGTTTTCGATCAGCCGCCCGCCATCAGCGTAAAAATCGATCACCTCTTCCAGCGTTGCGATACTGCCATCGTGCATATACGGTGCCGTCAGTTCGATGTTGCGCAGTGTCGGTGGCCGGAAGCGCCCCATGTCCTCCCGCTCACCCGTGATCTCAAATGCGCCATTATTTCCGCGTGGATATGCGCCGTCGATGTTATACAAGCCGGTGTTGAAGAAAGCCCGTTCGGGGAAGGTGGTGTTGGCATGCAGCGTCGAAAGCGAGAAGTTGAACCCGCCGTGACAGTGATGGCACTCAAACTGCTCGGATAGAAACAACTCCATCCCGCGCAGCGCCGATTCCGACAGCGCCTCCCGGTCGCCCTGGTAGACGAAGCGGTCGTAGGCCGAGTCGCCGGAGATCAAAGTCCGCACAAACGCCGACAGCGCCTGAACCACCTGATGGAACGAAACCGGCTCATCGGGATACGCCTGGGCGAACAACTCCTGGTAGAACGCATCCGAGCGCAAACGCGCCAGTACGGCGTCCTCATTGCCCGTCACGCCCATCTCCACCGGGAACTCGCCAAACAACGGGATCACCACCTGATGTTCCACCTCGGTCAATGCCGGATTGCCCCAGGTAAAGGTCGAGTTGTAGGCCACATTGGTGAGCGTCTGGGAACTGCGAATATGCGCCTCGCCGGTGGAGCCGACCGGAACCGCCAGTCCATCGGTGAACGCTTTGTCCTGGTGATGGCATGACGCGCACGACATGGTGTTATTGCCGGAAAGCCGCGTGTCATAGAACAGGTAGCGTCCCAATTCGACTTTGGCTTGCGTCATGGGATTGTCTTCCGGCACATAGGGCACGGGGAAACCCGGCGGCAAATCCCAGGAATAGTCGGTGGCGCTGAGCATGGCGATCTGGTCGAACACCTCGAATTGATCGACGGTGTTATGCGCCAGATCGGGCAGGTGCGGCTCGGCAATCCGTGCCGCGCCCCAGATGCCGCCACCGATCACCACCGAGGCCGCCGCCATCCATGCCGCTTTTTTCAGCCCCAGATGCGCCAGCAGAGTGCCGAAACCGATCAGGTCCGCGCCGGTCGCCAGGGCAATCGGGTCCAGTTGATCCGCGTTGGTGAAGGGGATGTCGATCAGAAAGGCGAAACTGGTCAGGGCAGCGCTGCCACCCCCCAGCAGCAGTCCCATCCATGCCACCCGGCGACCGGGCTGCCATAAAAAGTAGATCGCCCACATGAGCTGTGCCGCGCCCAACGCCGCATAGAACAGGGCATGCGCCGGAACTTCGGTGAGGCTGGTCGGAAAATACGGCGACCGGACGAATCCCGCCACCGCCAGAGCTATGATTGCTAAATACCGATACATAGACCTCACCCCCCGGCCATCCCGATGGAGAGGGGGAGCAATCGGTAGTCGTCTATGCGTCATCGTCCACGCGGAAGAAGGTCTGGCCGGAACAATCGCCGTCGGGACACCCCCCGTCTTCCAGGGACAGCCCGAAGTTGGGATAAAGCGCCTCGCAATCCGGGTCGTCAAGGCCGGACATGCAGCCCGGTGGCATCGGTGTACTGTCGTAGAGCGGCAGCCCTTCCAGCAGGCCACCCAGGTCGGCCACGATGACATCGCTCTCGAAGTCGAAGTCCTCAAAGACGATGGTGGTGATATTGGGCCGCGTGCAGGGTTCGTCCGGTGCCATCACCGCCGCCACCGATGCACATCCGGTGCTGCCCAGGTGGATGTTCCAGGGCAGTTCGCCGTCGATCATCACGTCAATGCGGATGAACTTGTAGCCGCCCTGCCAGTTCCACCACATGGCGGCGATATTCAGCGGCGATTGCGCCATCGTCACGTCCTGGTGATTGAGTTCAAACGGGACGCCCATATCGAATTGCAAACCGACATACTCACCTGCCGGAGCCGTGCCGACGATCTCAGTGTTCATCGCCTCGGTACCTGCTTCTGAGCAGCCGCTGGTGGCGTCCTCGAAGTCGAGCAGGGCGACGTTCTCGTACTGCCACAGACCGTCCTGGTCCAGTTCCAGCGGCACCGTGTCGCCGTCGCCGGTCAATAGCTGGATGTTGGAGACGTAAAAACGGAAGTCGTTAAAGCTGATTTCGGCGTCATCTACGCCCGTATAGGTCTCTCCGCAGGCGGCAGTGTACTCGCCGACGGTCGCAGCAAAACGCAGCGTGATCGTGTCGTCCTGAGCGGCTAGTCGTCCTGCCGTGAGCAGGATCAACAACAGCGCGATAAATCGCATATTCTACTCTCCTTGTGTGAATCGTCACAATTATATCATGCGGCTGGTTGCGGTCGAGAGGGACTTACCCGCGAACACCAGCGCAAAGATGGCGCTCATGGTCAGGACGATAGCCGCGCCCGATGGTACATCCAGGTAGTAGGATGTATAGAATCCGGCGATTCCACTCAGGATGCCAATAAAGACAGCGACGACGATCATGGTGTGAAGCCGCCGGGTGACGAGTCGGGCGGTGGCCGCTGGCGTGATGAGCAGTGCCAGCATGAGTGCGATGCCGACGGCCTGTAAGCTGGCGACGATAGTCACCGCGATGAGGATGAGCAGCAGCACCCGCAGAAATTCGACGGGCAGCTTGAGCGTATGTGCCAGACTGAGGTCGAAGCTGATGATGACAAACTGCTTGTAGAAAACAGCGATCACCAGGAACACGACGGCGCTCATGGCCGCCATGATCTCCAGGTCGCTCTGGCTGATGCCGTTGATGCTGCCGAACAGGATATGGGTGAGGTCAATGCTGTAGCTGCCCTGGGTGCTGATGATGGCGATCCCCAGGGCGAACATGGTCACGAAGACGAGACCGACCGCTGTATCCTCTTTGAGCCGTTCATTGCGTGTTAGAAATGCGATCCCCAGCGCCGAGATGATCCCGGCCACCAGTCCGCCGATGAACAGATTGCTGCCGACTGCGCCACCGCTGGCAGTATACGAGAGGGCGACGCCGGGCAGTACGGAATGTGCCAGTGCATCTCCGAAGAAGGACAGTCCGCGCACGACCACGAAGCACCCGATCACGGCGCTAACCCCGCCGACCAGCACCAGCGCCAGCAGTCCGCGCTGGATGAAGGTGTAGCTGAGGGGATCGGTGAAGAACTCGATCATGGCTCAGGCCCCGTGTTCGTCGGCGATAAAGACGGTCTCGTTGCCCTGGTGGAAGACGCTCAGTGCGCCGCCATAAGCCTGCCGCAGTACATCGGCCTGCATCACCCGGTCGGGCCGGTCGAAGGCCAGCAGTTGCCCTTTGAGCAGCATCACCCGGTCGAAGTCACGGGCGGCACGCCCCATGTCGTGGGTGGCGAGCAGGATAGTGATGCCCTGGTCGGTGAGCATATCCAGGGTGTGCATGATCTCCTGCTCGGATGTGGTATCGACGCCGGTGAACGGTTCGTCCATGAGCAGAATCCGGGTATCCTGCGCCAGGGCACGGGCGATGAAGACACGCCGCTTCTGCCCGCCGCTGAGTTCGCCAATTTGCCGTCGGGCTATCCCTGCGAGGCTCAACTGGTCGAGCAAGACTCGTACCTGTTCATGATCAGTGCTGCGCCACCAGGGAAACCAGCGGCTGTGACGGGTGCGGCCCATCATGACGACATCGTAGACTGTCACCGGGAAGGTCCAGTCGATTTCGCTCTGCTGCGGCACATAGCCGACATAGCTGTGACTGCTGCGGCAGTCTGCCCCCTGGACCGAGATGGCCCCGTTGGTGAATGGGATCAATCCGGCGATAGCTTTGAACAGGGTACTCTTTCCCGCTCCATTGGGACCGATCAGCGCGACTCGTTCACCCGACTGGATGGTGAAGTTCAGATCGCGAATGGCATGACGGTCGCCAGGGTAGCCCGCGCTGAGATTGCGGACTTCCAGAGCGTTGGCGGGTTTGGCATCGGCGTCCAGCCACCGTTCCTCTAATGGGAGAACGGTGGCTGCCGGTTGATATTGTGACATAGCCTTACTCCGACCGGGTTAGTGCTTCGACAATGGTGGTGACATTATAGCGGATATAGTCGAGGTAGGTGCTGGCCGGGCCATCGGCCTCGCTGAGCGAGCCGCTGTACAGCACATGCACTTCAGCGCCC
>CAYQJO010000329.1:0-4458 GCA_964417785.1 uncultured Anaerolineaceae bacterium | reverse complement strand
AAGACGCCCGGTTTGACGAAGTGGGACCGGCAGGGGAGGTGCTATGGTTCCTGCGCGATATGGAACCCGAAGAGGTCGTCTCGGTTCCAGACCGGCTGGCTTACGAGCCAATTGACTATGATTGGCAACTGCTCACCGAAGAACTGGCCGCGCTTGAACGCGAAATTGATGACGAACTCTCAAACTTGAGGTCACCCGCCGACCCAGCCGATGCCGTCACATTTAGTCTGACCTTCCCACACCGACGCACGGGGACGTTGCCGCTGAACTCTCATTTGCGGCACCTGTTCCCCACCGCCTATGAAGCCCCGCGCATCTTGATGACGCTCGTCGACGGTCAGACTGACGAAGAAATGCAGGGTTGGGTAGTACGCGAACACCGTTACGTCTATGGGCTGGCCGATTTCTACCGTCGCCACAAATTGCCGGTTGGGGCTTATATCACTGTGCGCCGCACCGACGACCCTTCGCGCGTGATCGTGGACTTCATGGCCCACCGCCCACGTACCGAATGGATTCGCCTCGCCGTCCCCGGCAACGACAACCGGCTCCAGTTCGAAAACCACAAGCGCTCAATCGGCGCTGAATATGATGATCTGATGGTACTGGGCGCGGATGACCTGAAAGCCGTTGACAGCCTGTGGGTTCCTGCCGGGCTGTCGGGACCAGACCTGCCAGCTATCATGCGTAACTTGATGGGCGAATTGGCCCGCCTCACGCCTCAACATACCGTACACGCTAAAACACTCTACAGTGCTGTAAACATCATTCGCCGCTGCCCACCAGGACCGATATTCGCCACGCTGGTGGCCCGCCCCGAATTTGAACACGTCGGCGGCCCGTATTGGCGTTTAGCTTAAGAGGGGAACCCCCGTGACTTCATCCGCAAACGCTGCCAGTCGACGCATCAAACCAACTCTCGATACCAAGTTCCACATCGATTATGACTGGTGGGACCGTGAGGGGCGGGAACTGCGCGTCTATCTGCTCAGTCACCTGGGTGAAGAACAACGGGCGTTTTTCTCTGAGAACCGCGATACAGAGGAAATCGACTGGGTCGACCCGGAAACAGCCGAGGTTCGCAAGGTCGATGCGCTGCAACGCGCGTTACGTGAAGCCAGTCAAAGACCCGATTTCATCACCGCTCATACGTCATTGGTAGATGCCGTTTTTCGGGTCTTCCTGGCAAACGACAACACCCCCCTCACCCCGATCGAGCTGGGTGAACGCATTGGCCGCCCGCCGATGACAATCCTTCGCACCCTGACCGGCGCCAATGTCTACAAGGGATTGCGCCCGGTGATCGAACGAGAGGATTAGCCGTGTTGACATCTTGCCGGGAATGCAGGGCTGTTTTGGCACAAATGTCACCGCGCGATGGACTCCCGCTTGACAGCGTCCCCGTCACCCCCTACAATGACCTCGCCCGCCCCTGTAGCTCAGTGGATAGAGCAACTGCCTTCTAAGCAGCAGGCCGGGGGTTCGAGTCCCTCCAGGGGCGCACCGAGACCCAAAAACGCCCATCGTCGACGGGCGTTTTCTCTTCACCTGAACCGGCAACAGTCCGACTTGAACCTGTAGCGATCAGGACATGATTGACTGATATAGCTCTCGCGTTTCCGCCTCTGGCTCTTCGCCATCAGTCTTGAGCTTATCGACCAACTTCTGGAAATGGCCCGCTGCCTCGCTGCGGCGGCCCAGGTCCGCATAAAGCTGCATGATCTGGCGATGAATCGGTTCATACCGGTCGTTTTCAGCTACCGCGCGCAGCAACAGGCCCAGGGCATGCTCCTGGCGGCCTTCCTGCAAGCGAATGCGCGCCATTTCGCTCAACGCCTCCAGGTAACCCTTTTGGTAGTCAAGCCGCCGCTCGACGATCCATCGATCATTATGCCCCTGCAGGAACGGGCCACGATACAGATCAATCGCTTCCTGCCAGATCGCAGACTTATCGGGAACCTCCGGCGAACGGCCTCGCACCAGCGACCCGACAAACGTCATGATATCGTAGGTGATCGAAACTTCGGGATTCACCCGGTAATATCCGCCTTCGTGCACCAGGATGTCATAATTCAACGCCTTGTGCAGACGCCGTTTCGTCACATGGAAGACATTGACGGCCTGGTCGTTTTCCAGGTCCGGCCAGAAAGCCTGGCAGATTTCCGAACGAGTCACCACCGGGCGATCCAGGGCGAAGAAAAACAGCAGGCGGGGCAGATGGCCCTCCCAGGTATCGATGGTCTCGCCATTGAGCAACACATAGCCCGGCCCCAGGCCGAACACCTCAAGCCGCATCTCGCCGCCATCACGCATACCGTAGAAGTTGCTGGCGATCAGGTGATCGTCCTGCAAAATAATGGCCTTTTTCTGCGCAATGAGTGACACCCAGGGCAGACGGGGCAACGACCGACTGTTGAGCACCAGCTTGCAATGGGGCGGTAACCGCAGCACCACCTGTTCGGTAAACCATTGCAGGTCATCGGCGCTATCCGTGCGATCATACTCGTCCAGAATGAGCAGGAAGGGTTCTTCGCTCAGGTCCTGCAAGTCCGCCACAAACGCATCGAGCAGGATTTCGTCATCCTCCTCGGTCTCGAAATGAACCTGGTTCAGATAGCGACCAAAAGTCGGGTGTTGGTTGGCCAGATCATGCGTGATCCCCGATAGAAACGACCGGATATTAACATCGTCCGGCCCCATCGCATAGTAGAAAACCCTCATCTCAGGATTGCTCATTAACTGTGCCACCAACACAGAGCGATACCGACTCGCTGGATGCAGCAAAACCACGCGTGCGTCAGGCGCCCGATCCAAAAAAGCCTGGTACGATGTTCCGATCAAGCTATTCAGTTCCATGAGTAGTCCTTTGTATAGCTTTTTAAATAGAAGTTGGCCCAAGTATAAATCGACCAGTGCGATAAGTCAAGCATTAAGGCAGACGTATTCAACACTTACGATCCTCAACCAAGGATTGCTTTATGCTCACCTTACCGGAGGGCGCTTCTCCTCGGCCAAAGCAAGTATTGTCCCCCGGCAAAATCTGTGGTAACTTGTCTATAGAACTGATTAAGACTGCGACTCTCGTATGCTTCGCATGAAGGCAACTATTTTTCATCCTGAATTGGCACTTCTAAACAGCAGAGTGAGTGCATAATGAAACTAGCGCGCAATCTGATCGTGCTTGGCTTTGGGTTGGGTGTCAGCGCCATCGTGGGCTGGATTCTGCTCAAGGAAAACAAAAAATCAAACGAACAGCCGACTCTCACGATCAAGTCACAAAGCCGGGTCACCCAGCCGGACGCCATGCCCCAGATCGTTCTGCCGCTCGACGACCTGGAACCCGAAACGCCGGTCGCTGTCCCAGCAGAGGAAAATGGCGACCAGGACGACCTGACACAGATTGCAGGCATTGGCCCCCGGTTTGCCGAGGCGCTGCGCGCGGTGGGGATCACACAGTTTGTACAGTTGGCTCAAGAAACACCAGATGACCTGGCGGCAAAGCTGGCCGCTCACGTAACAGTCAGCGCACAGCGCATTCAGAACAACAACTGGATCGGACAAGCCGCTGACCTGGCTGGAATCTAGTATCTATGAGTGCTGTTATTCCAACCAATATCACACTCGAACAAAGCGCCGGCATTTTGGCGATTGAGTGGTCGGATGGCCGGAGTTGTCGCTATCCCGTCGGTCCCTTGCGCCTGGCCTGCCCCTGTGTTGAATGTCGTGGCGGACACGAGAACATGGGACGCCATACCGATCCGGAAAACCTGCTGGACCTGGTGCCTACACGCCCATATACAATCGAACGTATCGAGCTGGTCGGCAATTATGCCCTCCAGTTCTTTTGGGACGATGGGCATCACACGGGCATTTATACCTGGGACTATCTCTACCGGTTATGCCCGGCGGAGGACACGGATGCTTGAACGCATGATCGAACGGAGATTGTTTTCATTGGCGGAATCGAATCATTTGCGGTTGGAAGCGATGCAGTTATTTGAGCAATGCCTGACCAACGGCGACGAGGGGCCGCTCGTCACCTTCATCGAACGCCAACTCGTCCATGATCCCCCCCGCCTGCAACTCCTGGCAGCGCTGGCCGATGATCTGCAATTACGCTTGCTCTCTTTGCGCGAGTATCAATTCGACGTTCGAGAGCGTGTGGTGAGCACGCTCCAGGAAGGCTTCGGCATAGACATCACACCACTGACCCCGCCTGACAAGTTGACACATTACCATCACCTGACCAGCGACAGAATACTGGCTTTCATCCAGGAAAAAGGTATTATCCTGAGCGACGAAGATGCACTTCTCTTGCGAAAAATGTTGGATGCTTCGCTCCAGATGGCGGCTCAACTCCATCACGACATTCGCATCACGGCCCGGTTGCACGACCTGGTTTTAGACTGGCTTTCATCCAGGAAAAAGGTATTATCCTGAGCGACGAAGATGCACTTC
>CAYQJO010000328.1:1756-4481 GCA_964417785.1 uncultured Anaerolineaceae bacterium | reverse complement strand
AAATCGCGTCCCTACGATACACCGTAGGGACGCCATTCTTGGCGTCCGTTGGTACAAACGCCGAAGCCCCCATTTCCGAATGCACCCCACAATCCACCATCTACCCATCGCGTGCCACCAACACGGCCAGGGTGCGGTCGTCGGTGAGGCTGTCGTGATCGTCGTTGAGGACCGCCGCCAGAATCTCGCCCCACTGCTCCCAGCGCGGCCACGTCAGATGGCGGCGCAGCAGATCGCGCCCGAAGACCAGCACATCGTCCACCGTCTCGCTGAGGCCGTCGGTCATCACCAGGCAGGCGGGCGCGGCGGCGAAGCTCTCCACCTGGACGCGCAAAACCAGTTGATCGACCGTGTAGCTGAGGACGAAGCGCGTCTCGCCGGGATACGCGCCCACGTCGGGCGTTTGCAGCGGTATTACGTCGGTGGCATGGAGCGCCACCATCACCCCATCGCCCACCTGAAAGGTGCCGATCACACTGCTGCCATCGGCGAAAGGCTGCTGGATCAACAGCATGAGCGTGGTGTAGACATCACGCGGCGAGAGGTTGTGCGCCAGCGTGAACGCCTCCTGCGCCTGGTGGATCGCCATCACCGCAGCTTCCAGCGCCGTCACCATGCGCTGGCGGGCTTCCTCTTGATTCACCGGCGGATGTATTCCGTAGGCGCTCAGCGCGTCGATGGCAATGCGCACCGAGTCGTTGGCCGTCTTGCGCGAATAAGCCGCCGATCCGGCCCCGTCGGCTACCGCCAGCAGGTGCCAGTCACCCGACCGGCCCAGGGCGAAGGCGTCGTCGCGATGGGTGCCATCATGGGCATGACCGCCGCCGCGCCGTGACGCCGCCGCCATAATCCAGCGTCCGCTGGCGGTTTCGACCCCGCCGCGTGCATCGGCGACATGTTCCGGGTACGGGAATGGATCGTCCGCCGGGGGCCGCTGGTAGCTGTAGATCACCGGCGACAGATAGGGGTACGACTGCGCCAGCACATCCTCCGGCATGGGCAGCAACGGCGCGTGGCGCGGCTCATCGGGCGTGACCATGGCATCGTGCAGGCGTAGAATGGCGTCGATCAGCGCGTCGGCACTGCCGGATCGCACCGCCCGGACTGGATCACCCAGGCGCGAGCGCACGGCCTCGATCTCCGGCGGTTCCAGGTCGTGCAGCAGACACACGCCGACGGCGCGGTCGCCGTTGCCACCGGCATCGTACATGACGCGATGCAGCGCCCGCAGCGGCTCATCACCGGGCAGATCGACTCCGACCGACCACACGACAATGGTGCGCCCGGCCAGGATATTGCCGACGGCTTCATCCGGCGGCATCTCGCCCCACTCCTCCATGCGATAGCCGAACGCGCCCAGTTGGGCATAAAGCTCCGACCGCAGCGGCTCCGGCAGCGGATGGCCGATGAACGCCAGTCTCATATCATCCCCCCCCCGCCAATCGCGTCAGCATCTGGCGCATACTCGGCTCGTTCTCCTCCGACCAGTATACAATCCGGTCCAGATACGGATCGAGCAGCGAGAGATCAGCCCGCCGCCCGCAGCCGATCCCGACCATGACGTGCGTCATCCCGGCCAGCCGCTCCCCGGCGGCGACCCAGTTATCGGTCCCCGGTCCATCGGTGAACAGCAGCGCCAGCCGTCCGCCGTCGTCGTCCTCGGACATCCAGCCGGCAAGCTGCGCCCAGGCATGACCGAGCGCCGAGGTCCCCTGCCCCGTCAACTGCGGCAGGGTGCAGGTGTGGCTGCGGCGGCTGTGGATATGCACGGCGCTGTTGTAGGTCAGCAGCGAGCAGGCCGCTGGTGGTCCGAACACAGAGTCAATCAGGCGCAGGGTACGCGGGAAAGCGCTGTCGCTGACAGCGTGCAGCGGCGCACCGTGCATCGACGCCGAGTTGTCGATCAAGAGGTAGAGGTTCAACTTTCTTTCTTTCGTGCCACCAAATCCAACCATTCATCGGCGCTGCCATCGGGTGCCAACTGCTCGAATACGTCCGGCGCGAGATGGTCGGCATAACCATCGAATGTTTCCATTATATTGTCGCCCAGATGCTCGATCCGCCACCAGCGGTCAAATGTCGCGGTTGTGTACGGTGGCGGTCCCAGCAGTTCCTCGAAGAAGCTGGTATCAGACATCATATCGTTGAGGTCGTCCAACAGGTCGGCCAGGTGCATGAGCTTGATTTCAGCCATATGGTTAGCAAGAAACGCCTCACCGACTGCCCGGTCAAGCCGTTTGGCCCACAGGCGCGTCTCATCCAGCAGCGATACCGTCTCCGCATCAACCGATTCCAGCCGCTTCCGCAGTGCGTCGTTGGGTCTGACCAGAAAATAGCCTGTATCTAACATCTGAGACCTCCTCAATACCACCTGATTATCGCCCGTAGTGTCCGACTCGCCTCAAACCGGTTTCGTGCTGATACGGTCCAGTAGTATGCAAGCTGTGACTTCAAAAACAACTGGTATGCAACAGAGAAACCAAATCGTTGAGCAAGCCGCATCTCATATTCGTATGCCCCTCGCTCAAATACAGATTCCATCACCCTCAGATGACGTTGCTTCATCAACACGAATACCGCTCCATTCTTGACCGTGCGCTTCAGTTGCGCTAGATGCCGTGACTCATGGAGCAGGTCAACATACGTAAAATGTGTTGTATTGATGTCAATCATACCACTCAAATAGTCGATTTGGGCGCGATAGGTTTGGATATTGTTTATTTCC
>CAYQJO010000328.1:0-1656 GCA_964417785.1 uncultured Anaerolineaceae bacterium | reverse complement strand
CCTGAGTGTTGTTCATCAAGCGATCAAAGCGAGGTACGGCGGTCGTTGGGATAGTGACTGGATTGAGCATCTGCTTACACTCGTTAGAAAGTCTGAGTGAAGTATACACATCATCTTAACGCACAAAAACCATGAATACGTTTATAGTCAAGGCAAGGTTGTCAATGTAAAATTGTCCAAGTAGTTACGCTAAATCTTATGGAGCCATCTTTGAAAGACTTATTTCATACGCTTGATCTCGTTATCGGCGCATTCATTATCACGGTGCTAATAGCACTCGTTGCCACACAACAAATCAGCACAATTTATCTAGCCCTGTTTATCGCCGGCTGTCTTATCGGCATACTCTGGGAATTCCCGTTACACTTCGCAGGACCGAAGTATTCTAGCAACCCTATCTACACCGCACTGTCGGATTTTCCACTGCCAGCACCTTTGCAACCGGCTCTGCACTGCATCTGGGATGGTGCCATATTCATGATCGGCGTCTGGCTGGTTCAGCAGATAACACTTGCCCCCTACTTTGACCAGTTCCAGTGGCATGAACTGCTGGTACTGGTGGCATGGGGTCTTGGTTCAGCGATTCTTGTCGAATGTATCGGCACAATGGGCGGATGGGTCTACAGTGTGCGTCGCTGGAATCCAGTGCTGTTCAAGTTCAATCAGCAAAATATCACCCTTCTGCCGATTGCGATCTGGGGAGCCGCGCCGGTGCTGTTCTATGGTGTGGCACTGTTCATTCTTTAGTTTGTTCATCCCTTGCTTGCCGCAGAGAAAGCAACAAATCATGCGCTTCTTTCATAGTAGAGACATAATAGTAGTTTGCCGTTACTTTCGGGGCAATGTTTGAGGCAGCGTTCAACATTATTCTCGCAAAGCGGTTCATGCCAACAATAATCGAGGCTCCGCGCCGGGGGTGGGATTTACCTTCCGCATACCGCGAAATCGATAAAATGCTCGGTGGTAACCGGGATAACGCCGTGACATCCTGCACAATATCCACGATGCAATCGACCGACTCCATCATTTGGTAAGATGTGTCAATAGTTACATAAAACTCGTTAAGCTCAAACTGCTTACCATAAATGACCAGAAGTGCCGTTTTTGACTCATCATACCAGCGGACATCAATTGACATCACACATCTCCAATGGCAGAGCAGATAGTTTAATTCTACATTATTATCGGGCTTCGCAAAATTAAAAACTGTTTCTCCCTCCCCGACTTGTGAATGACCCGCCTACAGAGGGGAGAAAGAACGGGGGATAGAGGGAAATTGCCAATAATCTGAAATACGTAACTATCAGGTGCTAAACGCATCTTACGGTATCAATGATACCACATCTGGCCTTTGCGCTGGCGACATCACCAGCCTTACGGTTAGAATAGACTCATTGTACACACGAAAGGTCAAACCATGCCCGTAGGAAATAACAACACGATCATCGCCGGTGGTGGCTGCCACCATATCGCCATCCAGACCCGTGATTGGGACGCCTCCGTCAAGCTCTATCGGGATGTCCTCGGCATGCCGCTCGTCATGGACCTGAGCAGCGGCGACAGCTATGTCTGGCTGATGGACATGGGCGACGGCAGCCACATCGAACTGTTCAACCCCAAAGACGAGACCCCCGCTCCCGGCAGCGCTGCCCCCAA
>CAYQJO010000327.1:0-4511 GCA_964417785.1 uncultured Anaerolineaceae bacterium | reverse complement strand
GGTACAATGAGAGGAGATTAAAGCGAGTCTGCCAATAATGATCCTTGATGATGACAAAGCGCCGCGCAACCCGTTTAGCTTCTGATAATATCTGCTCAATATTCTCGGTATGGTGCAGCATGTCGATCATCATCACACAATCAAAGGCATTGTCTGAAAAAGGGAATGTGCCTCCATCATAATGATGAACATCAATATAAGTGTATGGTTGCAGATGAACATCAAGACCCGTCATCTGACACTCACTTTTTTTCATCAGGTCGTATGCCAGTTTTCCGTCTTTCGGTCCGACATCAAGCACAGTCCCCACATCATTCAGAAACGGCATCAGGATGTCTATCAATTTATTGTGGCGATATGGCAACACAAAAGCGTCGTTGAACTTGCGCATAACAAATTTGAACATGGAATCTCCTCATCAAGGGTTAAACACAAGTTTACAATTTCAAGATGAGGGATAGGGAGACAATAGAACAAGCAACGGAACTACGGATCTAAAGATGTGGCGGAAACAAGATCACAAGTACGTGGCGGAACTGTCAGTTACTACCTATCCTGAACGTATTTGAGAATATCCCAAAGTAAGTAGAATTTCCAGTCTGGCATACTTGTAATTTCTGTCACTGTCTGCGACACTATCGCAATGACTTCACAAACACTCAGACAAAGTAAAATCGTCCAGCGATCCCCTGTCTTCTATGGATGGGTGGTCTGGTTCGTCGCCACCATCGGTTTAGCCGCGACCTCACCCGGACAGAGTTTTTCTGTCTCATTGTTCATCGACCATTACATCGCCGATTTCGGACTGGATCGTACCAGTATATCCGCCCTGTACGGGGTCGGGACGTTTATCGCATCGCTCGGCTTAACCTGGGTGGGTAAACGGATCGACCGGCACGGTAACCGCTTCATGAGCATCGCGATTGCCCTCTTGTTCGGGTTGGTTCTGCTGGCCTGTTCACTGATCACGGGGCCGATCACCATCCTCATCAGCTTCATTGCCATCCGCGGCCTCGGTCAGGGATCGCTCGGCCTGGTCAGTACCACAGCCGTTGCCCAATGGTTTCAAAAACGACGCGGTTGGGTGATGGGACTTTCGCTGGTGGTCTTTGCGGTCTTCCAGCGATTCTACCTGCCCTGGATGCAGGGCTTTATCGCTGACCATGGCTGGCGGGCGGCCTGGCTGTTTTCCGGTGCTGCACTGCTCATTGTTGTTCTGCCCATGATGGGCCTGTTCTTACGAGATCGCCCCGAGGATTTCGGGCTGGAACCGGATGGCAAAGCCGCTCCCCTGACGCCCGGCACCGCCAAAATCGTTGAGGAAAACTGGCGGCTGCGCGAAGCGACACAGACGCCGATCTTCTGGGCTTTCACGCTGGCACGGATGCTGGCGGGGGCCTGGGGTACCGCCCTGATCTTCCACCAGGTCTCGCTGTTTGCCGAACTTGGACACAGTGCCAGGATCGCTGCGACGACCTACGGACAGGCCGCATTGATGACGGCGGCCTTTATATTGTTGTCGGGCTGGCTGGTTGACCGGCTGCGGCCCGGCTATCTGGTTGTCATTCAGATGCTCGGCTTAGTGGCGGCATCCGGTCTGGCACTCATCATGCGTGAAAGCTGGTTGTTGTTTGCCTATACCGCCGCCTATGGCGTGTTTATGGGTGTGGGAGCCGTGTTTGATGGCACGGTCTGGGTCAATCTGTTTGGACGCCGGCACCAGGGGGCTATTCGCGGTTTTGTTGCGACTGCCGGGGTGATGGGGACATCAATTGGCCCTTTTGTATTCGGCCTGTCCTACGACCACTTTGGGGGTTATAATGCCGCTCTCTGGTTAGGGATTGTTCTGGCCTTATTGGCATCCGTCCTGGCACTGATAGTCAAGAACCCTGACCGATCATCTGTCATGTAATCTATCCATAAGGTAATAGAAAAAATGAACAGCCGCGCACATTGATATATTAAGCGTATCACGGCGCGTATTCGTTTTCTTTTACTCGTATCAGATTGGAGCAGTGATTATATGTCAGCCCTGCAAAACCCTCCCTCAACTCAGGAATTACAGGAAGAAGTTCAACGGCGGCGCACCTTCGCCATCATCTCCCATCCCGACGCCGGCAAAACGACGCTAACCGAAAAGCTGCTGTTATATTCCGGTGCCATCGAAGAAGCGGGTTCGGTGCGAGCCAGAAAGAACCAGCGCACCGCGACATCGGACTGGATGGCGATGGAACAGCAGCGCGGTATTTCCATCACATCGACCGTACTTCAGTTCGAGCGCGACAATGTGCTGTTCAATTTGCTCGACACGCCGGGCCACCAGGACTTCAGTGAAGACACCTACCGCACCCTGATGGCTGCCGACAGCGCGGTCATGGTCCTGGATAGTGCCAACGGCATTGAATCGCAGACACGCAAGCTGTTTGAGGTCTGCCGCCAGCGCGACCTTCCCATCCTCACGTTTATCAATAAGCTGGATAACTACGGGCGCGACCCGCTGGATTTGTTGGATGAGATCGAGCATATTCTGGATATTCAGGCCACACCGATCAACTGGCCGGTGGGACAGGGCCAGGATTTCAAAGGGATTTATGATATTGCCCAACAACGGGTTCTGCTCTTTGAACGGACGGCGCGGGGGAAATATCAGGCACCGGTGACGGTGACCGGATTGAATGACCCGGCGCTGGTGGATTTAATCGGGCAGAATGCCGCAGAGCGGTTGCGTGAAGATGTCGAACTGGTGACGATGGCGGGAGCCGCGTTTGACGAAACCCTGTTCTTGCAGGGCAAACTGACCCCGGTTTACTTCGGTAGTGCCTTGAACAACTTTGGGGTTGATGCCTTTCTAAACGCGCTGATCCAGCTTGCACCGACACCCCGCCCGCGCCGGACAACGGATGCCGAGGCGGTGCAACCCACCCACCCGGCATTCAGCGGTTTTATCTTTAAAATTCAGGCCAATATGGACCCCCGCCACCGCGACCGGATGGCATTTTTACGGGTCTGTTCGGGACGTTTTGAGAAAGACATGACGGTTCATAATCCACGTTCGGGGCAAACGATCCGGATGAGCCGCCCGCATCGTCTTTTTGCAAAAGATCGAGAGACCGTCGAGACGGCCTATCCGGGTGACATCGTGGGGTTGAGTAATCCGGGGGTGTTCGCCATTGGCGATACGGTCTGCATGGATGGCGAGGCGTTCGCTTTTACCGCCATCCCACCGTTTCAACCTGAGCTTTTCGCGGTCCTGCGAAACGAAACCATTGAAAAGTACAAACAGTTTAACAAAGGGGTTGAGCAGCTTCGTGAGGAAGGTGTTGTCCGTATCCTGTATCCTCAAGATACCGGGAGAAAAGAGCCGGTTCTGGCTGCTGTGGGTGAACTCCAGTTTGATGTTGTGCTGGCACGCCTGGATGCGGAGTATAACGTGGCAGCGCGGATCGATCATCTGCCACATCGTCTGGCGTGCTGGATTGATGGCGATGATGAAGCGCTCCAGGCTGTTCGCTGGCCTTCCCAGAGCATGAAAACGCGGGACGCGCAGGATCATCTGGTGGTTTTGTTTGAGTCCACCTGGCAGGCGCGATATACCCTCAAAGAACACCCACAAATCATGTTCCGGACAATTGCTGGCGATCCCATTTCATTGGATTGAGTATTTGGTCCGCCCGTTTTGATGTAAAAGAATGCGAGAACCCGATTTTGATGAACTATCCCGGCGTGAACGCCCATCTGAACAGCCTTTTGCAGACACCCGGCACACCCGACCAACCGGCGATCTGGCCGACGTTTCATGCCGAGCATATCGTGACCATCGCCCACCAGCTTAACCGTGACCTGCCGCCCAACTACGTCGCCCGACCGGAGCAGTCGATACAGGTACGCGGCAGTGATTGGGGCGGCGAGATCGTGCTGAATCGTCCCCGGCCCGACGTCACCATTTTTGATCGTGGTTCCGGCGTAACCGGAGTCACTCAGCCCGGCCCGACACCCACCTGGGAGGCCACTATCACTGAGATCATCGAGCCGACGCGCCCACCCAACGCCGTCGTCATCCGCGAGACCAGCAGCGATCCGCGCCTGGGGACGGTCGTCACGCGCATCGAACTGCTATCGCCTGCCAACAAACCCGGCGGCGGCAGCGCGGAGAACTACCGTCTCAAGCGGATTGAGGCCATCCGCAGCGGAATCCCATTGATCGAGATCGACTATCTGCACGAATCGCCGCCGCCCATCCGCGATCTGCCGGTGTATCCCACCGATGCCGACGCCTACCCCTACTACGTTGCCGTGACCGATCCGCGCCAGCATACCGTCCGCGCTTACGGCTTCCGCGTCGATCAACCGGCGACGAGTTTCCCTGTGCCGCTGGCCGGTGATGAACAAATTGTGTTCGATCTGAACGCCGCCTACCAGGAGACTTTCACCAACGGGCGCTGGTCCGCCATCCTGGACACCACCCGGCTGCCCGTCCGCTTCGAGACCTACCGCGCCGACGACCAGCAGCG
>CAYQJO010000326.1:0-4514 GCA_964417785.1 uncultured Anaerolineaceae bacterium | reverse complement strand
CCAAATCCATCCGCATCAATTCGGCATGCCCGATGATCGCCGTCAGCGGGTTGTTCAGATCGTGTGACGCAATCCGAATCATATCGGTTTTGATCTTTTCCAGTGTGTGAACCCGCTCGTACAGCACTTGAAGCTCCGCAAGCTGCTGTTCGGTCTGCCGGTGCAGTCGGGCATTATCGACGGCAATGCTCATGCGCGTGGTCACCAGCTTGACCATATCAAACGCCTCTTCGTTAAACATGCCCTCTCGCCGCGATTCCAGGTTCAAAATCCCCACAACCCGGTCATGCGACACCATCGGCGCAACAATCTGGGCCACCGTTTCCGGGCGCTGATCGCAGCGCAGCCCCGACGTGACCATTTCCGCTACCAGCGTCTCGATCACCCGCGTCACCACACCTTCAGGGCAGGTCAGCGTTTGCTCGGCCTGATCCACCGGGTAATCCCCGACAACCCCTTCCAGTGCCAGCCGCCCCTCACCGTTGATCAGCGCGATGAAGCCAGCGTCCGCACCGCTCAGCCGCATGGCCGAATCCAACCCCATCGTCAGCACATAATCCACATCCAGCCGGTCCACCAGTTCGGCGTCGACATCCAGCAGGGTCGTCAACTGGTCCACCCGCCGCGTCATCTGCGCCTGATTGGCTTTGCGCTCCGTGATATCGCGCACGATGCTCTGCACATGTGACGGCTGCCCGTCCGCGTCCCTCGCCAGTGCCACATTCAACTCCGCCGGAAACGTGCTGCCGTCCTTGCGCCGGAAGGTCCGCTCATACAGCGGCAGCGTTTCGCCCGCCATCAACGCCTGCCAGATGCTGTCCCGGTCAGGACCGCCATCGTTCAGCGTGTTACGATAGGCGTGCATCCCCACCAGTTCTTCGACCGGATACCCGAGCATCACCGCCGCCTGATGGTTGGCATCCCGTATCACACCCTCGGTGTCAATAAAGAACACCGCATCATTGTTATGCTCGAACAATCCGCGAAAGCGCAGTTCGTTCTCCCGCAGCGCCGTTTCCGTTCGCTTCTGTTCCGTCACATCGCGGATCACGACCATACCGGCGAACACACTGCCATCCAGATCATGCACCGGCAGAAAATGGGTGTAATAATCGCGTCCACTGTAAGTGTTCTCAATCACGACTTTCTCACCGGCCAACGCCCGCCGGTAGAACGGTTCGAACTGTATCGAACCTTCCGGATTCACCACATCGAAGAGGGTGCGTCCTTCCATCATCTCCTTTGAAAACCCCTGCCGGTTGAGCGCGGCCCCTTCCGCGATCATGTAGCGCAGATCATGGTCAAACAACATTACCGCCGTATCCGGCAGATAGCGCACCAGCACCCGGTACAGTTCGTTATACACCTGTGCCTCATGGGCCGCTTTTCTGCGGGTCGTAATATCGTGCATGACAAACTCAAACATCACATCACAATCACGCTCAACCCGCTGCACACACTGCTCGATCCATCGCACCTGCCCATCGCCAGCGACCACCGGTATCTCGATGGTGGTCTGTTGCAGCTCAAATACACGCTCGAAGGCCTCCACCCAATCCGGACGGATAAACATCTTAAATGGTCTGTCAACGACATCTTTAGGGGCATATCCGATAAGAGCTTCGATGGAGTCACTGATGTGGGTGATAACCCCCTGATGATCCGTGATGCAAACCACATAACCAGCAGCCTCTACAATCTGCTGGTAGCGTTTCTGAAGCAGCATCCCAGAATTTCCCCACACGATTGTTAATTCACATTATGCCAGAACCGCACAAATTTACAAATTTCACAAACACGCTCATTTCGTCCCCCCCCAGTTGCGCCAGTTTTTGCGTTTTGCCCCTACCTCGAAGCACAATAGACACAACCAGCATAATTAAAGGACGCTCACACATGCCCGACGGAGACGAACCCAACAAAACACAGCCTGTACGTCTTCCGGAACCTCAACCGCTAGCCACCATCCACGCCATCGCCTTCTTAAGCTGGCAGCGTGAATGGCATGAAGCCCTGGAGGTGCGCCGCGCCCGGCTCCTGGATGTGCTGGCCCGGCTGCACACGCAGATGCAAGGCGGCAATGTCCCGATGAAAACCTTCCTGCTGGGTGGCGAAACCATCCTGCTGGACGACATCAGCGCCATCCGGCCCGAACTGGTGACCTTCCTGATTATCTACAACGCCGGAGGCCGTCTCAGTCTGGGACCCTGGTACGTCACGGTCGATGAAGCACTGGTCAGCGGCGAAGCGCTTATCCGCAACCTGCTGGTGGCCCGTGCCAGCGCCAACCGCCTGGGTGTCAAACTCGCCAATGTCGTCTACGATCCCTACGCCAGCGGCCACATCGCCCAACTGCCCCAGATTCTCACCGACTTCGATGTGGATGCCGCGTATTTGCGGCACGGTGCGCCCGTAATCCACCTGCCGTTCCGCTGGCAGGCCCCGGACGGTAGCAACCTGCTGGTGGTCAACCACCGCATCGACACCAACTGGCCCGTCAGCGCCGACACACCGGAGACGGTCGCTGTCAGCGTCAAAGAGCAGCGCGAAGTCCGCCCGGACGGCCCGTTCCTGTGGTTATTCAACGCTGCCTACAGCGAAAAAACCCTGGTGGAAAGCCTGCAGGAGGTCAAAACGCATCTGCGGATGCCGGTCGAGCAGAGCGATTTGCGCCGCTATGTGGCCGCCCTACGCCGGGAACTGCCCGACCATATGCGCCCGTCCATTCGGGGCGAACTGCGCCTGCAATCGGTGCAGCCGCACACCTATCTGTGGCCGGGAACGCTCTCCAGCCGCATCTATCTCAAGCAGGCTAATATGCGCCTGCAAACCATGCTATCGCACAGCGCCGAACCGCTGCTGGCGCTGGCCCTCACGCATGGCCGGGTCGCCTATACCGACAACCTGCTCGCGCTGCTCGCGCATAGCTGGAAGCTGCTGCTGCAAACACAATCGCGCAATGTTCTGGGCGGATGTGCCAGCGACACTGTGCATGAAGAACACGAAATCCGCCAACGTCAGGCGGAAGACGCCGCCCGCCACATCATCCACCGCGCCCTGGATGCCCTGCCCGGCCAGCGCTCGGTCGGGCGTCCGGCCAGGGATACCTATGTCGTCGTGTGGAACTCGCATAACTGGCCGGTCGAGCAGGTTGTGTTCGTCCGGCTGACCCTGCCACCCGGACGCTTCCCGGCAGCGGTCGTGGCTCCCGATGGCGATGAGGTGGTCTTCGGTTGGGAAGATGGTGTCCTGGGATTCACCGCCGGTGTCCCGGCAGTCGGCTACGCCACCTATCATATTCGGCTTGCAGATGCGCCAACCCACATACCGGTATCGGCAACCGCCGGGGACTCCATCGGCACATTGTTCGTGCAGTATGGCAAGCTGGTGTGGCATACGGGCGATAACCTGATCGAAGATGTCGTGTCGTTTCATGACGGCGGCGACACCGGCGATGTGTATAACTACAGCCCGCCCAGCCCCGATCTGGTGGTCCGCGCCGATCTGCTGCCGGATACAGTGGTCGAGACCGGCCCGCTTTTCCAGCGCCTGGTTATGCGCCATCAACTGCGAGTCGCGCCGCAACTGGACGCCAACCGCCAGCGCCTGCGTGGCGATCATATTCTAAACCTGACGACGACGGCGACTCGCTACACCACCATGCCCGATATCCACTTCCGCACTACGTTCGACAACACCGTCCGCGATCATCGCCTGCGGGCGCATATCCGCACCGGCGTCGCCAGCGAATCTGTCCTGAGCGATACACCATTCGGGCTGGTGCCACGCCCGGTGGCGGTGGAGGGGACGCGGTATCCCGATCAACCGAATGTGGAAGGGGTTATCAACACCCATCCGGTGCAGTCGTTGGCGGCAGTCATGGATGCACAGCGAGCGCGGGCGCTGCTGGTGCAGGGCTTGCCAGAAGTCGAGGCGCTGTGGCAGAGCGATCAGACTACGCTGGCGCTGACGCTGGTCCGCTCGGTTGGCTGGCTCAGCCGGGATGATCTGCGCACGCGCACGGCTGCGGTTGCGCCATCGCTTGCGGTCCCCGGTGCACAATGCCAGCGGACGATCCAGGCAGATTACGCGATGGTCACGACACCGCCGGGCGATGCTGCCGCCCTGCTGCGTGCCGGTATGGTCTACAATGCCCCGTTACAGGCGTTCCAGTACGATGCGCCGCCGGATAAGCTGGCCCGCAGTTATCTATCCATCATCAGCAATCGCGGATCGGGTGCGGCCAGTGACGGTGAAGGGGCGATCATGACAGCGTTCAAACCACCGGAGCAGGGCAAAGGCTGGATTGTGCGTCTGTTCAACCCGCATGAGCGTCCAGTGGAAGTGTGGATTACCCCTAACCACCACCCGGATACCGTGCAACAGGTGACGATGGCCGAAGATTCCCGCAGCTACTTACATATGGACGCCAATGGGGGCGTTCAGATGACAATTGCGCCACATGAGATCACGACGCTGCGACTGACGTTCTGATATTTACCTGCTCTTTAGAA
>CAYQJO010000325.1:0-4516 GCA_964417785.1 uncultured Anaerolineaceae bacterium | reverse complement strand
CGCCATCCTGGGTGAACTGGAAACCTGCACGGGCGACAGCGCCCGTCGTGCCGGTCGGGAGGACCTCTACTACGAACTGGCGCTGACGAATGTTGAGACCCTGAACGAGGTCAACGCCAGGCGGATCGTCGTCACCTGCCCGCACTGTTTCCACAATCTGGGCAAGGAGTACCACCAATTCGGCGGGCATTATGAGATGGTTCACCATACCGAGTTGATCGAGGAATTGATGGCGGCGGGCAAACTGCCGAAGGTGACCGACCCGATGAGCAACGTCACCTTCCACGATCCCTGCTACCTGGGCCGCCATAATGATGTGGTCGATGCGCCGCGTGCGGTGCTGGGCGAGTCGTTGATGGAAATGCCGCGCCATGGCAAGAATTCGTTCTGCTGTGGTGCCGGTGGGGCGCAGTTCTGGAAAGAAGAGGAAGCGGGCCAGAAGGCGGTCAATATCGAACGCTACCAGGAGGCCAAAGACACCGGAGCCGATACGCTGGCGGTGGGCTGTCCCTTCTGTATGCAAATGTTCGAGTCGGCACAGTCTGAAGTGACCGATGGACCGCTGGTGAAAGACATTGCGGAGTTAATCGCAGACCGGCTGTAATGGACATTGGTTCTGCCGAACCGATGCTGTAAACTAGGCTTATCTACATCAGGGGGTATGGTTTGTCTTGCCATCCCCCTTTTTATTGAGGAGTTAAAAAACCTATGGAATACGATGTCGTGGTTCTGGGCGCGGGACCCGGCGGTTATGTCGCCGCCATTCGCGCCAGCCAGCTTGGTTTGAAGACGGCTATCGTCGAGAAGACGTATTGGGGCGGTGTGTGCCTGAATGTCGGCTGCATTCCGTCCAAAGCGCTGCTGCGTAACGCCGAACTGGCCCATATTGTCGGCAAGGAAGCCAAGAAATTCGGCATTAAGATCAATGGCACGGTTGAGTTCGATTTTGGCGAAGCCTTTAAACGCAGCCGTCAGGTATCTAAACGGTTGGTCAAAGGCGTCCAGATGTTGATGAAGAAGAACAAAATCGACACCTACGAAGGTTGGGCGACCTTCACCGATGCTCACACGCTTAAGGTCGAATTGAACGATGGTGGGGACGAAACGCTGAACTTCAAGAACTGCATCATCGCCACCGGCGCGACCACACGCCTGATCCCCGGCACGTCGTTGAGCGAGCGGGTGGTCACATATGAAGAGCAGATCATGGAAGACCATCTGCCAGATAGCATTATTATCGCCGGAGCGGGTGCTATCGGTGTAGAGTTCGCTTATGTCCATGCCAACTACGGCGTGGATGTGACCATCGTAGAGTTCCTGGATCGCATGCTGCCACTGGAAGACGAAGAGGTTTCCAAAGAGCTGCGCAAAGTCTATGAGAAGATGGGTGTCAAGGTGATGACCGGCACCCGTGTCGATCAGATCGAGGATACGGGCAGCGGGGTGAAAGTCACCGTCACCGGGCCAGATGGCGAGCAGGTGTTGGAAGCCGACCGGGTCATGCAGGCGATTGGCTTCAAGCCGCGTGTGGAGGGCTACGGACTGGAAGCGACCGGTGTGCAACTGACGGAACGTGGCGCGATTGAGATCAACGAGGTGATGCAGACCAGTGTTCCTCACATCTACGCTGTCGGTGATGTGACGGCCAAGTTGATGCTGGCCCATGTGGCCGAGACGATGGGCATTGTGGCCGCCGAACATATCGCCGGTGAAGAACCACAGAAACTCAACTTCATCATGATGCCGCGTGCGACCTACTGCCAGCCGCAGGTCGCCAGCTTCGGCTATACGGAGCAGCAGGCGGTTGAAGCGGGCTATGAGGTCAATGTCGCCCGGTTTCCCTTCCAGGCCAACGGCAAAGCACTTGGTTTGGGCGACCACACCGGCTTCGTCAAGCTCATCAGCGATAAGCAGTACGGTGAACTGCTCGGCGGTCATATGATCGGCCCGGACGTGACTGAACTGCTGCCCGAACTGACGCTAGCCCGGTCGGCTGAACTGACGCCCGCCGAGATCGCCCGCAATGTCCATGCGCACCCGACACTGAGTGAAGCGCTGAAAGAGGCGGCGCACGGCCTTGAGGGCCACATGATAAATCTCTGATGATGTAGCGCAGGGCGGGCCGTGTACCCGCCCGACATAAAATAAGGAGAACCATAGGTGGATTTATTCGAGTATCAGGGCAAACAGTATTTTGCACGCTATAATATCCCGGTTTCGCCCGGCGGTGTGGCTGATAGCGTGGACGAAGCGGTCGAGCAGGCCGAGAAAATCGGCTATCCGGTCGTGGTCAAGGCGCAGGTTCAGGTCGGTGGACGCGGCAAGGCTGGCGGCATCAAGCTGGCTGCCAATGTCGATGAGGTGCGGGAACACGCCGGCAACATCCTGGGTATGGACATCAAGGGGCATGTCGTCCAGCGGTTATGGATCGAGAAAGCCTCCGACATCAAAGATGAGTATTATGTCTCGTTCACGCTGGATCGGAGCAAGAAACTACACCTGGGCATGCTCTCGGCCAGAGGTGGTGTGGACATCGAAGCCGTCGCCGATGAGGACCCGGACGCCATCGCCAAAATCTGGGTGGACCCGGTGGTCGGTCTGACACCGGACCTGGCGCGGGAATGGGTGAAAGCGGCCAATCTGGCTCCGGAAGCAGAAGACGGTGCTGTGGATGTGCTGCAAAAGCTGTACAACTGCTATATTGAAGGCGATGCGAGCCTGACCGAGATCAACCCACTGATTCTGACGCCGGACGGCAAGGTCCATGCGCTGGATGCCAAAGTCAGCCTGGATACCGCCTCTGCCTATCGCCATGAAGAATGGGCGGATTTTGCCGGATTGGAACCGGCAGATGAGCGCGAGCGTCGCGCCCATAAGTTGGGCTTGCAGTATGTCGGTCTGGATGGCAGCGTCGGGATTATCGCCAATGGTGCCGGTCTGGCGATGAGTACGGTGGACATCGTGAATCAGGTGGGCGGCAAACCGGCCAACTTCCTCGACATCGGTGGCGGCGGTAACGCGGAAACGATGGCAAACGCGCTAACCGTCATCAACGAAGATGAGAATGTGAAGGCGATCTTCATCAATATCTTCGGTGGTATCACCCGCTGCGATGAGATGGCACGCGGTATCCTCCAGGCGATGGAGATGGTACACCTCAAATCACCGCTAATCGTGCGTCTGGACGGTACCAACTCGGTCGAGGGGCGGGCCATCCTGGAAGAACACCTATCCGACCGGCTGTATATGAAACCGAATATGCTTGTTGCCGCTAAATCGGCAGTTGAAATCGCAGGAGGTCAGGGGTAATGGCGATCTGGGTAGATGAGAACACCAAAGTTGTTGTGCAGGGGTTGACCGGTTCTCAGGGACAGTTTTATGGTTTGCGCAACCGGGATTACGGCACCCAGGTTGTCGCCGGGACCAATCCGAAGAAGGCTGGAACCGATGTTGACGGTATTCCGATTTATGCAACGGTCAAAGACGCCGTTGATAAGGCCGGTGCGAATGCCTCGTTTGTGATCGTTCCGGCGCGTTTTTGCAAAGATGCCATTCTGGAAGCCGCCGAGGCCGGTATTCCGTTCATTGTCTGCGTAACTGAACACATCCCGGCCCACGACCAGGCTTTGATCTACAACACACTCAAAGACAAATATCCCGATACCCGTCTGCTGGGTCCGAACTGTGCCGGTATCTTGAGTCCGGGTAAGTGCAACATCGGCTTCACACCGACCGAAGTCTCCAAACCGGGTGGGCCGGTGGGTGTCATCAGCCGGTCGGGGACGCTGGCGTATCAGGCGCTTTACGAACTCACCGACGCCGGTATCGGCCAGACGACCTGTGTCGGGATCGGTGGCGATCCGGTACCCGGTAGCAGCTTCATCGATGCGCTGGCGGCCTTTGAGGCCGATTCCGACACCAAAGCCATCGTCATGATTGGTGAGATCGGTGGATCGGCGGAAGAAGAAGCCGCTGAATACATCAAGAACCATGTCACCAAGCCGGTCGTCTCATATATCGCCGGTGTGACCGCACCGCCAGGAAAGCGGATGGGCCATGCCGGTGCGATTGTCTCCGGTGGCAAAGGGACGGCCAAAGCCAAGATGGAGGCGCTGGCCGCTGTGGGTGTGAAGGTCGCCAACAATCCGCCTGAGATCGGCGGTCTGGTGCGCGAGGCTCTGCTGGAAATCGGTTATACCGATGTCAATATGGCCTTTGAGGACTTCATCGAACACCAGAAGAAGGCAGTCCAGGAGGCGGGCAAGGCGCTGGAATCGCTGGTGCCGCAGGCGTCGCGTGAACACGGTGAAGCCGCCATTAAAGAGATGATCGAAGGCTATCGCGGTCTGTTCAACGATGTGATGGACCAGATTCGCGGTCGGATCGAGCGCAAGCAGAGCGACTCTGCTGAAGAATAAATAATCCGGTCGGCCAGACGATCCTCCGTCTGGCCGACTGTGCCGGGTGTATTTCAGATTATTGGCGAATTTCTTGATCTCGCCTGCATAGAACACCT
>CAYQJO010000324.1:1781-4535 GCA_964417785.1 uncultured Anaerolineaceae bacterium | reverse complement strand
GGATGTGTATGAGCAGGTGGTTTTGGATTGAGGCTGCTGTGTTACAATGGCATGGGTGAATATTTCAAAGGTAACACCATGGCCGATGAACTGATAACCGAAGTGATCCCGGTCTATACTGACGAACATGACAGGATGCGCGTCAGCGGAACGCGGGTTCTGCTGGATCTGGTCGTTTATGCCTACCATCAGGGTGAGACGCCCGAACACATTATCCAGATGTATCCGACGCTCACATTGGACAACGTATATCTCGCCATTGGCTATTACTTGCGCCACCGTGACGCAATCGACGCCTATTTGCGCCGGATGGAAGCTGAAGCCGAAGCACTACGGCGCGAAATAGAGGCGAACCAGCCGCCCGCCATCACACGCGAGGAGCTTATGGCCCGCATGAAAGCCAAACGGGATGAGATTTCTGGCTGACGAGAACTTCAATAACGACATCCTACGCGGTGTGTGGCGGCGTATTCCCCAGGCAAGCTTCACGCGAGTCCAGGATACAGCATTGTACGCTCAGGATGATCCAGCCGTGCTAGCTTACGCCGCCGAACACGACTACATCATCCTCACACATGACGTCAACACCATGACCGGCGACTTCTATGAACGTGTTCGTGCCGAACTTCCAGTTCCGGGTTTGTTCTTGGCCCTCAAGCAAACGCCAGTAGGCCGTGTGGTCGATGAACTGGAACTCATCATCCTCGCCAGCGATGCAAGTGAATGGCGTGGCAAAATCACTTATGTCCCATAAAAAGGTCACAGACTAATGAACGATACCTACTTCTCACAACCACAAGGCACCTATGACGAGCGGCGGCAGGCGTATCTCGAATTTTGCGCCGCGCAGTCCCCCGGTGGACGGACCGGCTTCTTCAGCCAGATCGCCCGGTTGGAACTGGGTATGCCGGTCCAGGACGGCCCCCTGCGCGAGGCCATCGACTACGTATACACCAACCGCGACTGCAACGACTTCACACTCGGCGGCCTGCTGCGGATGCGCTATCTCTACCATGACCGGCTCAGCGCCGGGTGGGTCGAGGAGATCGATAAGGCGCTGCTGTGGTTCCGCTACTGGTGGGACGAACCCGCTGCCGGTGATCGCCGCTGCTACTGGACCGAGAACCACCAGATCATCTTTCACAGCGACGAACTGCTGGCCGGCCAGTTGTTCCCCGACCGCCAGTTCGACAACGATGGCAAACCGGGCAGCGAACACATCGAACACGCGCTGTATTACATCCGCCGCTGGCTGGATTTCCGCATCCGCTTCGGTTTCAGCGAGTGGCTGTCCAACTGCTACTTCGAGGAGGACCTGCTGGCACTGGTCAATCTGCACGACTTCGCCGAACAGGACGATGTGCGCCACAAAGCCGGACGGCTCATCGATACGCTCATGTTCGAGATGGCGCTGCACACCTATCGCGGTGTCATGGGCAGTTCGCATGGCCGCACCTATCCGCGTCTCATCAAGGGCGCACGCACCGAAGACGCCACCAACACCGCCAAACTCATGTTCGGCATGGGACTGTACAACAATCCCAACGTTCTCGGCACGGTCTGTCTGGCGACCAGCCCCTACCGCTGCCCGCCGGTGATCGAAGCCATCGCCGCCGATCTGGACGGTCCGCGCAAGTTCCAGGAGCGCCACAGCCTGAACGTGGAGGACGCGCCCTTCTACGGCATCTCCTACGACAGTCTGGACGACGGCCACCTGTTCTGGAGCATCCAGGATTATGTGCATCCGACCATCATCGGCCTCTCCGAACGGCTGACCGACACCTACGGTATTCGCCTGCACGAGGACTATCAGGCGCGATATACGCAGTTGTTCCAGTGGCAGATCGACCAGTATGGCGAGATCGTGGACCCCAACATGGACTGCCACGCCATGACCGAAGTCCACATCCAGACCTACCGCACCGGCAGCTATATGCTGAGCTGCGCCCAGGATTATCGCGCCGGGAAACCGGGCTACCAGCAGCATCCCTGGCAGGCCACACTCGGAATCGACGCGGTGGTGTTCACCAACCATCCCGGCTCGGATGACGAACAGGCGCGTCCCAATTACTGGGCCGGCAACGCCATCCTGCCGCGTGCCGTCCAGCATGAAAATGTGCTGGTATGCCTGCACCACATCCCGGCGGATGACGCTTTCCCCTTCAGCCACGCTTATTTCCCGCGTGCCGCCTTCGACGAGGTGATCGAGCGCGGCAACTGGGTGTTCGGGCGGAAAGACCGGGGCTTCGTCGCCGTGTATACGCAAAACCCCTACCGCTGGCTGGAAGACCGCCACGACGACGCCCATCCGGTGATCGAACTGCGGGTGGACGCGCCGGACAATGTGTGGCTGGTGGAGATGGGCGAGGGCGACGACTTCGCCGGGTTTGTCGAGTCGGTGGCGTCCGCGCCGGTCCACACCGATGGCCTGAGCGTGGTCTACGAGTCGCCGTCGCAGGGGCGCGTGGAGTTCGGCTGGGATCAATCGCTGCACATTGACAGCGAGGAGATGAATCTGCATGTTTACCCGCGCTTCGATAACCGGTATTGTCAGGCCGGTTTCGGCGACCGTGAATACACCATCGAGCACGGCGGAGACGCATACCGCATCACGTTTGACGGGTAATCAGCGGGCGGTGACACGGCACCGCCCCTACGCACGACCAACGATGTACCGTAGGGACAGGCCCATGTGCCGGTCCACCCACCACCGTAGGGACAGGCCCGTGTGCCGGTCCACCCATCACCGTAGGG
>CAYQJO010000324.1:0-1681 GCA_964417785.1 uncultured Anaerolineaceae bacterium | reverse complement strand
TGTGCCGGTCCACCCATCACCGTAGGGGCGCGGCATGCCGCGCCCGCGAGAATAGGAGGAAACACGATGTCGAAGAAAAAGAAACAAACAACCGGAACGCCAAAGCCGATGGGGCCGCTCGGCACGGAGCAGGCCATGAACAACCTGACCAAGATCATGCAGGAGCAGGAATTCGAGACCATCGAAGAGGCCAACGCCTTCATACAGAAGCTGATGGAGGAGACCGGCGGCTTCATCCCGGATGCGGAACCCGAAACCCCGCTGGAAGAAGCCCAGCAGCTCGTCTACGAAGCCTACGACGCCCGGACCAAAAAGAAGCGCATCCAGCTTGCGAAGAAAGCGCTCGACATATCGCCGGACTGTGCCGATGCCTATATTCTGCTGGCCGATGAAGACGCCAATACACCACGCGAGGCACGGGTATATTACCAGCAAGCGTTGGAAGCCGGTGAGCGGGCAATCGGCCCGGAGGTATTCGAGGAAGATGCCGGACATTTCTGGGGGATCACGGAGACACGGCCTTACATGCGGGCGCGGGCTGCCCTGGCACAATTGGAGTGGATGCTGGGCAACCGGCGCAAGGCCATTGACCATCTGAAAGACATGCTGCGGCTGAACCCGAACGACAACCAGGGAGTCCGCTATGTGCTGATTAACTGGCTGTTGGAAACGGGTGAACCGGACGAAATCCAGGCGGTTTTGGACCAGTTTGCAGACGACATCATGGCGGGAATGTTGTATTCACGGGCGTTGTGGGCGTTCAAGCGATTTGGCGATATAGAAGAAGCCCGCGATGCGCTTGCGAACGCCATCAAGCAAAATCCGCATGTCCCGCCGTTTCTGCTGTTTGAAAAGATACCATCCCAGAAGATACCCGAATTTATGGGGGTTGGCGATGAGAGCGAAGCCGTCGTGTATACCGCAGATGCACGGACTTCATGGCAGCGGGTCGATGGTGCGCTGGACTGGTTGGACCAGGTCTCTAAATCATGACCAATATTCTGTGTTACGGCGACTCGAATACCTGGGGCTGGAACGCCGACGGCATGAACCGCCATCCCCGCGATGTGCGCTGGACCGGCCAGTTACAAACGCTCATGGGTGATGATTACTACGTGATCGAGGAGGGGTTGAATGGGCGCACCACCGTCTGGGATGATCCCATTGAAGAACACAAGAACGGCAAGACCTATCTCTATCCCTGCCTGCAAACACACAGGCCGCTCGATCTGGTGATTCTGATGCTGGGGACCAACGACCTCAAAGCGCGGTTCTCGGTGACGGCTTTCGACATCGCGCAGGGCGTGGCGCGGCTGGTGGGTGTCATCAAGGAGAGCGATTCCGGCCATAACGGCGCTGCGCCGCAAATCCTGCTGATGTCGCCGCCGCACCTGGGTGACATGCCGCCCGATTACGGCGAGATGTTCAGCGGCGGGCGCGAGAAATCGACGCGGCTGGCCCGCCATTACCGGCTGGTGGCCGATACCTTCGACACGGCTTTTATGGATACCAGCGACTTCCTGGTGGCTGATCCCATCGACGGCATTCACCTGACCGCCGCCGCGCACGGAATCCTGGCGCGGCGGTTGGCGGCGGTTGTGCGCGATTTGATGGATGGGTAATGTCCGGACGCCCGGTTGGGCGTCCCTACGGTGTGGCGGTGGGACGGCACGCGGGCCGT
>CAYQJO010000323.1:0-4545 GCA_964417785.1 uncultured Anaerolineaceae bacterium | reverse complement strand
GTGTGTTCAGCGGACGGCGAAGCGACGTTCACGATCACAAACACCGGCGGTGATATGCCGGAAGAGTCATCGTACACGGTGACGGACGCCGACGACAATGTGGTGTCGGAAGGCACGTACCAGTTGACGGCGGATGAAGTCACGACGGTGACGGTGGAAGGCGTATGGGGCGAGTTGACGCTGTTCAACGCCTACGACGAGACGAGCGTGTCGACGATCTGCATCGAGGTAACGCCGGAACCAACTGAAGAGGTGACACCGGAACCGACCGAAGAGATCACGCCAGCGCCAACTGAAGAACCAACGCCGGAACCGACTGAAGAACCAACACCTACCCCAGTGACCCCGGTCTGTGGTGGTGACCAGTTCGATGAAGACGGTTTCCCGATCATCGATATGGATACCGCGAACTGTGGCCCGGATGAGGAGCGCCCGGTGGTGAACTGGTCGCCAGTGGACGTCGGTGGTGCGATCTGCCCCGACTGGCTGGTCTACCATACCCGGATGACGGGCGACTGGGAAATCTTCCGCCTGGGTGAACTACCCGGTGATCCGGATGCTGATGCCAATCTGTCGAAGGGCTTCGGACGCGGCATCATCGATATGGCTCCTAGCCGCTCACCGGATGCCGGTTGGATCGCGTTTGTCAGCAACCGCGATGGCAACTGGGAAATCTATGTGGCGACCGTTGACGGTGAATTCGTCCAGCGCGTCACCTACAACGACACCTCACTCGATCTCGACCCGGTGTGGTCGCCTGATGGCAGCCGTATCGCCTATGAGTCGAATGTGGATGGCAACTGGGAAATCCGTGTGGTTGATGTGGCAACCGGTGCCAAGTATCGTGTGACCGATCATCCGGCCAACGATATCAACCCCTTCTGGTCACCCGATGGCACCAAACTGGTGTTCCAGAGTGACCGTGACGACGGCTTGTGGCAAATCTACGAGTTGGACCTGAGCGACATCACCAACCCGACGATGACGCGCCTGAGCCAGGGCGAGGGCGACGATCACGATCCGTCATACTCACATGACGGCACGATGATCGCCTTCCGCTCCTACCGCGAAGACGTGACTGGTGAACAAAGTGCGATCTATACCATGTCGGCGGACGGCCAGAATGTGGAGCGCGTCTCCGAACTCGGTGGCGACGCCCGTAATCACTCGTGGTCGAGCGATGACAGCCTGATCGGCTACCAGACCGATCTCATGAACGGTATCTTCGACATCTATGTCTATCAGGTTGAAACGGGCCAGACACGGCTGATTACAGAGAACGAAGGCGAGACGTATGCCGGGGTTCTGGATGTCAGCCCAACATGGTACTGTGACTCCTCGACCATCGTGTTCACCTCGGATATGAGTGGCAACAACGACCTCTACTCGGTCGATGCGCTGCCCATTGATGGTGAGCCGTATCAGGTCGATCAGGAGACGACCCAACTGACGGATGATCCAGAGAACGACCGTGATCCGCAGAATACACCGCCAGAGGAGAACGCGAGCCGCCAGGGTGCGCTGCCGCCCAAGTGGACACCCGGTGGTTGATCTGCAACGGAAGTAATATCTTAGAAGTGATATGTCCTTCGGGGCATATCACTTTTTCCTCAACAGTTTTTTTCGAGTAGAATTGAATGTGTCATTCAATGTGAGATTGAGAGGAGCGACTCGACCATGAAGTATCTTTCTGTTGTACTGCTGATCCTGCTGCTGGTGCTACCGGCTATTGCCCAGGATGACGCAGAAACTCTGACCATGCCGGAAGACCTGGTGGGCGTCATCGTGCAAAGTGCCGCCGGTGGCATGTTTGAAGCTGCCGAAGACGATATGTACATGCTGACCCTGGAAGGGCTGGCCCCGGCTGCCGCCGCCTATTCGATGGCAGAAGGTGAGGCGGTCAGCGGTTTCTTCACCAATGCTGACCTTAAAGACTACTGGAACTTCTACGCTGAGCAAGAAGGTGTCGATGAGGTGTTGACCGGTCAGGGCATTCTCGAAATCACCGAGTACAGTCTGGCCCTCACGCTCTCCATGCCGGAATACGACAGCGAGACCAACGCTGTCACCTACATGGTGAGTGTTGGTGAGATCGTCTGGACCGGCGATCCGGAAGAAGAACCCAACAAGCTGGATGTTCCCGAATCGTTTGACACCGCCGTACTGTTCATCGATCTGACGTCGGAATTTGCTGCCGGTCTTCAGGCTGGCTTTGATGAACTCGGTCGGCGTCCAATCGGTGGCTACAACTGCATTCCGGGTGTTTCCTGCCGCTGATCGTTTTTTTGTCTGGCAACACAGCCCATTGATCGACGAGAGCAGGTGCCATGCATCTGCTCTCGTGCTATTATTGGTGCAGTAGTCGTTGATTTGCGAGGAACCCCATGCGCAAAATCCTGCTGGTGCTGGTCGTTTTGTTTTCAGGCATTGTGACCGCGCAAACAGAGCCGTATACAGGTACGATTGACAACAATACCCCATTTCAGACCTTTGCGTTTTCAGTGGATACAGACGGCAGTACCATCGTTCTCGATATACAGCCGACCAGTGGCAATCTGGATACACTGCTGTATCTGGTTGATGGACGTGGCAACATCGTCGCCGAAAACGATGATCGCTCGCGACGGGATTTCAGTTCGCGGATTGAGTTTCCACAGGCGGATGCCGGACCCTACACGGTGGTCGCGACACGCTATGGTGTAGCGGACGGTGAAAGCAGCGGTGATTTTGAGTTGACAGTGGATGTGCTGCCGCCAGCAGAGGTGGTGAATCTGGACTATGATACTTCGCCAGAAGCGTTGATCGCCGCTGGCTTTCCTGAGATTGCGCCGCGTCCGCGCACAGAATGGACAGTTCTGGCTTACTATGGCGGGGACAACAATCTGGAACCGGGATTGCTCAACGACTTCAATGAATTTGAACTGGCTGGTGGCAGTTCGGAGAAAGTGCGCGTGGTCATGCTGATGGACCGGCACCCGGAATACACCGACGCCAGTGGCAACTGGAATACGGTCCGTCTGTTCGAGGTTGGTGCTGATGTCTCCGGTGATGACGCCATCGTTTTTCCACCGACAGTCGATACTGAACCGTTGGCTGATCTGGGCGACCTGGATACTGGCTCCGGTGAGGTGCTGGCACGATTTCTGGTGTGGGCCATCCAGAATTACCCGGCGGAGAAATATGCCATATCGTTCGCCAGTCATGGTGCAGGCTGGAAAGGGATTGTGGCCGATTACAGCACGCCCGACACCATCCTGTCGCTGCCGGAACTGCGGTCGGCGTTCAGTCAGGCGGTTTCGACCGCCGGTGTGGACAAGTTTGAACTGCTGGTCAACGATGCCTGCTCCATGAGCAGCATAGAGTATTTCGATGTGGTGTCGCCCTTCTTCCGCTACTCGGTAGCTTCACCGGAGATCATCATCGATCCGGCAATGGATATGACCCTGTTTACCGATAGACTGAAAGAATCGCCGGAGACGGTGGATATTTCGGCATTGGGTAAAGAACTGGTCGATATCTACATGGACCGCGACATCGCCATGACAGGTGACGCCGACATTGTGTATTTCACCAATGCCGTGACCGATTTGGACCAATTTTCCCCGGTAGTCGATGCAGTGGAAAGCTTTGCGCGTCTTGTCAATCAAGATATTGTTATTAACAGCCAGATGTTGGGCGAAGCCCGGTCCAACACCTATACCTACACCCATTTTTCGGGCAATACGACGATGGTTGATCTGGGCAGCCTGATGACGCAGGTGATCGCGTTGAGTCGGGATGGTGACATCATTGAGGCAGCGCAGAACGTGCTGACAGCCCTGGATGATGCCCGCCTTTACAGCAAAGGGGGCGACCGTGTGGATGGGCGTGTCGCTTACTACAACATCTATTTCCCGGAGAGCAGCGCCTACTTCCGCATGGAATATCTGGACGAGTCGCCGCTGAGCAACTGGTCGAGTATGCTGCGCAATTACTACAATGCCGTGACGCCGCAGGTATGGGCGGTAGCTGATGGGACTATTCCGTTTCACCAGCCGATTGCGCCTAAAGTGTCTATCACCAGCGTCTATCCGTTAGAGGACATGAGCTTGCTCAACCCGCCGGTCTTCGGCACCGAGATTGTGGCTCGCAATTTGTCGCATGTGGATGCGACGATTGACCTGATGCAGGAGGACGGCAGTGCCATTCGCATGTCGCAGGAGCGTTTCCTCCAGGATGTGCTGGTTGACGGGCAGGTCGAGCGTCAGAATGTCTGGTTCCCCGGTGTGAATACTACGACTGCATTCTGGGACCCGCGCCTTCCGGTCGTGAGTGATGGCAGCAGCAGCAACTTTGAACTGCTCATCCAGACCGAAGAGGTCGCTTTTCTGGATGGCTTCTATCTGGCACCTGGCAGCGAGACGTGGCAGGAAGTCAGCGTCGTATTTGACCTTGAGGGGCAGGTGCAGCGCGTGATTAACCGGGCCAAAGGCACTAATGCGCTGGCGGTAATCGATATCCCGGTGGGATCGTCGTTTGTAGCTTTCCGGTCGATTGTCTCACCCG
>CAYQJO010000322.1:0-4572 GCA_964417785.1 uncultured Anaerolineaceae bacterium | reverse complement strand
GTCACTTTAACAGGATCATTGTTGATGGCGAGGAGGTCGATTCTATGGAGGGGTTGAACCCTGCTGAATTCCTTGCCATTATCGAAGATAGTGAGGTCATTCGCTTCAACAAAGAGTCCTTCACCAGCGCGAGTGATGAAATAACACTCTGGTATCAAACGGTCACGTCTGGCGAGCAGATCATGCGCCCGGGGCTGAATTTCAAAGTGGATGAAGGGGCAACAACAGCATCGCGATTGAACTTCGTGTCGCTGATGTTGGCATTGTTCCTGGGTACATCTGCGCTACCCCACATCTTGATCCGCTATTATACCGTGCCGGACCAGAAATCAGCGCGTAAGTCGACGATTGTGGCGATTGCCGCCATCGGCTTCTTCTACATTCTAACGCTGTATATGGGCCTGGGTGCGATGGTCAATGGGGTGCTGGATGTTGAGAGCAGTAATATGTCCGCACCCTTGTTAGCACAATACTTTGGCACTCTGTTGTTTGCGATCATCTCCGCCATCGCGTTCGCAACGGTGTTGGGAACGGTCAGTGGCTTGATTGTGGCCTCATCGGGTGCTGTGGTCCATGATCTTATCAGCAGTTTCGGCGGGGTGAAACTATCTGATGCACAGCAGGTAGCCGCAGGTAAGATCGCTGCTGGTGTCGTGGGTGCGCTCGCCATCCTGTTGGGTATCTTCTTCAAGGGAGAGAATGTATCGTTTCTGGTCGGTTTGGCGTTCGCGGTTGCCGCCTCGGCCAACCTTCCTGCGATCCTGATGCTGCTATTCTGGAAGAAAACGACGGCTGCCGGTATCGCATCGTCGGTGTTTGTGGGGATGGTGTCCTCGTTGATCTTGATCGCGCTGTCGCCAGCGATGTTTGAGCGCTATGGCGTGGATGCGACTGCGCCGTTCCCGTTGGATAACCCTGGGATCGTCTCTATTCCGTTGAGTTTTGCGACATTGATTATCGTCTCGCTGATGACGCAATCTCGACAGACTCCGGGAGTGGCCGAACAAAAAGTGCAAAAAGCCACACCGTAGTCTCACGAAGTTCGCCGGGGCGCAGCAAACCTGCGCCCCGTGAGTGGTACTAGCCCATCTTGCTGAAGGTCGCTTTCAGCGCCGGATACAGTTCGCGGTACTGCCCGTAGGCGCCTTCATAGGCGTTAGCCTGAGCGCCGGGGGCGATGGTGTCGCTGGTGTGGATCGTCTCGCGGCAGGCGGTCTGTACATCGGGGAACACACCGGCTCCGACGGCGGCCAACAGGGCCGCGCCATAGGCACCGCCCTCGGTCGTGCTGACGCTGGACAGCGGCGCACCGATCACATCCGCCAGGATTTGCCGCCATACCGGACTCCTGGCTCCACCGCCGCTGACGCGCACGTCGATCTGGTCGGGGATGCCAGCCTGCTCGATCAGGCGGAAGCTGTCTTTGAGACCGAAGGCCACACCCTCCAGGACGGCGCGAGTCATATGGGCGCGGGTGTGGCGCGTGGTCAGCCCGACGAAGGCCCCGCGTGCCAGTGGATCAGGATGGGGTGTGCGTTCACCTGTGAGGTAGGGCAGGAAGAGCAGACCATCGCTGCCCGGTGGCACATCGCCGGCTTCGCCCACCAGCTTATCGAAATCCTCACCCGGTGCCAGTGTATCGCGGTACCATTGCAGGCTCCCGGCGGCGCTCAGCATGACGCCCATGAAGTGCCATTGACCGGGGACCGCGTGACAAAACGCATGCAAACGACCTTCCGGCTCGTAGGCGTAATCGGCCAGCGGCGCGAAGACCACACCCGATGTCCCCACCACCAGACTGATGATGTCCGGCTGAACAGCACCGACACCGACCGCACCGGCAGCCTGATCACCACCGCCACCGACCACCGGAATGCCCACTTTCAGGCCAGTGGCCTCGGCTCCGGCGGCGTCTACTTCGCCGGTGATCTGCGGCCCTTCGTGGACGGGCGGCATCCACCCGGCGGGGATGTCGAGCGCACCCAGCACCTCCTGTGACCATTCGCGCTGCGCCACATTCAGCAGTGAGGTCCCGGCGGCTCCGGCCATGTCCATCGCATACTGGCCGGTCAGTTTGAAGCGGATGTAGTCTTTGGGCAGCAGGATATGGGCGACTCTGGCGTAAACATCCGGCTCGTTATCGCGCACCCACAGGATTTTGGGCGCGGTGAAGCCGGTCAGCGCCCGGTTGCCGGTGAGTTCGATCAGCCGCTCGAAGCCGATAGTCTCGGTCATGTAGTCGCATTGAGCCTGGGTGCGCTGGTCATTCCACAGGATGGACGGGCGCAGGACGTTGCCTTCGGCGTCCAGCATGACCAGCCCGTGCATTTGCCCGGTGAGACCGACCGCTTTGATGGCGTCGCCGCTGACATTAGCATCGCTCAGGGCGCTGCGGATGGCCTCGGCGATGCCGTCCCACCAATCGGACGGATTCTGCTCGCTCCACAGCGGTTTGGGCTGGCTGATGGGCTGCGGCACCGTATGGGTGGCGACCACTTCGCCGCTGTCGTCAATAATGAGCGCTTTGGCACCGGTGGTGCTGATGTCTAATCCAAGTAGCATAAATGACCTCCCTCATATATAGGTTTTTATCCACCGATGGGCGGCATTTATGCCGCCCGCCGGGTCTGCCTATTATGCCTAAAACAGGCCGACCACGCGACCGTTCTCGTCGATGTCCACGTTCTGGGCCGCCGGTGCATCGCTCAGACCGGGCATGGTGCGCATATCGCCCACCAGCGGGTAGATGAAACCGGCACCCACCGAGGCACGGACTTCACTGATCGGCAGGGTGAAGCCGGTGGGCGCACCCTTGATTGTCGGATCGGCGGTGAAGCTGAGGTGGGTTTTCGCCATACAGATCGGCAGTTGGCCGAAGCCATCGCGCTCGAAGCTGCGAATCTGGCGGTTGGCGGCTGCCGTGTATTCCACGCCATCGGCGCGGTAAATCTCTCTGGCGATGATCTCAATTTTGTCCTTGATGGGCAGGTCCACATCATAGAGGAATTGGAAGTCGTTGGGCTGCTCGCAGGCATCGACCACTTTTTCCGCGAGTTCGGCGGCACCGGCTCCACCTTCGGCCCAGTGTCGGGCGACCGAGACGCCGGTGGCTCCGTTTGCCAGGGCGATTTCTTTGACGGCTTCGATCTCTTTGTCGGTGTCGTCGGTGAAGACGTTGATGGCGACCACCGGGTTGACGCCGAACTTCTTCATGTTTTCCAGGTGGCGGATCATGTTGGCGGCACCGGCTTCTACATCGGCGACGTTTTCTTCAGTGAGGGCGGGGTCGAGCGGCTTGCCGGGGACGATCTTGTATTTGCCGGTGTGGGCTTTGAGGGCGCGGATGGTGACGACCAGGACGGCGGCGTTGGGGTGCAATCCGGAGGCGCGAGATTTGATGTTGAAGAATTTCTCGGCCCCGATGTCGGCCCCGAAGCCGGACTCGGTGATGACGTAATCGGCGCATTTGACGGCGATCAGATCGGCCAGCACGGAGGAGTTGCCGTGCGCGATGTTGGCGAAGGGGCCGCAGTGGACCATGGCTGGCGTATTTTCCAGCGTTTGCATGAGGTTGGGTTTGATGGCGTCGCGGAGCAGGACGGTGGCGGCTCCGGCGGCCTGAAGCTCGTCCGCGGTGATGGGTTTGCGGTCGTTGCTGTAGGCGACCACCATGCGGCCTATGCGCTGGCGCAAATCTTGCAGGGATGTGGTCAGGGCCAGGATCGCCATGATCTCCGAGGCGACGGTGATGTCGAAGCCGGTCTGGCGCGGCACGCCGTCGAATTTGCTGCCCAGGCCGATAATGATGTTGCGCAGGGCGCGGTCGTTGAGATCGACCACACGACGCCAGGCGATGTTCTGCGGGTCGATATTGAGCTTGTTGCCGTGATAGAGGCTGGCGTCGAGCATGGCGGCGATGAGGTTATGGGCGGCGGTGATGGCGTGAATATCGCCGGTGAGATGCAGATTGAAGTTCTCCATCGGCACAACCTGGCTGTAGCCACCGCCAGCGGCACCGCCTTTGATGCCGAAGGTCGGTCCCTGTGACGGTTGGCGCACGGTGACGATGGCTTTCTTGCCGATGTGCTTCATGGCCTGACCGAGGCCGACGGTGGTGGTGGATTTGCCTTCGCCGAGTGGGGTGGGGGTGAGGGCGGTGACATCGACGTATTTGGCGTCCGGGCGGTCCTTGAGCTTATCCAGGGCTTCCAGGTTAATTTTGGCGATGTATTTGCCGTAATGCTCCAGATCGGTGTCGGGATCGAGTCCCATCTCTTCGGCGATCTGGTTGATGTGGACGAGGTTGGCGCTTTGCGCGATTTCGAGGTCCGACGGAATAGTGGTCATGTTAAAATCCTTATTGGCATATTATCTAGTTGGTAGCTTAACATGGTTGTGCAGGTTGTCCAGTGAGACACGTAACGGTTTTCCGTGACAACTGGCGCATTTTGAAAACGAGCCGCGTTTATTGAGGAAGGGTTGCGGAGGTGTGAAGGGCGGCACTGGCGCTGCAAGTTGTGATATTATGTATCTACAGCGTAGAAACATCAGAGGAGTAGTGGCATGCTGGCA
>CAYQJO010000321.1:0-4597 GCA_964417785.1 uncultured Anaerolineaceae bacterium | reverse complement strand
ACACTCTTTCCCTACACGACGCTCTTCCGATCTGCTGGATATTCTGACCGGTTTTGACGAGGTGAAGCTGGCGGTGGCGTATGAGGTTGGCGGCGAGCGGCTGGATTATCCGCCAGGGACGGTCAGCGAATTGGAACAGGCCGTACCCATTTATGAGACACTGCCCGGTTGGCAGGAGGACATTACCGGTGTGCGCCAGGTGGCCGATTTGCCGGCGACCGCACGCAGCTATGTCCAGCGCATCGAAGCGTTGATCGGTGCGCCGGTGACGATGGTGAGTGTCGGCCCGGAACGGGAGCAAATGTTCGATCTGTCATGAATGAGTACAGTCACGCCCTGGAAATACCCATATCGGCTCCGGCATCGCGGGTGGTCTCGCTGGTGCCGAGCTTAACCGAGTCCCTGTTTGATTTGCATCTGGGGGACCGGGTTGTTGGTGTGACCGATTACTGTATTCATCCGGCGGATAAACTGCAAAATATGCTACGAGTGGGTGGCACCAGGACGCCCGATATTGCCCGGATTATCGATTTGCGGCCCGATCTGGTTTTCGCCAACCGGGAAGAAAATCGCAAAGAGGATGTGGAGGCATTGCAAGCGGCGGGCATACCGGTGTGGGTCACGTACCCACGCACAGTGCAGGATGTGTTTAACCTGTTGTGGAATATCATGTACGCTTTTGAGGAAACGTCCATGGTGCCGCGTGTGCGGTTGATCGAGTATTCACATAACTGGGTTGAGGGGATCAGTCGCCAGCAGGAGACTGCGGGTAAGGTCTGCCGGGTGTTTGTGCCAATCTGGAACGATCCGCTGATGACTTTCAACGCCGATACCTATATACATGATCTGCTCCGGGTGTGCGGTGGGACAAATGTTTTTGCCGACTACCCGGACAGGTATCCATGTGTTACATTGGACCAGGTTGCAGCGGCCAGCCCAGATGTAATTTTGCTGCCGGACGAACCCTACGCTTTTGGCGAGGGTGATATAGCACAGTTCGCCGGACTTAATGTGTCGCACGTTCACAGGGTTGATGGGACGTTGTTGAGTTGGTTTGGCACCCGTATTGCTTATTCACTCGAACAATTACCACGGTTGCTTTGCTATGACGAATGATACAGACCTGATCAATATGGTGGCGCACGATCTCAAAGTGCCAGTTACAGCCGCGAAGGGGTTTCTGGACCTGGTTGAGAATCTCGGTGAACTCAACGCTGCGCAGGTGCAGTATCTCAATCGGGCCAACCTGGCACTGCAACGCATGGAGCGTATGATTACCAATATGCTGGATTATGCTCATCTCCGTGATGGCATCCAACTGCACTTTGAAACAGTCGATTTCCACAAGTTGATACAGAGTTCAGCGGACCTGGTGGCAGAGATTGCCAGAGAACGCAAGATTACACTGCACCATAAAGACGGTGCCGCCCCGTTGATGGTCCCGGTGGATGTGCATTTGATGGGGCATGTGGTGACCAACCTGCTCTCAAATGCCCTTAAATACAACGATGAGGGTGGCAATGTCTGGATCGACAACACGACCGAGCCGGATTGGCTGATCTGTCGTGTGCGTGACGACGGGTTTGGTATCAGCGAGGAGAACCAGAAGCATATCTTTGAGCGATTTTATCGCGGCCATACGGGCCAGCGGCGTGATGGCACGGGGTTGGGTCTGGCGATTGCCAAAGCGATCATCGAGCTTCATGGGGGTACTATCTGGGTCGAAAGCACCCCCGATGAAGGCAGTACGTTCAGCTTCAAACTACCGCTGGTGCAGTAGCTCATCCAGGGCTGCCAGCAGCAGCACGATGTTTTCTTTGCGCGAGGAGTAGCCCATCAGGCCGACGCGCCAGACGCGCCCCTTCAGTTCACCGAAGCCACTGCCAATTTCAATGTTATACTCGTTCAGCAGCCGCGACCGGACCCTGGCTTCATCCACACCGTCCGGTATGCGCACGGTGGTCAAAGTGGGCAGCCGGTAGCTGTGTTCGACGTGGGGTACCAGGTCTTGCGCTTCCAATCCTTTCCAGAACATCTCCGCGTTGTCCCGGTGGCGCTGCCAGCGGGCTTCCAGTCCCTCCGCCAGGGTGATGCGCAGCCCTTCGTAGAGCGCGTAATTGAGCGAGATGGGCGCGGTATGGTGATAAACGCGCTCGCTTCCCCAGTATTTTGCCAGCAATGTTGCATCCAGATACCAGTTCGTGACCGGCGTCTTGCGCTGGTTGATGCGTTCGACAGCAGCGGGGCTGAAGGTGATCGGACTGGCACCGGGCGGGCATCCGAGCGCTTTCTGCGAGCAGCTATAGCACACGTCAATACCGATTTCATCAATGGCGAGCGGTACGCCACCGAGCGAGGTCACAGCATCAACGATCAGGAAGGCATCGTGATCGTGGACAATTTTCGCAATATCGTGCAGCGGCTGCATGGTGCCGGTGGAAGTCTCCGCGTGGACAATGCCGACGATCTTCGGCTGGTGCGCTTTGATGGCAGCTTCGATCTCATCCGCCGTGAATACTTCACCCCAGGGACGAGTGATGGTTTGCACTTCTGCGCCGTAGCGAGCGGCCATCTCGGCCATGCGGTTCGCAAAGTAACCACCGGTGCAAATCAGCACCCGGTCGCCGGGTTCGATCATGTTGGCGAACGAGGCTTCCATCGCGGCAGTGCCAGTACCGGCAACAGCGAAGGTCAACTCGTTCTTCGTCTGCATCACCTCACGCAGCATGATCTGGATGCCATCCATCAGTTCCAGATATTGTGGATCGAGATGACCGAGCAAGGGGGTTGCCATGGCTTTCAGTACACGCGGGTCGGCCATGCTGGGGCCAGGGCCGAGCAGAATACGCGATGATACGTTGATTTCAGGTTGGATCATGGATCAAGTACGCTTTCTATATATTTGTGTGATTTAAGGTCTATTGTAACGTGCATTGACCGGGTACAACAGGCATTGTGAAATGTTTGGAAAGCTCTTGCTACGCCTTGTGATAACCAGTACAATCGGGAAACCTCTAACACCATTCTAGCGGAGGATTTTGTGAGACGATATACACTTCTCATCGGTGTGCTTGTTCTGCTCATCGTTGGTGGTGGCCTGACCACGTTGTTGAGCGAAGGCGGGACATCGGGGCTGCTGCCCTTCCTTCAGCAGACCAGCGACGCTTCAGCCTCGCCCATGCAGGCCGAAACATGGCAATCCGAGCAGCTTTTCTTGCTTGTCGGCTTTATTCTATTCAACATGGTGGGGATTGCGGCCACAATTGCACTGGTCATGTGGTTTGTCCACCGCCAGGTAAAATCCGTTCAGCAGCAGGATGAATGACTTTTTTGTGGGTGTATTGTGATGTTAGTTGAGTAAATGTGATGTACCGTAACCCTTCTCGATTGTTTATCGGCCTCGGCCTGACAACCGTTTTCCTGACGATTGGTCTTATTGTTTTTGGCGCTGTTGTCCGTGTCACCGACTCCGGTCTGGGCTGCGGCAACGATTGGCCCCTGTGTGACGGTCGCGTGATTCCGCCGCTGGATAACCTGACGGCGTGGATCGAGTGGTCGCACCGGCTGTTCGCGGCGTTGATCGGATTGTTTGGACTGGGCATGTTGTACGTCGGCTGGCGGGCCTACCGGGAGCGAAACCGGCTGGTGCTGATGGCGACGGCGACCGCTGCCGTCCTGTTCGCGCTCCAAAGCGGTCTGGGTGCGCTGGTGGTGATACTGGACCTGCCGCCGACCATGGTCACGCTGCATCTGGGAACCGCCATGCTGCTGCTGGGGGCGCTGCTGCTGGCGGCGATTGCCGCATGGTATCGGCCCAGCGGGCAGCCAGCCAGTTCCCGCGATCATGTGACGACCCTGGCGTATGTGACGGCGGCGCTGTCACTGGTCATCATTCTGACGGGGGCATTGGTGCGCGGCAGTGGTGCCACACTGGCCTGTACTGATTGGCCTCTGTGCAATGGTGCGGTCCTGCCCTTTGACCAGGGTGAACTTCAGACGGTGCATATGATGCACCGGTTTGCCGTTGCCGGGTTGGGTCTCGCGCTGCTGCTGCTGGTGTGGTATGTGCGCCGCGAGCGGGAGAATCCGCTGCTGCGGCAGCTTGCTCTGGCTGCCCTGGGCCTGTATTTTCTTCAGGCGGGGGTAGGTGCATTGTTTGTTTGGACAAGTGCGGCGTCGATCTGGGGTGCAGCCCATGTCGGATTGGCGTCATTAACCTGGGCGGCGTTGGTGGCGGTATCGGCTATCGACACGCTGAACAGTTTGCAGGATGTTAAGGTATGGAATCCACAGTCGTAAATGGCTATCGAGTGAATTTTCAGGCGACAATCAAAACTTATCTGGAGTTGATGAAGCTCCGTATTGTACTGCTGTTGTGTTTCACGACGGTCACAACGATGGTGATCGCTGCCGGTGGTTTTCCGCCAGCAGGTGTTTTGATCCCTACGCTGGTGGGTGGGATTTTTGCGGCGGGGGGGGTCCCTGGGTTGAAACCGGATTTTTTTTTGGGTATTGGCGCCCCAATGTCACCCACCGCCCCGCGGCCCATTCCCCGGGGGCGCCCCGCCCCGCCGTACTGGGCGAGGTTGAAGCTGGT
>CAYQJO010000320.1:0-4606 GCA_964417785.1 uncultured Anaerolineaceae bacterium | reverse complement strand
GTCACAAACTGGCGGGCCGGAAGCTGCACAAAATTCCACTGAGTCGCGCCACGCGCCAGATCAACATGGCAGAAACCTTTCGGATCACCTTCTTCACCGAAGTCGATGCGTTCCAGGCTGCCACTGTAGACGACCGGCGGTGCATCATCGCGCCCGGCGGTGAGATTTTGGTGCTTGTGGATATGGCCCAGCGCCACATAATCCCAACGTGGATCGGCCAGGACAGACTTCGGCACGCTTACATCGCGGCCCAACATAATCGCCCGTTCGCTGCCGACCGTCGCCCCGCCGACGGTGAAATGGCCGGTCAGCAGGCGCGGTATATCGCCCATCGCGTCGGCCTCTGCCGCCATGCTATCCAGAATATGAACCAGTTGATCTTCCAGCATGGAATCGGTTTGTGCGATGGTCTGGCCGTTGGCGTTGTTCAGGATGCGCGAACGCATGGGATAGGGCGCGGTGCCGACCGCTACCGGGCCGGACTTCGTCTCGATCTGCCGGACCTCATACTGCTCTGCCACCCACACATTGGGGACCGCCAGGGTATCATAAATCTCGATACTGGACGCCTTCATCACGGCGGGTGCGACATCGTGATTGCCGATCAGCATCACGACCGGGGCCAGTGCCGCCAGATCGCGGATGCGGTGGGCAAATTCGCGCTGCAAGGTCGGATTGGGTGAGCGCGTCTTGAAAGCATCACCGGCGAAAACCACCAGATCGACGGCGTTTTCCTCGGCGTACTGGCAGAGATCGTCCATCCGGCGCAAAAAATCGACCACCCGCGAACTTAACCCGGTCTCAGGATCGGTCCGCCCATAATTCTCCATACCGACATGGACATCGGCGAAATGCAGCACACGCATAAGCGGTCCTCATACAGCCAGTTCATGGAATTGAGTTTACCATAGGGGGTGTGGTCTGGGGGATGGTGGTCCATCCCCCGTACTCTCTATACGGTTCAACACACGGTTGAACTACGAGGGACGCCGAATGCCTCAGGTGCCACCGGGCAGGCATGCGGCTCCGGTAGCGGGTGCGGCGGCGGACGATGAGCCATGCGAAGCAAAGGTCGAAAGCTTCTTGTGGACATGGTTACTGCCGCAACTGGGGCAAACGATGTCCGAGCCGCGTGCGCTGCTGCGAACCAGTTTTTCAAACGGCTCTTCGCAATCATCACAGACGAATTCGAACAAGGGCATAGTTAATTCTCCATCAGCTTATGGGTTACACGTTCCAGCCGTGCGTAGACATCATCTGCCAGCGGTTTGAGGTCCGCCTGCGGCAAGACATCCATCATCACAACTGGATTCATAAACGACACATCGGTGCCACCCGACGCATTCTCCGCCACCACCACATTGCAGGGTAAAACCAACCCCACATCCGGGGTGACGTTCAATGCCTTGTGGGCAATGGGGGGATTGCAGGCACCCAGAATCGCATAACGCGGATACTCGACATCCAGCTTTTCCTTAAGTGTCTTCTTCATGTCGATGCTGGTCAAAACACCAAAGCCCTCTGTTTTCAGGGCGTCGGTTACCTGCGTCAAAGCTGTCTCATAGTCGCTATCCAGATGGACAGACAATGCCATTTCCATATACCGTTTTCTCCATATTGAAATGGTTATGAACACGACAATTTAGACGCAGCGAGAAGCTACAATCTTACAAACGCAAATCGCCCGCGTGAGGGGGGGACACGACGGGCGACTGTAGAAGGAAGGGCTGTAGGTGTTATCGTTCGGCGACGCTACTCCCGAACTCCCAATGGCCCAACGAATCTGGTTAACGACACATTCGTACCACTCAAGAGGGATCAACACAACCCGACCAGATTCGCTTATTGACGAAAGAGTACGCTCTTCGCGTAAGTCAGTGATGAACTAAATATGAGTTTGAAATGAGAAAGATTACGAACCTATCGGCGTGGCTCCCCCAATTGGTGTCGGTGTCCCCTGCTCACAGATGGTCTGCGCGGCATCACGTTTGGCTCGTGCGCCGCCATCGTTGAACAGATTGAGCGCGAAGTTATACTGCACAACCGCCTGGCAATACTGCCCGCCGAACTCCCACGCCTGCCCATAGGCCATGTACTCGTTGAAAAGCATCCGGTTGAAGTCGATACCTTTGTAGGTGGACTGGAAATTGACGATCATATCGTTAAGTAAGCGGATGGCGCTGGCGTGGTTGCCGGTGCCGATAGTCCGCTGGATGTCCAGATAGCGCTCAGCAATCAGGCGCTCGTAATCCAATTCACCGATGTCGCCATACTCCTCGGCCAGCCCGGTCAGGCGGATCGCCTCGGCCAGATCGGCCTCAGTCGCCGTGCGGAAAAGCTGCTGCGCCTGCGCGGTGAGCGCCTCAAAGATGAGCGAGCGCACAGTGGTTCGCTGGAAATCCGGGTCAATACGGGCGATGTTGTCCAGCTTCTCGTAAGCAGCATCGTAATCGCCAAAGCGAATATCCAACTGCGCTTCTTCCAGCATACCGTCCAGATCGTACCCGGTCGGGGCCTGTGGTTCTGTGGTCACCACCGGCGACTCTGTCGCCACCACCTCGGCGGTCGGTGTTACGGTCGGCGTGGCCGTCGGCTGGCTGTTGAAATACACAGCGGTCGCCGTCGATTGAAGATCGGCCACAACCGGCACCGCCGGGGTCAGGGTTGCCAGGAAACCAATACGCAGATTCAGCAAATACTGGTTGCCACTGGCGACATCCGTCGGAATGCGCCGCAACTGCTCATTGATCTGTTCCACCTGGGTCGCGGTCGCATGACGATCGGAGACGCGGTGTCCCTCCGTCCAACCAGCCGTCGCCGCCAGAACTACGATGACCAGCGCCATGCCCGCTACCACCACCGCCAGCAATCCCCACACAAAGCAGCCCGGTCCCTCTGGACCGTAATCCGGTGGTGGACCGTCCTCGTTGAGCAGCGGCACATGTGGTTGGGTGTCGTCCTGTGTGACAGGCGGTTCGTTCAGCATACCCGACTCCAGACCTAAGATCGTAGGCGCATTATATCGGAGGGTACAGGCGGGGTACAGCGACGATTGGCCTACGTAACTCGTAAACCCGATACCCTCCGTGATCGTAAAACAGCGCCACCGAGAACCCCGCCCGTACCGCCGCATGCAACCAGGGCGCGACCTCGCGGTCCACCGGAGCGATCAGATAACGCGGAGCCATATCGGGATTGCGCGGCGTATCGGCAGCGAATGCTTCCGGTGTGGGATAATACACCCGGCGCTTATCCGTCCAGGCACCCAGATAATAACCCATCTCCCAGTCGAGCCAGCGGTCATAGATAATCGTCCCCAACGGCAGCGCATTGAGCGTATCCGCCAGTTCGATAATATCCTCGCCGCGAAAGACATCAGCACGGGGATCATGGGTGGTCATCACACCGCCGACGATCAAAGCCGTCAGGAACACCCCACCGAGAACGGACGCAGCATGCCACGTCCCTACGTGACCGTTGCTATCGTAGGGGCGGGGTATGCCCCGCCCGCATCCTGCCCCAACCAGCAACGCCAGCAGCGGGACCAGCGGCAGCAAATACCGGTCAAATGTGTAAAACGCGCCCAACCAGTGCAGCAAGAAGAATCCCACCGCCACCACACCGACCACCCGGTAACGTCGGAAACGCAGCGCTGCATATGTGCCGACCCCCGTCAGCAGCACCGTCAACCAGGCCGGGCCGAGCAGCAGCCGACCATGATGCAGCCACGATTCCAGGCGCGACAGCCATTCCGATGGCTCCACCAGTGTCCGTCCCTGGCTGATGTTGATACTCCCCAGAACGAACAGACTCGTCTCCGGGCGAAGCGCATCCCACAGGAGCAGCAGCGCCAAACCTGTCGCCAGCGCCACACCAAAACGCGGCCAGCGTCGCGGTCGCAGCCACCACAACGCCAGCGGCAGATACAATAATCCCTGCGGCTTGGCGGCAAAACTCAGCGCCAGCGCCAGACCACTCCAAACGGGACGGTCTTCCAATGCCAGCACCAGCGCCGCCAGCATCCAGCACAGCATGAGCATATCGGTGAAAGCCGACGCGCTGTAGGCGACGGCATAGGGCGATACCGCCATTATGAGCGCGGAGATAATTACTGGTGTTTTGTGACCGGACGCCAACCGCGCCATTAGCGCGATAGCGATGATCCCGGCGAACACATTGGGTATACGCGCCGCAAACTCACCCTGCCGGATGCCGACATTGATCACGCCTGTATCGGTTGTTTCGGCAGCGAAGAAATGCATGCTCAGGGCTGAGGCATATATACTCAACGGCGGTTTATCCAGTGGACCGGAGAGCATCCAGTCGCCGAAAACCGCCGCGTTACGAGCGTAGGTGCTGTAAAGCGCTTCGTCAGAATGAAAGCGAATGTCCTGAACCGATTGGTGCAGCCGCAGGGCAGTACCCAGGAGCAGAACACTAAGCAAAGCGGTCGCGTAGATAGTCCAGCGTGATCCGGTCGATGTAGTTGGGTTTGCCATCAAGCTGCCAGCGTGCTTCCAGATTCTCGTTGCCGACGAACGACCAGAACGCCTGCTTGCTCATCTCGTCCCATTCACCGTTGGCCTCCCCACCGAAATACTGTTCT
>CAYQJO010000319.1:0-4669 GCA_964417785.1 uncultured Anaerolineaceae bacterium | reverse complement strand
CCTCGACAAGGTCCCGGAAGACAAGAACGTGGTGCTGCTGGCCACGGGCACGGGTTTGGCCCCCTACATGAGCATGCTGCGCACGATGTTCCCCTGCCGGCCGGACCGGCGCTTGGTGGTCGTTCACGGCGCCCGCCACTCGTGGGATCTGGGTTACCGCGGCGAATTGAGCGCCATGTCGCGCATGAGCGAGAACCTGGAGTACGTGACCACCATTACGCGTCCGGACGAGGAGCTCATCCCGTGGGGCGGCGAGATGGGCTACGTGCAGGAGCTGTGGGAGCGGGGCGTGGTGCAGCACGCGCTGGGCGAAAGGCCGACCCCCGAAACCACGCACATGTTCCTCTGCGGCAACCCCGGCATGGTCGACAGCATGCAGAAAATCCTCGAGGCCGAGGGATTCGCCGAGCACAAGACCCACCGCCCCGGCCAGATTCACACCGAGCGCTTCTGGTAGGGGGTCTTCTCGTCGAGAACGTGCCGGACCTTGCGCCTCGTGCGCGAAAAACCTACTCGTAGATCCAGGAATTTCCTCGTGGGAACGTGATCATGGCGTCGTTCTGGGAGCGCATCAGAAACTGGTTCTCGGCGCCGCGGCGTCCTCCCGGGCCCGCTGCGCCGCGCCGGGACGTCGAGGCCGAGGAGCTGAACCTCGCCCGCGCCCGTGACAGCCTCGGCAGGGTGCTCACGATCTGGGGACGGGAAGCCTTCGACATGGATCGAGCGCCTGCGGACGACACGCGCGCGGAGTTCGAGGGGTGGGCGCGGCACGTGACGCTGGGCTCCCCGCCGCCGGGCATGCCTCACATCCGCACCGCGCGGCACTGGGACGGGTTGCAGGAGTTCGTCGCGGACCACCGGCAGGAGGAGAAGCTATTCGTCGAGCGGAGCCAGCGGGACCTGCGGGACGCGCTGTGGTCGTTCGTGCGCAGCCTCGGCGAGACCCTCGCCGACGACCGCCGCTCGGACGCCGAGTTCAACGGCCACCTCAGCCGGCTCAAGGAGTCGGTGGACAAGCAGTCGACCGAAGACATCAAGCGCACGGTCCTCGCCGTGGCGGGCGATTTTTCGCGGGTCCTGGCGCGGCGCCGCCAGCGGCAGGCAGCCCAGGTCTCGACCCTCTCCGAGCGCATGAAGCACCTGCGCGAGGAGCTCGAGGAGACCCGCAGGAACCTGGAGATCGACCCGCTCACCAGGCTCTACAACCGCAAGGCCCTCGACGACCAGCTCGAGCGGGTGATCGCGGTGAGCGTGATCATGGGTCACACCACGTGTGTGGCGATGCTCGACCTCGACCAGTTCAAGGCGGTCAACGACACCTACGGCCATCCCGCGGGAGACAAGGTGCTCAAGGTCGTGGCCAACGTTCTTGTGGACGCCTTCCCGCGCCGCACGGATTTCGTCGCGCGTTACGGGGGCGAGGAGTTTGCCATCCTCTTCCAGCAGGACTCGATGCGCATCGCCCGGCCGCTAATCGACCGCATGCTGCGCATGCTGCGCGAAACCACCGTCGATCACGAGGGCCAGGCCATCGAGGTCCGGGCCTCGGTGGGACTGGCCGAATGGGTCACGGGAGAGACCCCCGAAGCCTGGATCGCGCGGGCCGATCGGGCACTGTACCGGGCCAAGGAAGCGGGCCGCGACCGCGTGATGGAAGCGATGGCGATCGAGGACGAAACCGAGCCCTGTCTGCGGTAGACTGCCGTTCCCCACCCCCTGGCGGCGACCCGCCGCCACGAGGGTCATGATGACGGGAAGGCGACGTGACCTGATCGCGCAGTGGGCCTACGATACCCGGTCGATTCTCGGTCGATTCCACCTCTGGCTCGACGACGTCGAGGAGCGCTTTGTCCAGGGTGGCAGGCCCGACGATGACGACGCGCTGTCCTTCGCCGGGGCCGGGCTCGAGAAAGGCTTCATCCTCAGCGCTGCGGTCACGGCACTCGGCACGCGGCTGTTCGGACGCTTCGGGGAGGGAGCAGACACCGACAAGCAGACCCTCAATCGTGTCAAAAAGGACGCCGACGCCGTCTCGGCCTACGCGTTGAGCGAGGCCCTGTGGTACCTCACGCGGCACCTGCCCGAGAACCATGCGGTGATGGTGAGCCTGGGCGAGGGGCTCATGCCCAAAGCCGGCGAAAGTCCCGAGATGGGCAGCAACCCGCTGCTGGGCTTCGGCCGGGTCTACGCACGGCCCCAGGTCGCCACGTACCTCGACGAGCGCGTTCACCGGCTCATCAACACGCCCGGTTACGAGTGGGAAGACTTCTGGAACGACATCGAGTCGAACGGCCTGACGGTGTGGGGCGCCGCCATCGACACCCTCGAGAACACGTCCCGCTTTGCGCGCGGCGCCGACCTCGGTTCGCTCACCGTGCTGCACCTGTTCGACCAGCCGCTGGCGGTGGCGCGCCCCTACGAGGGGTACATGGGAACGCTCGTGCTGCCGCGCCGGGTGGTGGAGGAAGCCGCCGGGCGCTCGGTGCTCATCGACTACCGGACACCGCGCAAGCTGGTGCTCGAGGCGATCCTCAGCAGCTACGAGGGACTCGAGCCCGAGAACATCCACGTCTGGACGCTCGGGGGATCGTCGCGCATCAAGCGCATTGGCTACCTGTGGAACGAGTGGAAGGAGCTGGGCGTGCACCTGGTGCAGGACGACGACCCGCTGCCCACCACCGGCATGCCGGCGTTCATCGACTCGGGCACGTACGCGCCCACCTTCATCGCCGGACCGTTCACGCAGGACGGCAAGTTGCACTTCTTCCTGGTGGACGGGTACGCCGCGTCCGCCGAGGCGATTCAGGCTGCGAGCCTCGATCCCATCCTCGACCTCGAGTCCTCGCTGTGCATCTTCTCGTCCAAGTTCGAAGTGAGCGCCAACCGCGAGGCCAACGTGATGGCTCTCGACCCCGAGGCGGACGATTTCCGCGCGCGGCTGGAAGCCACGCTCGGCATCGACATCGACGAGAAGAAGGAGGCGTTCTACCGGGAGGACCTGCGGGTGGCACGGGCGGCGGGCATGCCCCTCGATCGGCGCACGGCGACCATCGACGATTTCTTCCCCCGCAAGAAATGGCGGCTGCTCGCGGTGGCAGGCTACATGCTGCCCGATCCGTACACGGGAGCGGCCGGTATCGAGGACCTGGGGGAGGGACGCTACCGGGTGACCACCCGCGCCGCGACGCGGCTCGGGATGCTGGAAGTCGTGCTCACGCTGCGGCTGATGGAGACCTTCGAGGAAAGCCGGCTGGTCTTCTCACCGCTGCTCGACCGCTTCTACCGGGGGCAGGACTACCAGACGCGCCCGGTGAAGATCTCCGACTCGGGGCGCATCCGCAACGAGCTGCAGACGCTGGTCTCAGAAGCGATCGAGCCGCAGGGCGAAGGCCGGATGCGGATTCACTTCGACCGGGTGGACGACGCGGTGCTCCCGGCCGACAAGAAGGTGCTCATCCAGGAGGTGCTCGCCTGGTACAAGCAGAACCACCCCATCTGGTTCAAATGGCTCGACATGTGAATCAGTAGTACGGGGTGTCCTCGGCCGTCAGCGTCGCCACCAGCGGCGGCGCGATGGCCGCACCCACGAGCGCTGCCGTAAGAACGACCTCCGCCGCGGCGCGCACCCATCTCTTCTCTGAACCGCTCGTGAGGCGCGCGCCGATCTCCGCCCCCACCGGCGCGAGCAGCACCAGCATCAGGCTGGTCAGCGGCACCTCGGCAAACAGGTAGCCCGCCACCGCGAGCCCGCCGATCAGGAACGACGGCACGGCAGCGCTTCCCGCCCCGGCGCGGGCGCCCCCGGCCACCAGCGAAATCAGCCACCACACGCCGCACGCCACGCCCACGGCGCCGGCCAGCTGGCCGTACTTGGCGCTGCCGGAGAGCATGAGCACGCCCCCCGTCCCTCCTGCGAGAACGGCGGCCACCAACGGCCACCAGCGGCGGCGCTCGGCGGCGCGGGTGCCGCGGTCGAGCACGCTCCACAGCACGAACCACCCGACGCTGATTCCTACGACGTGGAGCGCGGTCTGCGCCGGCTCCCACGCGTACTCGGCCAGGGGCCGCGACATGAGCCACGTGCAGGCCACGACGATGATCAGCCGCGGACCGTAATCCGCCAGCAGCGAGCGCGGCCACGTCCACTGCAGGCTGGCGGCGACAATCGACGCCACGGTGCCGTGGAACAGCCACTCCACGGCGGTAGTGGGCGGGAACGCGGGAAGGCCGACGATGGCGAACTGCGCGGCGGCGTAGGCCGCGCCGGCGGCGACGAGGGTGCCCCACGAGCAGGGTGCTTCCCCTTCTTCCTGGCGTATCTCCGGGCGTGGAGGCGGCCAGAGGCCGGCGATCAGGAAGACCGCCGCGCACACCGCCGGAAAAAGTACGGTCTCAAGGAGCAGTTGCCCGATCATCGACCGCTCGCCACGGCGTGCTCAATCACTGTTTGATGGCCTCGACGCTGAAGATCAGCTTGACCTCGTCACCGACCGGGCCGACGAGGTAATCCACGCCGAAGTCCGAGCGCTTGATGGTGAAGCTGGTGGTCCCGCCGGTGACCGCCTGTCCGCGCGGGTTGGATGCGGTCCCCATAAGCAGGAACGTGACGGTAAGCGGCCTGGTCTTGCCGTGCATGGCGAGCTCGCCGCTGACGCGGTAGTTGGTGCCC
>CAYQJO010000318.1:0-4685 GCA_964417785.1 uncultured Anaerolineaceae bacterium | reverse complement strand
CGGTGCTGGAACCCAATATGCTGCACGAGTCGCCGCTGCGTGAAGATGTGTCGGTGCGACGTGCGAGTGAAAGTCCCGCCACCGGTTATATGACCGCCGTCAGCGAAGGTGAAGATTGCAGTGCGGCTCGTGACGAGGATACACTGGACGGGTCATAACATGCAGGACAGTCAGATTTATAACGCAATGGTTGCCTTCTTTGAGGAGGACGACTGGAATTTTCATTCGGTAGAGGGGCTACCTGTCTTGAGTATGCCGTTCACCGGCAAGCATGGTCGCTGGACGTGTTATGCACAGTCGCGTGAAGAGCAGGAGCAGTTCGTCTTCTATTCAGTGTGTCCGATCAATGTACCGGTAGAGTGCAAGGTGGCCGCAGCGGAGTTCATCACTCGCGCCAATTATGGCATGATTATCGGCAACTTCGAGATGGATTACAGCGACGGCGAAATCCGCTATAAGACCAGTATCGATGTCGAAGGGGTGGGTTTGCTGCCCCTGCTGGTGAAGCAGATGGTATATGCCAATGTCATCATCATGGATCGCTACCTGCCGGGATTGATGCGGGTGATCTTCGGTGATGCCGATCCTGCTGTCGAGATTGAGAAGATCGAAGGCGATGGTATAGACGAAACCCTGCGTCGCCAGATCGAGGATGCCCTCAAAGACATCGACGGCGAGGATGATGACCAGGACGAGGTCACAGACGAGCAGGACGATGAATGATGGGCGAGGCCATCCTGATCGGGCTGGCCCTGATTCTCATGGTTGGTGTCATGCTGGTCTCGCTGCTGCCCTTCGTCCCCGGCCCGGCGTTGATGTGGGTGGTCGCCGCCGCCTTTGGTGTTGGGGAGGGTTTGATCGACGGTGGTACGATCACCGATGGCTTTCAACGACTGCATCTGGCGATCTTCGCCATCATGACCGTCATCATGGTTGTCGGCAGCACCACCGACTTCTGGATGCCGGTGGTGGGGATGCGTGTTCAGGGCGGCTCTTGCTGGGGATCGTTGGGGTCGCTCATCGGGGGGCTGGTCGGCACATTTGCCATCCCTATCCCGATTATCGGCACCTTGATCGGCGCGATCCTGGGCGCACTGCTGTTTGAGTTCATCTACATCGGTGACGCCCGCAAAGCCTTCTCGGCGGGTGGTCTGGCGATGAAAGCATTCTTCCTCGGTCTGCTGTTTGAAATCACCGCCAGCGGTCTCATCCTGGCCCTCTTTATCCTCAGTTTGCTCCTGACCGGCTAATCATCCAGTACAAATGGCAGCAGGAACATAGCCTGCCCGTTGAACGCCGCCCTGACGCCGCGTTTGATATACGGTATGGTGGCTGCCGGGTTGGCGATTTGCGGCGGTAGCGGGTCCTGTTTGCGGTCCCGGTAGAGCAGGAGCGGTGCATGTTCGGGCAGATCAGCCAGTGTCCGGGCCTTCTTCAGGGCAGCAGTCAGATCGCCCAGTTCATCCACCAGACCGTTTTCCAGGGCTTGCTGGCCGGTCCAGACCCGTCCGGCGCTGATGGCGTCCACTGCCTCGAAGTCCATGTTACGTGCGGTCGCCACCCGGTTTACAAACTGATGATAGGCGTGGGTAATGTACTCGCGTAGAGACTCCCGTTGTGCATCGGTGTAGGGTTCCTTGTCACCGCTGTAGGAGATGTTGGCTCCGCGTGCGATTTCCACCCGGTTGATATGAAGCTTGTCATAGGTTCCCTGAGAGATGGCTTTGCCCCCGAACACACCGATGGAACCGGTGAGGGTACCGGGCTGGGCCACGATCCAGCGGGCGGGTGTGGCGACGTAATAACCGCCGGAGGCGGCTACGCCGTTCATGTAAACGACGACAGGCCGGGTTTTTGCCAGTTCGTCCAGGGCGGCGGCCATCGCTTCTGAGGCGCTGGCCGATCCGCCGGGACTGTCGATATACACAATGACAGCGGCGCAGCGTTTATCCTGCATAATGCGGCGAACCTGACGGGTGACGGTCAGATCGCCGGAGCGGGGACCGCCGAACAGCGGCACCGGGATGTCGATGGGAGGACGGTCGCTCTTGCCATCCATGATGGTGCCGGTGATGGGCAGCAGTGTGATGTGTTTTTCTGGCTGCGGACGCCACTTGCGAATGAGCAGGTTGGTGGCTTTTTCCCAGGTGAGGATGTGTTCGGCTTTGAGATGGGCCGAGAGTTCCTCCTCGTTGATGATGCCATCGACGTAACCGGCTTTCAGAGCGACCTTGTCGCTGTATGGGGCTTCGTCTATAAGCTGCCGCACATCGTCTTCGCTCATGCCCCGATCCTGAGCAATGTCATGGACGATCACGTTATAGTTGGATTCCACCAGCCATTCCAGTTGCTCGCGGCCTTCGGGTGAGATGTCGCTGCGGGTGAGGCTGTCACCGCCGGACTTGAAGGGCGAGATGGCGACAATATCGAATGACAGCCCGATTTCATCCAGTGCGTCCTTGAGAAAGACGGTTTGCAGGCGCAGGCCCAGCGGTGCGATGAAGCCACCCGGCTGCACCAGGATTTCGTTAGCTGCTGCCGCAACATAATAGGTGCGCAGGTCGTAATCCAGGGCGAAGACTACAATACGCTTGCCTTTTTCACGCAGACGGCGGATGCTGCCACGTAGAGATTGCAGGTCAGCCAGGGTGGCGGGCAGGCTGCGCAAATTGAGAATAACCCCCTGTGGGCGGGGATCATCACCGATCATACGGAAAGCGCGTTCGATGTCGGGCAGGCTCATGGGCGGTTCACCCATGATCTGCCGCTGGATCAGATTGCGGCGTTCCGGTAGGGCGGGTACACCGTCATCCAGGGTGAACAGCACATAATCAATCTTCTGCATGCGCAGACGGACTTGGTTGGCAGCCTCAAATACGACCCGGCGCAGTGGGCCGAAGGTGTTCCAGAACATAAAAGTACGGCGAAACTGGTTGAGCATTGATTTTTCGCTTTCATCTGACAAACATGTTCCTATTGTATACAATGCTGGGGGCTATCGAGATGGGAGATTGATTAGTTGGACCCGATGCGACACAACATCATCCACACGCTGCTGGTGACATCCAACCGGCTGCAAGCGATTCCGGCAGTGGGTGTAGGATTGATTCTGTTGGGGCTGGCTGGCCTGGTCTATGTGGCTGGCGGCAGCGTGGTCGTTTATCTGGTGGTGGCGTTTGCCAACTGGTTCGTTTTGTGGATGCTGCCGCGAGCCGGGCGCAGCTTTGGGCCGGACCGGCCATCGACTCTGGCGCTGGCGGTCGTGACGGCGCTGCTCTTGAGTGGATTGGGTCTGATCGGTGCGCCTGTGTGGTTGGCGATATTGACGGTGTTGACTTTGTTTTTGTTGGTCGTCTATTCCACCTGGATCGAGCCGTTTCGACTGGGCGTGAGCTATGAGCAGTTGCAGGTTCCTGGTGTGTCGTCACTGCGGATTCTACACATTGGGGATATGCATCTGGAACGTATCACCTTCCGTGAGCGTCTATTGAATCGACTGGTGGCGGAATTGCAACCGGATGCAATCCTGTTTTCGGGCGATTTCGTGAACATCTCCTACAGCGATGATCCGACAACCGCCGACCAGATTCGCCAGATTATCGGGGAGTGGTCCGCGCCGATGGGCGTTTATTGTGTTCCGGGAACATATACGGTCGAGTCGATAGAGCAGGTGCGCGGTTTTGTTGACGGTCTGGATAATCTACGGCTGCTGGAAGATGAATGGGTGCAGGTGGGCGATATGCACATTTTCGGCATGGTGACGACACACCGGATGGCGGAAGATCAGAGCAAACTGCGCCAGTTGACCGCCAGCCGGGAAGGTCCGAAGGTTCTGCTGACCCATGCGCCGGATGTGGCACCGGTGGCGGATGAGCTTGGGTATAATTTGTATCTATGCGGTCACACGCACGGCGGACAGATACGGTTTCCCCTGATAGGAGCCGTCTTCTCCGGCAGTGCGTTGGGGATGCAATTCGTCATGGGACGCTATGACCTGGACAATGTGACCGTATATACCTCGCGAGGGGTGGGTCTGGAAGGCATGGGCGCACCGCGTGCGCGGTTCTTGTGTCCACCGGAGATTATTTTGTGGCAGATCAACGGGTAAGATGGTTGGTGATGCTGGTACTGTTGCTGGCAGGTTGTGGTGAAGACATGACACCCACAACCACACCGCGTCCCAAACCGACGACAGCGGTGCCAACGGTCACGCCAGAGCCGCTCTGGACACCGCGTGCGACGGCGACAGTGGTGATTATGCCGGTGTTTCCGGCGCAGCCGATTCCATCGCCAACGGCGGCTTGCGGCATCAATGCGCCACCGACGCGGATGATCGTCGGTGAGTACGGTCAGGTAAAGGATGATGATCTGCGACCGTTGAACGTGCGAACGGGTCCGAGTACCGAGTTCCGGATTCTGGGTCGGCTGGAGGTGCTGGATGTGTTCTACGTGGTGGATGGTCCGGTGTGTGGTGGGGAGTATGTCTGGTACCAGATCGAGAGCGATCAATTTGATGGCTGGATTGCCGAGGGCGATTTCGGTACCTACTACATTCAACCCTACTTGCCGGGATAACGATTGAATGCTACACTTCAGGCAAAATGGGGCAGTGGTGGAACGGTAGACACGAAAGTCTTAAAAACTTTTACCTTCGGGTGTGTGGGTTCGAATCCCACCTGCCTCAC
>CAYQJO010000317.1:0-4686 GCA_964417785.1 uncultured Anaerolineaceae bacterium | reverse complement strand
GCCGTCCCTACCCACAAACATGGGTTTTCGTAGGGACGCGATTTTTCGCGTCCGCTGTGAGAACAGCTATTTTCTTGGAAACACCTAAACTTGTTCGCAAAACAATTTTAGTTTAAAATAGTATGAAGAAACTGTCAAGTCGATTTAGTATGATTTGCACAATTACAATTCATAATGGAGGCGTGTGATCGCACACCGTGAACCATTTTTTCCAGCAAAGGGGACTTCATGTTTAACGCACGTTTGCAAAAATTGACCGAACAATATCGGGCGCTGATCGAGCGCGAGAATCCGGTCGATCCCGAATGGGACAACGGCCTCTACGAACGGTTTTGCCATCCAGTGCTGACCGCCGCCCATACACCGCTGTTCTGGCGCTACGATCTAAACGCGGCGACCAATCCGCATTTGATGGAACGGATGGGCATCAACGCCGTGTTCAATCCCGGTGCTGTTGAGGTTGATGGCAAGATTCTGCTGATGTGCCGGGTGGAAGGGGCCGACCGCAAGAGCTTCTTCGCTGTCGCCGAGAGCGAATCGGGTGTGGACGGCTTCCGTTTCTGGGATGAGCCGGTTATCATGCCGGAGATCGACAACAGTCCGGCTACCAACGTCTACGATATGCGCGTCACCCACCACGAGGACGGCTGGTTTTACGGCCTGTTCTGCGCCGAGCGCCATGTCGCCGGCGGGGCCATCGACACCGCCGACGCCCAGTGTGGCATCGCCCGCAGCAAAGACCTCAAGACCTGGGAGCGCCTGCCTGATCTGCAAACGCCCTCACCGCAGCAGCGTAATGTGGTCTTGCACCCGGAATTCGTGAACGGCAAATACGCGCTGTACACCCGCCCGCAGGACTCGTTCATCGACACGGGCAGCGGCGGTGGCATCGGCTGGGGTCTGGCGGTGAGCATGAACCCGGCGGTCGTCCACGCGGAACTGTTGATAGAGCCGCGTGTGTATCATACGATCAACGAAGCCAAGAACGGCGACGGTCCGCCGCCGATCAAGACACCCAACGGCTGGCTGCACTTCGCGCATGGGGTGCGCAACACGGCTGCCGGTCTGCGCTATGTGGTCTATGCTTTCCTGTGTGATCTGGACGATCCATCGCGGGTGATCGCCCGGCCCGGCGGCTATCTGATCGCGCCGTATGGCGATGAGCGCGTGGGCGACGTCTCCAATGTGACCTTCTGCAACGGCGCGGTGCTGCGCGAGAACGGTGACCTGCTCATCTATTACGCCTCGTCGGATACGCGCACACATGTGGCCCGCACCACGCTGGATAAGATGCTGGATTATCTGCACAACACGCCGCCGGACGGCCTGACCTCAGCGGCGTGTGTCGATCAACGGCTGGACCTGATCCGGCGCAACAGGGCGCTGCTGGCGAACGGCGCGAGCGCTGCGGTCAAGGCGGCGCTGGGGTGAGCCGGGACGGCCTGCGGGCCGTCCCCCCTCAATCCTGGATCACATACCCCTGCGCCGGGACGGTCAACCCGGCGATCTGGTGCGTCTGGGGGCTGAAGTTGGCGACGATGGCGGCACCGGATGAGAACACCGTCCGCTCGATCTGGCGGTCCAGGTAATCGTGCGACACCATCTCGTCCACACCGACGCGGGCGTGCCAGTTGCGCACCGGCAGAGTCCGCGAGAAGGCGGTCTTGCGCTCCTCCCACTGGCTGAGCGAGCGCACACCCCACAGCGGCATATACCCCCACAGCATATCGGTCAGCCAGCGCAGTGTGGTCTGTGCGCCGCCGCCGGAAGCGGCTTCATAGCGTGCGCAGAAGGCCGCGTCATGATACACCAGCGGCCACAAGGGGATCGACTCACCGGCAACCCGCCGGTGGCGGTTCTCGATCCAATCCAGATAGGGTACGCCGAAGTCCGCGCCCTCCTCGCTGCCCAGCACCATGCCCTGACCCTTGTAGAATTGCAGCAGTTCGATTTTCAGCGCCTCGTCTTGCGCACGGGTGAGCGTGTTGCCGTCCTCGTAGGAGTCGTAGAGGTAGGTGGCGGTGGTGACGTCGATGAACATGGCACGCGGTTCCAGCGTGCGGATAGCCTCCCAGTTGCGTCGGGCGTATTCCAGCGCGTTGCGGGCGTTGACGATGTAGGTCTGCCCACCGGCCCAGATGCCGCCGGTCATCAATTTGCCGTCCGGTCGCTGGATGACGCCGTCAGGGAAACTGCCGGTCTGCGGGTAGATGTCATTGTAATTGTCGTGCAGCGCCACCGTCACCGGGTCGCCGGTCGTCACCAGCGCCTTGAGTTGTTCCAGCGTGCCGAAGGACGGGTCGGGCGGCCAGATGTCGGGGTGGCTCTCGTCGTAGCCGCCCTGAATCCAGCCACGCACCACCACCAGCGCCCGCTCCATGTCCATCTCCTGCGCGTGCCGGATGATGGCGGCGGCGGCCTGGTGGCTGACCTCGACCACCGGGTTCGTCTCCGGCGGGTCGGGCAGCGGTTGCAGCCGGTCCTCGAAGCGCTCCGGCCTGACTGTGCGTCCCTGCATGATCGAAAGCAGGTGGCCGCCGTGCAGATTGCGCACCGCTGGCGACGCCACCATTTTCTCCGCCAGCGAGCGGAACAGCCCATGCGCCATGGCGTACTCGCGGTAGGTCTTCGCCAGTTCCACATAACCGCCTTTGACGAAACGATAGCGAACCGAGCGCGGCGTCCACTGGCCCAGGGTTTGCAGCCATGCGGGCGCGGCGCTCATCTCCTTTGCCATCGTCCCGGCGTCAGTGTGACCGTCTTCCAGCACGGCGATCCAGCCATGCTCGCCTTTCAGCCCGCCGAACCAGCGCATATTCAGCCGCACCGGATAGGGCCAGAAATGCTGACCGCTGAGCGGTTCACGTATCCAGCGCCCGACGTTCATCGGCAGCACCAGACTGTCGCATGTCACCGGCGGCGGATATACCAGACTGGGAATCGAGTCGTCGATGTCGCTGATTTCGACCACCCACCAGGGACCGTCCAGCCGTGCCACCACCGTAAACTGCCCCACCGGCTGGCGCAGACGGCCCAGCAGCGTGAAGCGAATATGGTCGCCCTGGATGGCCCCCACGAAGCGACCGGGATAGGTCTCCGGCGGGGTGCGCTCGGTGCGCGTCCACACATGCCCGATGTCAATGGGCGTCTCGTCCTGCGGGGCCACTGGACCCATGCGCCATTGGCCGCCGGTCGCCCGGTCGGTGATCTCGGCGGTTGCGTCGGCAAAAAGCTGGACGGCCAGATAATCGTTTTCGTCGCGCCACAGCAGTTCAGCCATGATGTTTTCTCCTTATTACCTCACCCCCGGCAACACATTATACAATCAAAACTGGCGTAACGCCGGGACGGCCCGCGGACCGTCCCCTACGCACTAAGGCTTTTCCAGAAAAATACATAGCCCGGTACTCTACATTTCTGCGGACGGCAATAATGCCGTCCCTACCCACAAACATGGGTTTTCGTAGGGACGCGATTCTTCGCGTCCGCCGTGTGAATAGCTATTTTCTTGGAAACGCCTAAAGGGGCTGTCGGTATCTGTTCACCTATCCATGAGATTGTCATCCGCCAGGCATTGAAATGCTACCGTTTGCGCGTCCATTGAAGGGACGCTTTTCGACCCCTTCAGTGGGTCGGCACCCTGTAGCCCATGATTTTCAATCGTGGGCGGACGCAAAGTAGGGACGGGATTTTTCCCGTCCGCTGGTATAACGCCGGGACGGCACGCGGGCCGTCCCCTACGGTGTGGCTGTAGGGACGCGCAAAGGCGCATCCGAAAATGTCACGGATACGTGAATAGATACGCATGTTGTGACGAAGATTACGGTAGGCAGACGGGGTGTTACGGTGTTTCGGGCGGCTCTTCGTTTCCTTTTGACTTCATGCCGCTGAACATCCGTTGGAAGTTCTGGCTCTCCTCTTCCCTGGCCGTTTCTTTATCGCGTGCCTTTTGCCGGCGGGCGGCACTGATCCAGCGGTGGCCGTTGGCATACGACAGATAGAACAATGCGACAGCGACGATCAGACCGGCGGTCAGCAGACGATTACGGGTATCGGTCGGGTTCAGAGGCTGAATGTCGATGCTCAGCGGTGTTTCACTGTTGGAAACAAAGCTGATGTCGGCACCACGCAAGATGGTGAATTCGCTTTCGCCTGGTGGCACCTCGAATTCGTACAACTGGTTGGCGCTGCGACCACTTCCCTGAGACGAGGACCGGCCCGCGATGCCTTCGGTATCGCTGAATACGCTGAATGTGCCAGGGCTGCTGCTGGCGAGCGAGACTGGCACGGGTGAATCGGATGGATTGGTCACTTTGATTAATCCGCCGCCGACGCTGAAATCGAGTTCGGTTCCTTCATAGGACCGACCGGGTACCGTCGTTGCCGCCCAGATGATCGCAGCAACAATGACGGCCACAGCAACGAGGGCTTTCCAATTGAACTTCATTTTGTTTCACTCCATGAAAAAGTCGTATACTATTTGTCTGATGGCAGCAAACTTAGAGGTGTTAACAGCCTCTATTATACAGCAATTACATTGGTACCATATGAGTGTCTCCGCCGTTCAAATGCTGATGGATATGGTGTAAACTAACGTATTAGGCGTTTCCAAGAAAATAGCTATTCTCACAGCGGACGCGAAAAATCGCGTCCCTACGAAAACGTGGGTAGGGACGGCATTATTGC
>CAYQJO010000316.1:0-4714 GCA_964417785.1 uncultured Anaerolineaceae bacterium | reverse complement strand
CATCCCACACCTGGTTGGCGTCGATCATCAGCTTGCGCTCCGGGCCGATCTCCTCACGGATGATGGCGCAGCGGCGGCGGTCATCGTCCAGATTCTGGCCGACCTTGATCTTGAAGTGATTCCAGCCAGCGGCCAGGGCATCGCGGCAAAGCTGGCGCACCTGATCGTCGCTGTAGCCGAGCCAGCCCGCCGATGTGGTATAGGCCGGGTAGCCGTTGGCCCGCATTTCCGCCTCCCGTTGGGCGCGGGTGGGAGCGTTGGATTCCAGGATGGCAAGCGCTTCCTTCGGTGTGAGGGCGTCAGTTAGATAGCGGAAGTCGATGCAGCGGACCACCTCTTCTGGCGACATATCCACCAGCAGCTTCCATACCGGCTTGCCCTCGACTTTGGCCCATAAATCCCACACGGCGTTGACGACTGCCGCCGTCGCCAGATGGATGACACCCTTCTCCGGGCCGATCCAGCGCATTTGCGTGTCGCTGGTGATGTCGCGCCAGAATGCGCCCATGTCGGCGGTCAGCGAATCGAGTGTGCGTCCGACCAGCTTGCGAGTCAGCATTTCGACGGCGGCGGTGACGATCTCGTTGCCGCGTCCCAGGGTGAAGGTCAGGCCGTGTCCGGTGTGGTCGCCGCCGGTGTGCAGAATCACATAGGCGGCGGAGTAATCCGGGTCGGTGTACATGGCGTCGGAGCCGTGCTTGCCCTGCGAGGTGGGGAAGCGGACATCATGGGCGCTGTAGCCGGTGATGGTGAGGGGCATAATTTGTTTCCTTTCAGTAGGGTGGTTGCGTGTCCACACAGGCACAGACAATCAATAGCTAACCGCAGCAATCATACAGTCAAAAGAATCGATATTGTGGCTCAAGTTCGGTTGCCCAGGTTACATCAGCATCAGTTGTGGTAACCAGGTCGAATCGACGTAACAGGGCGATGGCTTGCTGCTGTGCGCGTTTATCTCGTGCACCTTCGATTACTTCCATCCAGACAATGCGGGTAGTAGCCAGTCCAGTCTGTTCACTGTCCCAGTCCCGTGCCGGAGCGTAGCCGCGAAAAATGTCTACGACGACTGATGTGTCACCCAGCGCAGTTACCTTTTGCGCCGTTCCCGCCGTTCGCGTTTGCGTTCGTTCACCCATTCGGCACCGTCGCTGATGTCCTGGTCGGCCCATGTGCCAACCAGTCCCATTTCTATGACCTGTTTCGGCGGCAGGGGTTCGACCTGCATCACATCGCCAGTCGTGCGCAGCGACGCGGCCAGTTCTTCAATGATGGTCAGGCGATCCGATGGTGGTAGGGAACGGGCGTGTTCTAATAGTTCGGTTAAACTGAGTGTCATCGTTTCCTCCTTACCTCAATCATAGTACAATTCGCCCATGAATCAATTCCCCGACTCCTATGAGACCGAGCGGCTGCTGGTGCGCCGCTATCGACCCGGCGATGGGCGGCTGCTCCATGCCGTCGCTGACCGCAACCGCGACCACTTACAGCGTTTTGAATCGCACAATATCGTCCTCAACGCCCTTGATACAACCACCGGCGAGCGGCTGGTCAAGGACCTGGATTTCGCGTGGCGGATGCAGGACTACCGCTTCATGGGTGTGTTCGAGAAGATCAGCGGCGCATTTGTGGCGCAGGTGGTGTATTCGCCGGTGGACCGTCACCTGCCGGAGTTCGCCATCGGCTACTTCGCCGACAACGATCACCAGCGCCAGGGTTATGTGACCGAGGCTGTGCTGGGCATGGTGCGGCTGCTGTTCGAGCAGACCGACGTTCACCGGCTGCGCATCGAATGCGACGAGCGCAATGAGCGCAGCCAGCGGGTGGCGCTGCGCTGCGGCTTTATAAAGGAAGCACATCTACGCGAGAACCGCCGCGCCGCCGACGGGGTCATCACCGGCACACTGATTTATGGCCGGCTGCGCACCGATGTGTGATACAATTTTGGGTGGATGTTCATTGCCGGTGTGCATGAATATCCCGGACGGCAAGAATGCCGTCCCTACACGCCATGTTTGTAGGGACGCGATTCTTTGCGTCCGTTGAACAGGGCATTCTTAGAGGAGACGTACTATGGCTTATCTCGTCACCGGCGGAGCCGGGTTTGTCGGCAGCCAGCTTGCACGGCGGCTGCTGGATCGCGGCGATAAAGTGGTGGTGATCGACAACTTCAACGATTACTATGATCCGGCGGTCAAGCGCCGCAACATCGAATGGTTGGGTGATTCGCCCGATCTGACCGTGATCGAGGGCGACATCCGCGATGTGGACCTGATCGAGCGCATCCACGATGACCACCCGATCACGCATCTGGCGCACATGGCGGCCATGGCCGGGGTCCGCGCCAGCAAAGAACAGACTCCGCTGTATATGGCGGTCAACGTCATGGGATCGATGAATCTGCTGGAAGCGGCCCGCAAGCGGGGTATCATCCAGCAGGCGGTGCTGGCGTCTACGTCGTCGGTCTACGGCGAGACGGAAGTGCTGCCCTTTGTCGAGACCGACCTGGCCGACCGTCCGCTGGCGTCGTATCCGGCCAGCAAGCGCTCGATGGAACTGCTCGGCCACACCTACTATCACCTGTTCAAGATGAACGTGACCTGCGTGCGCTTCTTCAATGTGTACGGTCCGCGTGGCCGCCCGGATATGATGCCGCTGCGTTTGATGAACGCCGCTTTCAATGGTGATGAGATTCCGCTGTTCAACAACGGTGAGATTCACCGCGACTGGACCTACATCGACGACATCGTGGACGGCGTGCTGGCGGCGCTGGATCGCCCGCTCGGCTATGAGGTGGTCAACCTGGGCTGCGGTGCGCCGATTTCGCTGCGCGATTTCGTGGACATCATCGAGGAACTGACCGGGCGCGAGATCAACAAGAATCCGGTGCCGACTCCGCCGACCGATCCGCCGATCACGTTCTGCAACAACCAGAAAGCCCGTGATCTGCTGGGATTCGACCCCAAGACGACGGTCCAGGATGGGCTGCGCAAGACGTGGGAGTGGTTCCACGAGAGCGAACTGCCGCATAAATGACCTGGAGCGTCGTCAGCGGGCGAGGCCCCTACGGATTGCCGGCGTAGGGTGCGGCATACATGCCGCCCGCCGCACTCCGCACGTCGCCGCCGGGACCGATGCGAACCTGCGTGCCGCCGAATACACCAACATCGTCAACCACATGCAGGGCCGCCCGCTGGTAAATCGGATGGCGTAACCCTAATCGATTTGAACCTGCCCGAACGTGCAGAATGTTGAGCGACGGTCACCGGAACGTAAACGATCCGGCTACTGGTTGGGTAAAAGACGGGTGAACCCGCCTCGGTCCAACACTGTACGAATCGATGTCTTCCACACCCCCATAAATCGATTTGGGTTTGTCCACCTCGGACGCCAAGAATGGCGTCCCTACCCGCGAATCGCATCAATGGCTGTAGGGACGGCCTTCTGGCCGTCCGCCAGAGGACACGTTCAAATCGAACTGCCTCCGGTGTGGAAGAACCCGATGGATACACAACACCGATGGGGTAAATCAGGCTCATTTATGGATCTTGCCAGCCACCAATTGAGCATCCAATTCAACCAGATAGTCACGGCCAAATGAACCGTTCTCTAGCGTGACGACAAGGTGTTCGGGGAGGTCCTGCGTGATGTCGTCGCTACACGAGGCCGCTGCCAGTGCGATGGTGGCGACCGTGTCAACGTCGCCTGTGAAGTCGATACACGCCCGCAAGAGTGAACTGAGCGAGTCATTGGACTGAACTGCGGTGATGGCGGCACGAATGCTCATCCACCCTTTTGCCTTGACCTTACCCTGCCAGGGTTGGTCCCACTCTCCGGGAACGTGGTTGACGAGGAAGCGCCCCAACTCGGCTTTCGGCCCAAGCTTATAGAGAAAATAATGGCTCATCAACGCGGACGCAACCGCAGCGTGAATACCATCCGGCGTGTTGTGCGTGATGGCGGCCTGGACGGTGGCCCTATGAATGACCACCTCGATGGTATCAAAAACGCCGATGGGAGATGCTCGCATAGCGGCTCCGCTCTTGTCGCTGGTCGGAATGATCTTCGCCAGGAATTCCTCACCGTCGTGAATGCTCTTCAGAAAGTCGTAGAAGCGTCCCGCATATCCCTCGCGAGGATCGCGTTTGAACACATCTACAAACCGGCGTGCAAGGTTGAGCGGAGTCCAATCTTCGCCGCTGACGATGGCCTCGGCGATTGCCAGACTCATTTGTGTGTCGTCGGTGTAATAACCGGGAATGATGTTGTGGCGTGGGTGCTTGATATAGCGGCTGAGGTTGTTGTGCTCCGCGACCATGTTGCGGTTCACATACTCGAATCCGGCTCCGTATGCGTCACCAACTGCCAGTTCCAGTAACATACGTTCCTCCTGTGATTGATTATCGGCATGTGTGTGGTTGGGCCAGTGAGTAGGTCCATCATAGGTCGGGCGTCATGTAAACGGGTGCTGGCTTCTTTATGCTGGATTTAGAGCAAACAAGGAGGCCAATATGCACTCATTGTCAGCACAGACAGGTGTCTGTCAATTCACGCCTGTCACCGAGTACGGGGTAGGCGGTGTGCTACTCCTCATCGCGCAGAGCGGCGTCGGCGGCCAGCAGGCGCTCGATCTCGGCGGTCTCCAGCGCATCGACGTAGATGCTGATGCCCTCGCGCATGTACTCGGCCAGGTCGGCGTGCTGGGCGTCGAACTTCT
>CAYQJO010000315.1:0-4719 GCA_964417785.1 uncultured Anaerolineaceae bacterium | reverse complement strand
GATGACTCGTGATGACGCTGGAAAGCCCCTGCTCAATGATGGCACCGTCACGCATAACCAGAATCCGGTCGGCCATCTTACGCACCAGCGCGATGTCGTGCGAGATGAGCAGCAGCCCCATGCCGCGCTCGTTCTGGATGGACTTCATCAGGTTCATCAGGCGAGCGGCTTCACTGGGATCGAGCATCGACACCGGCTCATCAGCAACCAGCAGCTTTGGCTGTAAGACCAGGGCGCGTGCGATCACGACGCGCTGAAGTTGTCCGCCACTTAATGTTTGTGGTTGACGTGCAAGGAATTTGTCATCCGTTGGCAGGCCGACGGCGGCCAGTGTACCCCGAACTATATTCTCCCGTTCGGTGCGTGTCCCCATTCGCTGGATGTTGAGCGGCTCCTGGACAATCGCCTGGACGCTGAACAGCGGATTGACACTTTCAAACGGGTCTTGCGGGATCATCTGGATGTGATGCGGTGCGTGGTCGAAGACGATGTCGCCCGCGTCCGGCTTCAGCAGGCCGACCAGCAGCCTGCCGAGCGTCGTCTTACCGCTGCCTGTCTCGCCAACGATTGCGACAACTTCACCATGTAGGATGTCCAGCGAGACATCGCGTGCCGCTGGGAGTGGGCCGCTGCCGTTGAGCGAAAACGATTTGTGCAATCCTCGTGCTGAAAGCAGCGTTTGCAGTCCGCCCAGATGACAGGCCACCATCCGTCCATCGTGTAGTTCCAGCACTGGTTGACGGTGGCGGCAGTCCTCGACAGCCTGCGTGCAGCGTGGGTGAAAACGGCAGCCCGTTGGTGGCTGCGCCGGATCAGGCATCTGTCCGCGAATGCTGCTCAGGTCACGACTGGTCGTCATGTTGGGATAAGCGTTGAGCAGCCCCCAGGTGTACGGATGGCGTGGCATGGTGAAAATAGCGCGGGTCGCGCCGGTTTCCGCCAGCTTCCCGGCGTAGAGCACAGCAGTGCGATCTGTCAGCACCGCCGCTGCCGCCAGATCGTGCGAAATGAGCAGCAGGGCAAAGTTCCGTTCGTCCCGAAGGCGGCGCAACAGGGCAATCAGGCGTTCTCGTGAGAGCATATCCTGTCCGCTGGTCGGTTCGTCAAGAATGAGCAGATCAGGGTCACAACTCAGGGCCATTGCCAGCATGAGCCGCTGTTTCTCGCCGCCGCTAAGCTGGTGCGGATAAGCGTGCAGATGGCGCTCCGTCAGGCCGACCTGTTCGGCTAACGCGAGCGCACGTACTCTGATTTGACCGTTGGGCAGACGGAGATGCTGGCGCATCGGTTCGATGATCTGATTCCCCACACGGTAGACCGGATCAAACCCGCTGGCGGCGTTCTGTACAGCGAGAGCAATCGCCTTCCAACGAACATGTTCCCAATCGCGCTCGCTCAATCCGACGAGTTCGTTACCGTTGAGGCGGATACTGCCCTGTACACTGCTCGCCGGATGCAGACCCAAGAGCGCTCGCGCCAGCGTCGTTTTGCCGCTGCCCGTTTCTCCGACAACTGCCAGTGCCTCACCAGCGGCCAGATCGAACGATACGCCGTCAATCGCACGCACCGCGTCGAAATTCACATGCAGATCACGGACAGACAATACGTGTTGGCTCATCGTGACTGTCCTCGTCTGTCGATCCGGTTTTCGAGTGCAATGCCGGTAAACGTCAGCGCCAGAATCAGCAGCGTGATGCAGACACCCGGCGGCAGCAGCCACCATAACCAGCGATCCGTCAGCAGCAGGCCGGGCAGGTTGAGGGCATAACGCATCATCAGTCCCCAGCTTTTCGCCGCTGGATCACCCAGTCCCAGGAACGCCAGTGCTGCCTCCATCGCTACCGCCCGCCCCGCTGCTGTGACCAACCCGAATATAATGAACGACACCAGCGCGGGCAGCAGATGCCTGCGAAAGATATGCAGCGGCGATGCGCCAAAATGCCGCGCCATCTGCACGAAAGGTCGTCCACGTCGCTGCTGCACTTCCGCCCGAATTACCCGTGCCAGCCCCGGCCAGAACAACAGCGCCATTGTCAGCGTCATTTGCGCCAGTCCTGCACCCATCAGTACCGTGATGAGGATGAGAAGCGGCAGACGCGGCACGGCCAGCATGACATCCACTAACCGCATTAATAGGGTATCGATCCAGCCACCCGCATAACCGGCTGTCCCGCCGACCAGCACCGCTAACGCCACAGTACCCATCGCTGCTCCAACCGCGACGATCAGCGAGACCCGCGTCCCGTAAATCAACTCGCTCAGAATATCCTGCCCCACGTCATTCGTCCCCAGAGGATGCACTGCACCAGGGCGCTCCAGCGGACTGCCAGTGAAATCATTGGGATCATGTGGCGCGAACAAGGGCGCGAACAGGGCGATCAGCACAAAAATCAGCAGGAGCGACAGCCCGACTGCTCCTTCAATGCCCAAAGTATGGATCACCCGGCTCAGTGCGGAAGGCTCATCGGGTACTGCTGGTTCAGATGTGCGTGGGAGCGGAATCTGCATCGTCACGCCTCCCGCAGACGTGGATCAAGCCGCACCGTGAGCCAGTCGGCCAGCAAGTTAGCGCTCAGCACCAGTATCGCCACAACCAGAAACACACCCTGAATCACCGGGTAATCACGGGCTGCAACTGACTCAAATATCAAGCGCCCTAAGCCCGGATAGGCGAACAGCGTTTCGATGATGAGCGCCCCGGTCAAGGCGAAACCGGCATGTGCCGCCAGATGATGGATGAACGGCAGGATTGCATTTCTCAAGGCATGATGGCGTTTGGCCCTGTTTGGGGGAAGCCCCTTGGCCCGAATGACCAGCATGTAATCCTCGTTTAGAACGCCGATCATACTGCTGCGTACCAGCAAGAACTTACTGCCCAGCAGCGCCAGTGTCAGCGTCAGTGCTGGAAGAAAGAGGTGTGAAGCATAATCCCACAAAGCAGCCGTCGGTGAGTCATAGTGGGCAAAGGCCGTCCGTCCCCCAGAAAGAGGTAACCAGTCCAGCGTCGCGCCAAAAACGATTAGCAGGATCATGCCGGTGAAAAATGCCGGGATATTGCTTACCACCACACTGAATGCGACCAGTATCTTATCCGTCGTTGTCCTACGCCGCCACGCCGCTTCTGAGCCACCCCACAGCCCGATGAATGAAGCGATACTCAGTGAGGTCAATGTCAGCAGCAGCGTCCAGGGTAGATGGTTGACCAGTAAATCCAGCACAGGCTGTTTCAACCGGATGGACTGTCCCAGATCGCCGGTCAGCAATCCGCTGAGGTAATGAAGATATTGCTGTCCCAGTGGAACATCCAGCCCGTAGTGGGCTTCAAGGGAAGTCCGCAATGCTGGATCGAAGACATAACTGCCACTGTCCGGGTCGAGTAATGCCGCCAGCGGATCGCCGGGTAGCAAACGCGGCAGCAGGAAATTCACGGTGAGGATGACCCACAGACTGAGAAGATAACCGCCGAAGTGCTTTTGGGAACCGGGCTGCCGCATCGAAGGATCGCCTCATCATGCCTGACGCTGGTTGTGAATTATGGCATAGGTGATCGCTTATTGCAAGAAATTGTATAAGGAAGTTATTGTTATTATTGTTGCGCCATTAACGAATGCTATTATATAATATATTAAGTTATCGAGCCTATATGCGCTGTGAATATGCTATATGAGAGGCTATCGACTTGTGTTTTTGGAAAACAAACAGGCCGGTCATGCGACCGGCCTGTTTGTTTGCTACTGTCGTTAGCTGCTGCTTACATCTCAGTCTGATCAGCCAGGATTTCGTTGGCGAGTTCGTTCAGCTCATCCAGGGTTTCCTGAACATCGACTTCGGGGTCCTCAACGATAGCGGCCATCACGATTTCGGTCTCGTCACGGACGAAGTCGTAGCCTGGAACCTGCGGCTCGGTGGTGCCATATTGCAGTAGATCGAAGGCCGTCTGGTAGGCGGGGTTGGCTTCGAAGTAGTCGCTCAGACCATCGGCGACGCTGGCACGCACCGGGAAGTAGTTGCTGGCCTGCGCCCACTCAGCCTGGGCTTCGGGGCTGGTGTAGTACTTGATGAACAGCCAGGTTGCCAGTTCGGATTCCGGTGTGGAGCGCGGCATGCTGACGCTCGCGCCGTAGATGTTTTGAACTGGCTCATCGGTCACATGCGGGATTGCGGCGACGCTCCAGTCATGGTTAGCACCTGCTTCGACTGCGCTGCCGTAGAAAGGCAGGCCGGAGCTAGAGCCGACGGTGAAAAGGGTCGTACCAGCACCGAAGTTGGCCTGGTCACCGAAACGCTCTTCGATGCCACGAGCGCAGCCATCAGCGAACAGGTCCTGGATGAAGGTCATAGCTTCCACAGCCGCATCACTGTTCAGGGTGTACTGGTTGGCTTCGTAGTCGAAGATGTCACCACCGAAGGCGAACGTCCAGCTCGCGAAGCGGGAGGTGTCGATGCTCAACTGGTAGCCAACGCTGGTGGCTGGGTCACCGGTGGTCTCGCTGAAGGGGTTCTCGACGGCTGCACAGGCGGCCTCGCGGAACTGCTCCGGCGTAGTGGGCGGGCCGTCAAAGCTGACAGCACCGGCTTCGCTCAGTTCAGCCAGCCAGTCCATGTTGTAGTACATCACTTCCATAGAGCGGTTCGGCGGGAAGCCCAGGCGGGCACCATCGAAGGTGGGGAAGATATCGGCGTTCAGGAAGGACTGGAAGAAGTCGGCCCTCTCATCCT
>CAYQJO010000314.1:3647-4723 GCA_964417785.1 uncultured Anaerolineaceae bacterium | reverse complement strand
ACGGACGCCAGGCCGGGTGATTCTCGTTGCATGATCCACTCGTCAGGCGGCGCACGCCCGACCCGTCCGCCCGCATGACGAAGATGTCGCTGAGGACGCTGCCCTCGGCGGTGGATTGGTAGGCGATCAGGTCGCCCGTCCAGGTTGGCTGGTTGAAGTACCACCCCTCCCCGCTCAACCGTTGGACCGTACCCGTTTCGACAGCGATGCGGTAAATGTGGCGGCCTGACCGGCTGCGGTCGGAGACGAACAACATCTCCCGCCCGTCCGCCGACCACACCGGCCAGCTTTCGTCGGCGGAATGGCGCGTCAGGTTGCGCCCGGTCCCGGTCGCCATGTCGCGGATGAAAATCTCGCTGTTGCCGTTCTGGCGTGACACAAACGCCAGTTGTGTGCCATCGGGCGACCACGCCGGATAGCTGGCCGAAGCGATATGGTCGATCAGCGCGTAGCCGTCGGTCGCATCCCGGATGTCGATGCCGATGCTGTTGGTGGCGAAGTTGCGAAACTCAACCGCGATGCGCGTCCCATCGGGCGACCACGCCGGTGAGACCTGGATGCCGTTGGTGTTGGCCGTGACCAACTGCCGGTTGCCGCCGTCGCTGTCCATCACAAACAGGCCGGACCGGTCCGACTCGAATGCGATGAAGGCGATACGACTCCCGTCCGGCGACCAGTCCGCGCTGAACTGGCGGGTTGGGCTGCGGGTGAGATTGTGCGCCCAGCCCACGCGCAAATCGTAGATCACCACATCTTCAGCGCCCTCACATTCGACCGAGAACACCAGCATGGGTGACTCGGTCGCTCCCAGCGGAGCCAGCGCCACCAACACCATGAATACGGACGCCAGCGGGATCAGGATTTTCGCAACCAGTGCAGCCATCGTGCGTCTCCGTTTATGATTGTTCCGTAATCGGGCGACCACGCGGGGTCGCCCCTACGCGCATTGAGGCGATGGCGCGTGTGCATTGAGGCGTAGGGGACGGCCCGTGTGCCGTCCCGAAGCACATTGAGGGGACGGCCCGTGTGCCGTCCCGAAGCACATTGAGGGGACGGCCCGTGTGCCATCCCGATGC
>CAYQJO010000314.1:0-3547 GCA_964417785.1 uncultured Anaerolineaceae bacterium | reverse complement strand
CGCCCCTATGGCCGGGCCGGGCTGCCGTCGGGGAGGCGGGTCTGCGTCCAATCCTCGATGATTTGCTGCGGCGGGTATTTGGCCGCCAATTCCTCGTCGATGTCGATGCCCAGGCCGGGGTTGTCGTTGGGATACATGTAACCACCGCGCACCTCCGGCAGGCCGGGGAACATGTCGTAATCGAGTTGGTCGGCACGGTACCACTCCTGGATGCCGAAGTTGGGCGACCACAGATCAAGATGCAGATTGGCCGCGTGGCCGACCGGTGAGGTGTCGCCGGGACCGTGCCATGCCGTTCGGACTCCGTACATATTGGCGAAGATGGCGACGTTGCGGGCCGGGGTCAGGCCGCCCATCTGGCTGACGTGCATGCGGATGAAGTCGATCAGCCGGTTTTCGATCAGCGGACGCCATTCGTGCGGGCTGTTGAACAACTCGCCCATCGCAATCGGCGTGGCACACTGCGAGCGGATGTTGTGGAACCACTGGATGTCCTCCGGCGCGAGGGCGTCCTCCAGGAAGAACAGCTTGTACGGCTCAACATCTTTGGCGAACTGGACAGCCTCAATCGGCACCATGCGCTCGTGGATGTCGTGCAGCAGTTCGATTTCCGGGCCGAATTCGGCGCGGACGTGGGCGATCATATCCAGCATGTTGCGGCTGTAGGCGCGGGGATCGAAATACACGCCAGCGCGTGCGCCCTCCGGCTTGCGTGACTCCGCCGGCAGACCACCGTAACCGCCCATCTGCACGCGGATGTAATGGTAGCCCTGCTCGATGTAGGCCCGCACATTGTCGGCCACCTCGTGCTTATCGCGTCCGTTGGCGTGGACGTAGACCGCCGCCGCCTCACGCACTTTGCCGCCGAGAAGCTGGTAGACGGGCATGTTGGCCTGCTTGCCTTTGATGTCCCAGAGCGCCTGATCGACACCGGAGATGGCGTTGTTCAGCACCGGGCCGTTGCGCCAGTAGCCGTGAACCATCATCATCTGCCATAGTTCTTCGATGCGATCCACTTCGCGCCCGATGAGGAAGGGTTTGATGTGGTGTTCCAGCGCCCCAACAACGGCGTGGACCCGCTGTGTGAAGGTGGCGCAGCCGAGGCCGTAAAGGCCGGGTTCCGAGGTGATAATCTTGACGATCACCAACCGCGACCGGTTCGGCTGGGTGACGATGGTCTTCACATCCTGGATGGTAACGGGCATTTTTAAGCAACCTTTCGTGTGTGAATTTTCCCCATCATAGCACCACAATTGCTTGACAAAAAGATACAGGCTGGTTACACTCGCGTTAGCGCTAACGCTTAATCAACCATGAGACAATCTCAGGAGGCCGCCTATCCCCGATTCTGTAGAGGTATTTTCCGCATAAAGCTTATATTCAAGGAGCTAAAATGAACCATTTACTGTCATCTCGCAGACTGCTGATCCTCGTGATCGCCTGTCTCGCCATCACCGTCGCTATCCCGGCCTTCGGTCAGGATATGACCTACAGCGAAGCCCCCATGCTGGCTGAAATGGTCGCCAACGGTGAACTTCCCCCGGTTGAAGAACGTCTCCCCGCCAACCCATTAGTCGTGGAACCCATCGAGAGCGTCGGTGAATACGGTGGTACCTGGCGTCGTGCCTGGCGCGGTATCAATGACTTCCACACTTATGGACGCCCCGTCTACGAGCCGATGCTGCGCTGGCCGCGTGACCCGCAGGACCCGGTTCAGCCCGGTCTGGCCGAGCGCTGGGAGTGGAGCGAAGACGGCACCGAACTGACCCTTTTCCTGCGCGAAGGTCTGAAGTGGTCGGACGGCGCACCGTTTACCGTCGATGACATCCTCTTCTGGTGGGAATACATCGAGAACGACGAGAACATCACCCCGGCCATCCACAGTGAGTGGGTTGTCAACGGTGAGCCGATGGAACTGGAAAAGATCGACGACATCACCATCACACTCAAGTTCGCCGGTCCGAACGGTCTGGCGGAAACCGTTGGTCTGGCCTTCCATGGCAACCAGTGGCCGCTCGGTTTTGAGCGCTTCGGCTTCTTTGCCCCCGCCCATTACCTGACGCAGTACCACCCGGCCCTGACCGACGGCGCGGATTACCAGACCTTCGAAGATATGGCCTGGGAGTACAATAACGAGCGTCCGGCCATGACCCCCTGGCAGATTGCCAACTACGAACCGGGTACGACCCGCTTCACCACCGTCCGCAATCCCTACTACTGGAAAGTGGACCCCGAAGGCAACCAGCTTCCCTATATCGACGGCCAGGAATTCACCTTTGTTGAAGATGTCAACGGTGTGAACCTGCTCGGTATCGCCGGTGAACTGGACATGAATGCCCGTGCGACCGATCTGGCGCAGTTCCCGGTGTATCAGGCCAACGCCGAAGATGGCGGCTTCCGCACACTGCTGTGGCCGACGGCCTCAGCTTCGAATGCATCGCTGTTCTTCAACCAGAGCTACAACGATGAGAAGTACCGCGAACTCTTCCAGACCTTTGAGTTCCGCAAGGCCATGAGCCACGCCATCAACCGCGAGACCATCAACCAGGTGGCCTTCCTGGGCCAGGGTGTCGCCCGTACCTCGACGGTGGTGCCGGATTCGCAGTGCTACACGCCGGAACTGGAAAACGTTCACGGTGAATACGATCCGGAACTGACCGAAGAACTGCTGGACAGTCTGGGCCTGGAACGCGGTGCCGACGGTATTCGTAACTTCCCCGACGGTTCTGATCTGGTCCTGATTATCGAGACCAACGACACCAGTGGCGCGGCCTTCGACACCTACGAACTGATCACGGAATGGTTCAACGCGGTAGGCGTCCAGACTGAACTGCGCACCAGCACCCGTGACGTGTACTGGCCGAAAGCTGGCAGTAACGAAGTCATGGTGGCGACCTGGAGTCTGGATCGTGGTCTGGTGCCGATGGTGGACCCGATCTACCAGTTCCCCTTCGACGAGCGCTCCTGGATGGCCCCCGCCTTCGGTACCTGGTACAAGAGCGGCGGCGAACTCGGTCAGGAACCGACCGATGCCTTCAAGGCTGCGATGGCACTCTACGATGAATACAGGTCTACGCCCGATGCCGAGCGTCAGGCTGAGATTTGCCAGGAACTGGTCGCGCAGTCCACCGACCAGTTGTGGTCCATTGGTACCGTTGGTATGGTGCCGAATCTGGTGGTGGTGAAGAACGACTTCCGCAATGTGGGCGAGTATCATGTCTCCGACTGGCTGATCATGACACCCGGCACGCAGGACCCGTCGCACTACTACTTTGCCAGCGACGAATAGATATACCATGACCGTAGGGACGGCATTCTTGCCGTCCGCCGTGAACCAACGCAATGGGAAACGGGCGGACACGCGGATGCGTGTCCCTACGGGCTGCAACACAAAAAACTGAACTGTGTTTTCGAAAGAACAGCATTATGGTTACATACATCATACGGCGGCTGATCATGATGGTCCCGCTGCTGGTGGTCATCTCGTTTATCTCGTTTATCCTCATCCAACTCCCGCCGGGTGACTTTCTCTCGACGCTTCAGGCGG
>CAYQJO010000313.1:0-4724 GCA_964417785.1 uncultured Anaerolineaceae bacterium | reverse complement strand
AACGTGCTGTCGCCGTTATCCACATCGACTTCGTATCTGAAAAGGAAGTTTTCAGGGGTGGCTGGTGGAACAGTCCAACTGCGTGTGATGGAATTGCCGGTTTCGCCCTGAAGGTTGCCATCGACATACCAGCGGGTATCTGTGACCGGGCGACCATCGAGATTCTTGACATCGCGGGTGAGGGTGTAATTAGTGCTGTCGGCATACAACGTGCCAGGGAGATCATCGTCCATCTGGCAGTCGAGCGCCTGCCAGACCCGGTTGACAGTTTGGCTCTTAGAGCAGGTGGTGGGCGCGAATCCGTCAAGATAATCTGGCGGTGTCCCCACGCCGTCGTCGGCTGTGGCGTCCATCGTCAGAACGAACGCTCCGGTACCGGCTCCAATGGAGGACCAGTCGATGGTGACGCTGTTGCCGCTTCCGACGACCTGCGGGGTGATGCCATCGCCGGTGACCGTCCAGGTGATCGAGTCAATCGACCGCCCGTTTGTGCCGATGTCCTGGGTATACACCTGATTACCGTCAGTCGGCAGGACGTTGAACTTGCCGCCGGTGAAGTCGCAGTTCAGTTCGACGCGGGCGACGAAGACAATGGCTTCGGTGTAGGCCGTGCCGCCGGGACCGGTTACGGTCAGGCGGATGACATGTTCGCCAATCTCGCCCAGGTCCAGGTCGGTGACAGTATTGCCACTGTAGTCTTCGCTGCCATCACCGTCAATGTCCCAGGAGTAGGAGGTAATCAGGCCGGTGCTGCCCGTGCCATCCAGGTCGATGGTGCTGCCCCAGTTGACGGTGTTTCCGGGATCAACTGCAATGACGGCGACCGGTGCGCCATAGGCGGTGACGTCATCGTTGGCGCTTGATTCGCTGTCACCGGCAGCATTATTGACTCGTAGATAGACCTTATACGTTCCGGCGGTGGGGTAATCGTGACAAACTACCGAGTTGTTATCGGATGCATCAACGGTGAAATCGGCAGGATAATTACCGCTAAAGTCGAAGTCCCATTCACTTGTGGCAACGGGTCCTGTACTGGTGTTGGTGAAGCAAACCCGGTAACTGCCGGGGACAACCTCACCCAGGCTCTCCCAGGTGAAAGAAGCGCTCACTGGTTGCTCATTTGGGTGAACACCAATCTGACGGGAAATGCTGCCGTTACCTCCAGGGCCTTCGTAGTAAAGCTGGATGGTAAAGACCTCGAATACGGCGGGGTCGGCCAATGTATAGGTCTGGTTGAACGGTCCCGGTCCGGCGGTGCTGATGTTGCCATTGCCAAAGTCCCAGTCCCACAGGGTTATCGGGCCGCTGCCAGGAAGCACTAACGCACTGATTTCTACAGACAGCGGATTGATGCCTTCGGGCGGGTCCACCTGCATCTGGACGTTGGGCGGTGGTGCCGAGAGCGTCACCGAGCGGGCCATGCTGGCACCCTGACCGGCGGCGTCGGTCACCGTCAGGATAAACCAGTAGGTGCCATAGGCGGGGAAATTATAGGTGACATCTTCAGTTGTGAAGGTATCCAGCGTCATTGATTGGTCGGAGTTCTTGATTTCCCACAAATAAGTCGGGTTGATGCCCTGGCTCTGGTTTTCAGCGGTGATGGTAAAGGGTGCCAGTCCTGTCAGGGCCGTACCGGGGCTGAGCGTAAACGCGGCTTCCGGCTGGCTGCTGACGCTGATGCTGCCCTTAAGTTCGAAATCGGCGCTGATAGGGTCAACCGTGTCATCGACCACGCAGGTCAGCGTGATTTCAAAGTCGCCGTTGGTGGTGTAGGCATGATCGGTGACAGTACCGGTGTTGTAGTCGTCAGTGCCATCGCCATTAACATCCCAGGAGAAGGACGACATGTTATGGGCGTCTTCGGCGATAAAATCGTAAGTCAGCGGGTTGTCGTCACCGCTGTCTGTGATGCCCATCCGGCAGAAGGTCTGGCTGATTTCCGGTCCAGCGACCGGTCCGCGCCCGGTTTCAGCCGGAGCGACCTCTTCGGTGACGACCGGTTCGTCGGTTTCAGCCGGAGCGACCTCTTCGGTGGCGACCGGCTCGTCGGTTTCAGCCGGAGCGACCTCTTCGGTGGCGACCGGCTCGTCGGTTTCAGCCGGAGTGACTTCTTCGGTGGCGACCGGTTCGTCGGTTTCAGCCGGAGCGACCTCTTCGGTGACGACCGGTTCGTCGGTTTCAGCCGGAGCGACCTCTTCGGTGACGACCGGTTCGTCGGTTTCAGCCGGAGTGACTTCTTCGGTGGCGACCGGCTCGTCGGTGACGGTCTCGGTCGGAACAGGTGTGGTCACAGCCTCTTCGGTCGATGTGGCTGTCGGTACTTCGTCCTGACCGGAAACGGTCAGCGGAGCCAGAATCATGCTGGTGATAAACAAGAGTATTAAGGGTAAAGCTCTATGATGTGTTGGCATATGTCAATCCATCGGTTAGATAGGCAGTGTAAACAACCCAATCCTAACATAACTTAAGGCGCAATTGGCAAAAGAAAGAAGAAAATTCACATCTTTTTCGTTATTTAATACTTCAGCTATGAGATGCATAGACGTATGCAGAATATCCCCTTTTTGGCTATAATCTCTTCACCAACTGTCAGGCTTTGTGTATGGATATGGTTCACTCCCAGGAATACATCGACCAACTCAACCAGCAAGCCAGTGATCTGCTGTCGTATGATCCCGGTCGCGCCGCTGAATTAAGTGAGCAGGCACGTCAATATGCGTCAACGGGGAATTTTGCTGACGAACCTTATCGCCGGGGCGTTGCCGATAGTCTGACCAATCTGGGGCGTGTAAAAATGAACGAGGCGGTCTACGATGACGCGCTGGCGCTCTTCGCCCAGGCTCTTTCCCATTACCGCCAGTTGAACGATGAACGTGGAGCAGCGACGGTGCTGGTGGCGATGGGGGGCATACATTTTGCGCTGGCGAACTATCCCCAGGCTCTCGAACTGGAACTGGCCGCCCAATCCATCGCCTGGCGGATTGGTGACCGGCCCAAACAAAGCAAAGCGTCCAACATCATCGGTATGATCTATCTCTTGCAGGGCGAACCGCAAAAAGCGCTGGGGTATTTTGAGCGCAGTCTGGAACTGGGACGTGTGATGGAACGCCCCCAGGACATCGCCGAGGCGCTGGATAACATCAGCAGCGTGCATCTCAAAGCGGGCGAAATCGACGTCGCATTGGCCGTCAGTCATGAGAGCCTGCGTCTCTATCGTGAACTGGACGATAAGCGTGGTGCGGCCCAGGTATTGTTGCGGCTGGGCGAGATTTATCTGGCCCAGGCTGAGCATGCCCAGGCCGAGACCTATCTCCGTGAGTGCCTGCAAATCTGCGACCGCTACCAGGCGGTCGGGGCGCTGGTCCATCTGAGCCACATCGCGGACGACCGGATGGCCCTGCTCAAGCAGGCGCTTGAGACTGCCGAGGCGATTCAATCCAAGCAGCAGTTGTTCACCGTCCACCGGTTGCTCTCCGAGGCTTATAAACAGGTTGGCGACTACGAAATCGCGCTCTATCATCACGAGCGCTTTTTTGATTTTCACCATCAGGTTTTTAACGAGGAGGCGGACGAACGGCGCAGGAACCTGGAAATCAGCCACCAGCTTGAGGTGGCGATGCAGGAAGCCCTGACGTACCAGACACGCAACGCGACACTGCGTCAGGAGATGGCCCGCCGTCAGCAGGCGGAAGACGAGTTGAAAGAACGGGTTTCTCAGCTTTCCGTCGTTCTTCAGGTTTTCGATGAAGTCAGCAGCACGCTCAATATCGACCATGTGCTGCTCATTGCACTGGATGCGGCGCTGCGATTGAGTGGAGGCAGCGCCGGTTTCATCGCCCTGGTTGAGAATGACAGTCTGAAAATTGCCCGCGCTATCGGCGCGTATGAATCGACTGAAGAACCCATCAGCCTGCAATCCGGCATCGTGAACCGGGTCCGCCAATCACATGCGCCGTATCTGGTCCACGATCCGGTGGATGGCGATTTGCCGCGAGTCGGCAATACACTTGCCCGACTGGTCATTCCGCTGGTGTTACAGGATCAGTTTGTGGGACTGGTCAATCTGGAGACAGCCTATCCAGAACGCTTTGATGAAAACGTCTCTCACCTGCTGCAACTATTGGCAGTCTATATCACCGTTGCGCTGGAAAACGCCCGCCTGCACCACCAGACTCGCAGCCAACTCGACGAACTCCAGAGACTTTACCAGCAGGTCAGCCAGCTTGAGCAACTCAAGACCGATATGATCCGGGTGGCCGCGCACGATCTGCGCAGCCCGCTGTCGGTCATCCAGGGGTATACTCAACTTCTGGACATGCAAGCCGCGCCAGAGAACAAGGATTATGTCGATCAGATTCGCCATGCGGCCCGGCGAATGAACACAATGCTGGAGAATATCCTCTCATTGGAACGTATTGAGCAGATGGCGAAGATGGAAGGTGAAGAGGTCTTCAACCTCTATGCTCAGCTTGTGCTTGCGATAGAGGAGTTCCAACCGCTGGCGAAGGCAAAATCCCAGCGGCTGCGACCGCATCTGGGCAAATCGGACCTGATGGCGGTACCTGGTGATGCCAACCAGGTGCATGAGGCGATTGCCAATCTTCTCAGCAACGCCATCAAATACACACCCAACGAAGGCGATATTGATGTTCGGTTGATTACCGAAGACAATATGGCAGTCGTCACCGTTGAAGATACCGGCTACGGTATCCCGGAATCACTTC
>CAYQJO010000312.1:0-4733 GCA_964417785.1 uncultured Anaerolineaceae bacterium | reverse complement strand
GCCCGGTTGGTCGTCCCTACGGTGGGCGTGTGTAGGGGACGACCTGCGTGCCGTCACGGTGTGAGGCCAAAAAATAGTTCATTTTCTCCATGCGCCTGCGCCGCGTTCTATGTTATAATGATATAAATAAAGTATTTATTCAGAATAGAATTCAGGAGATAAATCCATGTTAAACAATTACGATCTAGGCACCGAGGTTCGCTGGGAGGACAACGGCATCGTCGGCAGCGGAATCATCGAGCAGGTATTCCGTCATTCCGGCACGATCAACGTTCTCGGCATCCCCATTCCCGTGCGCATCGCAGACGACCACCCCGCCTATCTCGTGCGCCATCCCAGCGGCGAACGCCTCATCCTGGATCACACGGAAGTGAAGAGCAATTAATAGTCGTGGTGGGGCGGTCATCATGTAGGGACGCGATTTTTCGCGTCCGAAAATGTCACGGATAGGTGAGCAGCACCGCCGCCAGATTGGCCGCGATGGTCTCCATGCCCGCCGGTGACGGATGGACCAGATCAGTCGTCAGTCCTGTCAGATCGGGCAGCAGCGGTTGGGCATCGACATAGACCGTGTTGGGCTGGCCGGCGGCGGCGACCGCATCGCGCACACTCTGGCGGAAGGACGCCACCTTCGCCGGGTCAGCATCGTTGACGAAAGGCAGCAGGTCCAGCACGAACACACGCCGCCCGGTGGCCGCCACCGTCGCCACGAACTGGTGAGCGCGGGCGTCGAAGGCCTCCGCGCTGAATCCGCCCACCATGTTGATCCCCAGTTCCAGCGTGGCGAAATCCCAATCGTCGCGGCTGGCGATGAAATCGGCCACCTCCGGCTCCAGGTGCGCTCCGCCACCGAGTCCCTTGTTGAACAAATCCACACCAAGACGCTGGGCCGTCCGCGCCACATACATGCCGTCCGGGCGCAGCGCCAGATTGCCCTGCGAGATGGACGAACCGTAAGCCAGATAGCGCGTCGCGGGCGTCTGGTCCGGGCGTGGTGGCACAATGTCGCCCTCAACGCTGTGGACCATCGTCGTCCCGCGCCAGGGCAGCATCACCCGCACCAGTTGCGGATCGAAGGCGTGGCCGTCGCGTCCGGCGATGTCGATCAGATGCGCCATCTTGTCCGGCGGCGTGATCGCAATCGTCACCGGGTCCGGCCCGACGATATGCTGCTGGCCGCGCATGAAGGCCCCGTGATACACCGTCACCAGCGCCGGTCCCTCGTCGGCTTTGGAAAGCGTCACATGTACCGGCCACGCACGCGGCACAAAGCGCAGTTCGCAGCCGACACTCCAATACATACGCATCTGGGCGTTGGGATTCAGGTACGGTTCCAGCGCCACCGGCAAACGCGCCGCATGCACCCCGTCCTCGGTTTCGATGATCTCAACCGCATTGTGGAATGTGTAGTTCATGGCTGGGATGTCCCCCCTTCGGTGGTTGGCTCTCTTCAAAACATTTTTAGTTTTAACGCCAGGGCGACCGCCTCGGTGCGCCCGGAAACATTCATTTTAGAAAGAATATTGCGCACATGGGCGTTGATCGTGTAATAACTCACCATCAACACCTCGCTGATCTCGCGGTTGGTCAACCCCTGGACCATCAGGCCCAGAACCTCCTGCTCACGCGGCGTCAGCCGGAACTGCTGGGAGTCAACCGGCTGGTTGGCTGAATGCACCAGCGACTGCGTCGCCTCCCACCCCAATGTGGCCCGCCCCCGGTGTGCATTGCGGATGGCCTCCACCAGATCATCGACGGTCGCGTTCTTCATCAAATAACCGATTGCACCCGCTTGCAGCGCTCCGTGAACCAGATCGTCATTATCGAAACTGGTCAGCGCGATCATCTGCGTCTCCGGGTGACTGATGCGGATGGTGCGGATGGCTTCGATCCCGCTCATCTCCGGCATCACCAGGTCCATTAAGACGACATCGGGTCGAATCTCATCACAGACACGAATCGCCTCGATACCGCTGGCTGCCTCCCCCACCAGTTCGAGATCGTCAAAACCGTTGATGATAAATGCCAGTCCTTTACGGACCATATGATGGTCATCAACGAGTACAACGCGAATGGTCATGTTTCACTCCACCTAAAAGTGACAACGGTGCCTTCTCCAGGCTTGCTATCAATATGGAGCGATCCGCCGACGGCGCTCGCTCGCTCCTGCATAATGTTCAACCCCATGGTCTCCGCCAGACGGGATTCCGGGTCGAAGCCCTTCCCATCATCACTGATAGACAGCGTGAGTGGGGGGCCACCGCTGAGGTCGATCTCAACCTCGGTGGCACGGGCATGTTTGGCGATATTGTTCAGGGCCTCCTGGACAATCCGGTAAATGGCGATCTGTGTCTCGGCGTCCAGGCGGATACCGCTGTCCATCGCCTGCATGACCGGGGTGCCGGTCCGGTTGGTGAAGATAGTCGCCAACTGCTGCAATAAGTCGTTCAGATCGGCCCCGCCCAGCGCCGCCGGGTGCAGCTCCATCAACAGCGTGCGCATTTCAAACTGCGCACTGCGTGTTAACTGGTGAAGCTGCGACAACCCCTCAAGAATCTGTTCGGGATTGCGCCCCCACATGCGCAGCAGCATCTCCGCGATGACATTGGCGCTGAAGAGCGTCTGGTTCACCGAATCGTGCAGATCACGGGCCAACCGTTCACGCTCATCCAGCATCGCCAGTTTCAGCGCCTGGATGTGCGTGCGCGTGTTGTGGATGGCGATCCCGGCGTGGTCGGCGAACGCCAGCAGATTGTTCGCATGTTCGCGGGTGAACAAACCGGGTGTGCGGCTGGTCACATTCAGGAAGCCGATGGTGCTGCCCCCCATCATGATCGGCACCCCCAGGTACGACCGCACCACATTCAGACCGGCGATCCGGGTCCAGTCGGGGTCTTTGTCCATGTCATCCACGATCACCGGCTGGTGTTCCCGGTACATGCGCGTCATATACGGCGAATTCGACAAGACCAACGACTGCATCCGGGTGGCGACACCCTTCCGCCCGCGAAAAGCCACCACCCGCGTACTGCCGTTTTCCAGCAGCATGATGTTGGCGTCCTCATGTAATACCAGCAGTTCGATGTTGACCATGATCCGGTCCAGCACCTTGTCGAATTCGAGCGTGCTGTTGATCGTGGTCGCCATATCCAGCAGCGCGTCAGAAAGCACCCGCTGCGCGTGTTCCTGCCTTTCAGCCTGCTTATGGATGCTGATATCGGTCGAAATGATGGCTGCGCCGGTAATCACACCGCCGCGCTCAATTGGAACAATGTTATGGGCCAGCCAGCCTTTCGTTCCGTCTGGACGTAGGCCGGGTGTCTCGATGCTTACAGTGTCGCCCTGAGTCAAAGCACGGGCCAGTGCGGCGCGGGCCTCTGCCTGATACGCCTCCACCACCACATCCAACACCATCGACCCGATGAAGTCGCTTTCGGCTACTCCGTCTGGCACCTGATTGACATACTCGACGCGCCCGTCACCGTCAACGACCGTGACGTAATCCGGGTTAGCCCGCGTCAGCGCCCGGAACAGGGCCTCGGATTGTTCCAGGTGGCTCTCGACCATCTTGCGCGGACTGATGATGGACAGCACCACCAGCAGTTCACCGGGTTGTATGACGGACTTCTGCTCGCGCACCCATTCCCAGTGGCCGTCTTTGTGGCGCACCCGGTATTCCAGAACCGGCAGCGCGGTCACGTCATCTCGCAAAGCCGACCAGTGCGCCCGGACCATCTCCGCGTCGTCGGGATGGATGGTCTCGATAATGGAGTCATGAGACATCAGCCTCTCACGGCTGTAACCGAGAAAGGAGTCCTGATAGAATATCGGTGTCCGGGTGTGGAGATCAAAAGTGTAAACAATGAACGGCAGCGAACGCAGCATAAGCGCCATCCGATCATCAATAAGCGACAACAACGTCTCAAAAGCGTCATCGTCACGGCTGCACTGGCGAACCAGCGCGATCTGGTCGGGGGTGAGTGGACTCATTTGCATTCTCTCACATTCTATGTGATGATTATAGCATACTCAAAGAAACGTAGCGCTTAATGAGGACGGCCATGACAGGTCTGAGCGGCAGAAACAAGACGGTGCGTGTACCCGGTATCATCAAGGACACCAAACGCTTTGATTCCGGACCCGATGTCGATTACGCAGTCCCCAAAACCGGTCCCCAGGACAAAGGTATGCCGCGTCCCTGGCGTATCGGCCTGACCGTGATCGACATGCAGGTTGAACTGGTGTTCAATCTCTCCGAGGAGATGCATGTGGGCCGCTCGTACCCCTCCACCGACCTCTATGAAGGGGTCGATCTGTCACCCTACAACGCCTTTGAAAAAGGAGTGTCGCGCAAACATGCCACCCTGCGCCTCAAGGGCGAGCGCGTCTATCTGGTGGACAACAAGAGCGCCAACGGCACTTTTGTCAACGGCAAGCGTATCCCGCCCGACGAACCCTACCCCCTGCGTAACGGGGACCGCGTCAAGCTGGGGACGTTGAACACCGTCGTTCAACTGCTCACCAATCCTTTTGAATTAATGTAATGTCGGCAAGGTTCAATTGATCTGAATTCAAGGTCAATGAAAGGTCTGCACGGTAGATGGCGACTACGGCACCGGTCTCGGCGGCAGCATCACCGTCGAAAGCGACATTGCGGTACCACCTTCCGCGTCATTCTACCGGATACCACCCACATAAATCCCAGGTAAGCATTCCATCAATGCTCACTCACA
>CAYQJO010000311.1:0-4735 GCA_964417785.1 uncultured Anaerolineaceae bacterium | reverse complement strand
ACTGGATTTGACGAATGACTGACACACATGTCTATTGGGGCAAGATACTGAAGTATGCCCGGACACTGTCCGGATATGAGGTCGCGGAGTTGCAGCAGTTGGCCGGTCCGCTTGATCTGACGATTACAGCGGATTACCTTGACCCTGGACCTGACCTGGAGGAGTTGACGGCAGCATCATTTGAACAGGTTGAGCAGTTCTTGAGCGCAGCAGCGCCCATAATCCAGACTTCAGACGGCGTACTTGACTTTGAGTACCGGCAGCCGGGTCAGCTACCGTTCTATTACTACTACTGGATGTCGGCTGGTCAGCTATTCCGCCAGCGTGGTGATCTGGTGCGCGGTGAAAAGAACGTCATCACCGTGCCGCCGGAAGTCGCTGCCAGCGATCTGCTGGAATATGCCGGTGAACTACGATCAGCCGATGGGGTGATCGTGTTCGGCCCGATAGCCGCCACCCGAGACAGTCAACGCGCCCATGTGTGGCGGTTGATCCAGCTTGCTCCGGCAGTGGTCTCGGCAGAGGGCGAAATCGTCTGTCTGATCGATCTGCCAACGGGTGAAATCGCCGTTGAATTTTATACCATCGCTGATGGCAACCTTTATCTGCAAAAAGGAGCCGTCGCACGACATTATCCCGAAGTTGTCACCGGGCATTTAGCTATCTCAAAATAAGGATTACTGAACATGGCAAACCGCTTACAGGACAGAGTCACACTCATCACCGGCGGGGCCGCCGGGATCGGCAAGGCCACCGCCGAACGCTTCGCTGAGGAGGGCGCGAAGGTCGTTATCTGCGATGTCAACGCCGAGGTTGGACAGGCGACCGCTGACGCCACCGGTGCCGAGTTCTTCAAAGTCAATGTCGCCGATCACGCAGAGGTGAACGACTGGATCGAGGCTGTCATCGCCAAATACGGTCATGTCGATGTATTGGTCAACAACGCCGGGATCGTCCGCGACAACCAGCTTATCAAATGGAAGGACGGTCAGGTCGTCGGGATGATGCCAGAGGCCGATTTCGATCTGGTTATCGCCATCAACCTCAAAGGCGTCTACAACGGCACTCAGGCAGTCGTCCCACACATGATCGAACGCGGCGGCGGCGTCATTCTCAATGCGTCATCGGTCGTCGGCCTGGATGGCAACTTTGGTCAGACCAATTATGTCGCCACCAAAGCCGGTGTCGTCGGTATGACCAAAGTGTGGGCGCGTGAACTGGGCCGTTACGGTATCCGTGTCAACGCCATCGCACCCGGTTTTATCGCCACCGAGATTCTGGCGTCCATGCCGGAGAAGATCATCGACGGTATGAAGTCACGCACCCCGCTGCGCCGAATGGGCGACCCCCGCGACATCGCCAACGCCTACCTGTTCCTGGCGTCCGATGAAGCCAGCTTCGTCAGCGGTGCGGTCCTGCGCGTCGATGGCGGTCTCGTCGTCGGGACCTGAACGATTGGCACGACGCATCGCGCCTGTGAAATTAGAAATATCCAGGGGAGGGAAAAATATGTTTCATGCGGCTGACTTTTTAACGGCCCGCGCTCGTCTGACCCCGGAGCGCGAAGCCTTGCTCGATCTGCACACGGATACCCGTTATACCTATAAGGAACTCAACGCCCGTGCCTGCCGCGCCGCCAACTTCCTGCGCGAGAAATGCGACGTGGGGCAGGGCGACCGGGTATCGATCCTGTCACAGAACAATGTTATCTATCTGGACCTGTTCTTCGGGTTGGGGAAAATCGGGGCCATGTTCGCGCCGCTGAACTGGCGTCTGGTGGCGCGTGAACTGACGTACATCGTCAACGACTGCACGCCGAAAGTGCTGCTGGTCGGGCCAGAATATGTCGATGTCTATCAGGCGATGAAAGACGACATCAAAGTCGAACACATTGTCGCCATTGAAGGAGCGCAGATCGAAGGGGCGCTGGTCTACGAGGTTGAATCCGCCAGCACCGATGAACCGCCGCGACCGGACGACATCAACAGCGAGACACCCTACTGCATCCTGTATACATCCGGTACGACCGGCAAGCCCAAAGGGGCGATGATCCCGCACCGCCAGATTTTGTTCAACGCTATCAACACCGTCGCCAGTTGGGGCCTGACGGAAAAGGACGTCTCGCCGGTGCTGACGCCGCTGTTTCATGCCGGTGGCCTGTTCGCTTTCCTGACACCGGTTCTCTACGTCGGTGGGCGTATTGTCCTGGGCCGCAGCTTCGACCCCGACGAGTCGCTGCGGATCATCCTGCGCGAGAAATGTACGGTCATCCTGGGCGTACCGACCCTGTTCCAGATGTGGCTCAGGTCGCCGGAGTTCGAGAAAGCCGATTTCAGCCATGTCCATTTCTTCATCAGTGGTGGCGCACCCTGCCCACCTTCGCTCATGCAAGAATGGCGGGAGCGCAAGAACATCGTCTTCCGCCAGGGCTACGGCCTGACCGAGGTCGGCGCGAACTGCTTCGCCATGACTGATGAAGATTCGGTCCCCAAAACGGGTTCGGTCGGACGGCCTATCTTCCACAGCAAAATGCGTCTGGTGGACAGCGACGGCAGCGATGTGCCGGTGGGTGAGCCAGGGGAACTGCTGATCGCCGGTCCGCATGTGTGCCTGGGCTACTGGAAGAACCCGGATGCGACCGCCAGAGAGCTGGTGGATGGTTGGTTCCACACCGGCGATACCGCCCGTATGGACGAGGACGGCTTTTTCACTATTATCGGTCGTGCCAAAGACATGATTATCAGCGGCGGGGAGAACATCTACGCCGCTGAGGTCGAAGCAGCTTTCCGCGAACACGAGACGGTTGAGGATGCCGCCCTCATCGGTGAACCGGACGAGAAGTGGGGCGAGATCGGCCTGATGATCGTCGTCCTGAAGCCGGATAAGACCGCGACCGGCGAGGAACTGAAAGCCTTCTGCGGTGAGCGGCTGGCCCGCTACAAGATTCCTAAACGGGTGATCTTTGCCGACACTTTGCCGTATTCGCCCTACGGCAAAGTGGTGAAAGCGGAACTACGTAAGCAATATCTCAAGGACTAGATCAATGCGTCTGCTATCCGTCAATGTCTCACTGCCACGCGAAGTCCCCTACAACGGCACAACCATGACCACCGGCATCTACAAAGAGCCGGTTGATGGTCGGTTGATGCTGCGCAAAACCAACCTGGATGGGGATGGTCAGGCCGACCTCAAGAATCACGGCGGCGAAGATAAGGCCGTCTATGCCTTCGCCTTCGACCATTACCCTTATTGGCAGGACCGGCTTGGGCGTGATGGTTTCCAGTACGGACAGTTCGGGGAGAACTTCACCGTTGAGGGCATGCTCGAAGTTCAGGTCCACATCGGCGATGTTTTCCGTGTGGGAGCGGTGCGGGTGCAGGTGACGCAGCCGCGCACGCCCTGCTATAAGTTGGCACACAAAATGGATGAGAGCCGCTTCGTCAAGATGTTTATGGAACGCGAAGAAGTTGGTTTCTACCTGCGTGTGCTGGATGAAGGTGAGGTCGGTGCCGGCGATCCGATCACGCTGGCGCAGGTCGATCCGGTCGGTGTGACAGTCAAAGAGGCGTTTCATCTCATGCACTTCGACAAAGCCAACGAGGATGGGCTGCGCCGTGTGCTGGGGGTTGCGGGTCTATCGGCGGATTGGCGCAGCGCATACGAAACGTTGTTGGAAAAGCAATCGTTTACGGAGTAATAGATTATGCCGAAAATAGAAGCCAATGGTATCCAGATCAACTATGAAATCCAGGGCAAAGGCCAGCCGCTCGTGCTGATCGCTGGCCTCGGTTATGGTCTGTGGCAGTGGCACAAGGTGGTGCCGGGACTGGCGCAGCATTTCCAGGTCGTCACTTTTGACAATCGCGGGGCAGGGCAGTCGGATAAGCCGGATGGTCCCTACAGCGCCGCGCTGCTGGCCGAAGACACCGCCGCATTGATTGAGAACCTCAACCTTGCTCCGGCTATCGTCCTGGGTCACTCGATGGGTGGCTTTGTCGCACAGCAGCTTGCGCTGACCCGGCCTGATCTCATCAAGACGCTGGTTCTCAGTGCCACCAACTTCGGCGGTCCAAATCACGTCCCGGTGACGCAGGAAGCGCTGGCGGTGATGATGAATCAGAGCGGCGACCCGGTCGATGTGGCGCGGCGTGGTCTGGCGATTGCCTGTGCGCCCGGTTTCGCTGAAGCCCACCCGGATGTGATCGATGAGGTGGTCGTCTACAAGGGAACGCAGCCAGTCACCCCTGAATCTTATCAGGCGCAGATGGCGGTTGGATTGGGACTCGTCAGTGCCGAAGCCGCCTTCGAGGGCAAACTGGGTGCGATCACTATCCCAACGGTGGTTTTCACCGGTGCGGAAGACAGGGTTGTCCCGCCAGCCAACGTCGAATTGCTGGCGCGTGAGATTCCCAACGCCACCACCTATGTTATGTCCGGCGTCGGCCATCATTACTATTTTGAAGCACCGGAGCGTTTTGTGAATATCCTGGTGGAACTGCTGAAATGACAGTTGAAACTCTGCCCGGCGTCGCCGCTCGCACCATCACCAGCAACCGGCTGACCACCCGTGTCCTTTTCACCGGACCTGAAGATGGTATCCCGGTGCTGTTTCTGCACGGTAATATCAGTTCGGCGACGTGGTGGGAGGATACCATGCTGGCGCTGCCACCCGAATATCGCGGTATTGCGCCGGATCAACGCGGCTTCGGTGATGCCGATCCAGATAAGAAAATTG
>CAYQJO010000310.1:0-4736 GCA_964417785.1 uncultured Anaerolineaceae bacterium | reverse complement strand
GTACAGCCCCCGGATGAGGGGCAGTTCCTTGGTGGGGTAGATGTCGTCGGTACCGTAGCGGTAGGCGGCATAAACCTCGTTCATGTCATCAGCACCGACGTCCGGGTTGATCCCACGCCCCAGAATGTCCTCGGCGAGCCGGTTGGCGATCAGGGTCTTGCCGCTGGCGGCCTCGACGGCCAGCAGACCGGATGGCATGTTATCCAGCACCGTATCCAGCAGTTTGCGCTGGCGATATGCTTCGCTGACATCGCGGGCGACGAAGTAGAGCAGTCCCTCATCCATATCGGGAACCGCCGTCCAGCCCAGCCGCCGGTAGCTGCCATCTTTGCACCGGTAACGGTTCTCGAAGGTGATGATCGTTGCACCGTCCGCAATCCGGGCGGACTCGGCGTTGGTCTTCTCGACATCATCGGGATGCACAAAGTCAATGAAGGGTTTGGATCGCAGCTCTTCGGTGGTCCAGCCAAGTGTGGCCTCCCATGCCGGGTTCAACGATTGAAAATACCCGTCCAGTCCGGCTGTCCCGAACATATCAATTGAGTTCTGGAAGAGGCGCTGCATATCCATATGATTATCATTCATACCTGTTTGCTCCTGCGCTATAAGTTCAACCACCATTATAAACTTATAGTGGAGGGAGAATGCTTAAGGTATTGCAGACACAATGGAAAAGCAAGGATAGGGCGCAGCGGTGGCCGCCGCGCCCCTTACGTTTACGGCCTGGCTGCGGCTTCTTGCTGGGAGCGCCGGTCGTGGAACAAGCGGTACACAAGAACACGCGAAAACAACACCGGCAGGCCGATAACATAGCGCCGCCACAGACGTCGCGGCTCGATGACCAGACGTGCCAGCCATTCCAGACCATGATCGGTGATCCAGCGCGGCGCACGGTAGACATTGCCCACCATATAATCGAACAATGCACCTACCGGCAGGGCGACCTGTGCTTCCAGCCGGTCCCAATTTTCAGAGAGCCACTGCTCCTGGAGCGGCATCCCGAAGCCAACCAGGAGTATATTCGGCTTCAACTGGTTGATATAGTCCACAATCGCCTGGTTTTCGGGGTGATTCTGGGCCTTGTTAAAGTAGCCGTCGTGCCATCCGACCACCTGGAGATTGGGATGTTTCTCCATCTGCCGGTGGGCGGCGCGTTCGGCTGTGTCGCCTTCGGCCCCCAGCAAATACAGCGTGTAGCCATGTTCGGCACACGCCGCACACAGGTTGTCTATCCAATCGGGCGGGGTGCAGCGATATTGAACGCTCTTGCCCAGAATAAACGCGGCCAGCTTCACACCAAATCCGTCACAAAACACATAGTCGGCTTCATTATTCAAAAAACGGGCGAAATCGGGCTGCTCAAGCGCCATTTTCAACGCATGAGCGTTTACATTGGCGACGATGGTGCGCTCACCGCGCTCTATCGTCTGGCCGATGGTTGCCACGATCTCGTCAGCGGACATCGAATGGACTCGAATGCCCATCACATCTATAGCGGTAGCCATGACTGCCCCAGGGACTCAACGGTCAATACTACTATTGTAATCGTTATTACCTTTCAACGGCCTAAAGATTGTCGTAATGAAGGATTAAATGATGGCGCTGTGCGATATTACCCGCAGACCTACCCGGCCCATAAAGACCGGGTGGCCCGCAACTTTCTGGTGTTCTGAACCTATTCCTCCTCGCCATAGACGGCGATCTCAACCGCGCCGGTGTTGCCCCCGCTGCTATCGACCACATCGAAGCGCAGCGTCTCCGCCACAATATCGACCTCGTACTCGGTCGCTTGCTCGGCGTCGGAGACCTCGAACGGCCCGTAGGTTTCGCCCTCGTCAGTGGTTAGGGTGAAGGAAAACACCTGCGAACTCCCGTCACTCATCAGGCGTGTCCAGAACACGACCCGGTTGATGCTTGACCGCTCCGCCAATTCAAATTCGATCCAGGCATCGTCACCATCGCCATCGCTGGACCATTCCGTGTTGGGGCTGCCATCGACTGCGTTATTGACACCCCAACGTGCGTCGGGTTCAGCACCGCCGAAGGCACTGCTGTAACCGACGATCTCAGCGCCGCGCTCTGGTGCGAGCAAGTTTTCGACCGGCTCGTCCTCGAACTCCGGCACCTCAAAGGTCATCACCTCGGAGATGTAGATATTGCCGTCCGCATCCACGCCCTGCACGCGATAGAAGTAAGTTGCGCCTTCTTCCAGACCGGACAGTAGCGGCTGGTGGTCCGTGTGTGCGCCACCGGCCATATCTTGATCGACACTCACGGAGCCGAACGCCTCGGTCGTGCCGTACACAATCGAACAGGCCACCGGCACGCTGGTCGTCAGTTCCAGCACAGCGGTGCCGTCGCTGGCGAAATTCGTGATTTCGAAGTCTTCGTCTACAATCGTCTCAATTGGCAGGATGGTCACACCGTCAAGCGGCGCATCCTCCTGGGCCAACATCGCCCCAGCCAGAACCAGAATGACGATCATGGTTATCGTGATACCGCGCATACAAAATCCCTTCGCTCTTCCTTTATATGATGTTATTGTAGCATATTGTGCAGTGTCTCGGCTTCGACCACACCGAACGCCGCTGCACCGTCACCGGCGTCATTTGCACTCAAGGCGGTCAGCAAAACCCAGAACCATCGCATAGGCTTCTCCTTTCAACTCAGCATTTTCGGACGCGCCTTTGCGCGTCCCTACGCGATGACCGCCACACCGCCGCGTGCCGTCCCACCGTAACATCCACACGACGTCCTGAACCGCATTTCGGTTTGAAGCGATTGCCCTGCCTTTCAACTGTAATGCTTCGCAACATCCGCCGATTATCGTCTATACTCCATGTGTAGGCAACCATAAGGATAACGAAATGATACGGATACTGCTGGTACTCATTACGCTGTGCCTGGCCCTCGGTGCAGTGGTCGCCCAGGACAAGGCGGCGGACGTCGCCTTCGAGCGCGAAATCCTGGCGAAGATCAATCAATGGCGGCTGGATGCTGGCCTGTGGCCGCTGCGGGCGGATAAAACGCTGCGGGCGATGGCGCTGGATCAGGCGCTCTACCTGGATAACGAGACCAACATCCCGCAGCAGGGCGGTGACTTCCATCGTGACCGCAATGGTCTCTATCCACGTCAACGGGCGCAGACCGCCAGCTACAACTGGCCGACTTATAACACGCCCGCCGAGATTCTCATCACCGAGAACGCCGGGGTGGGCAGTGTGACATCGATTGTCAACTTCTGGCGCAGTTCCGACCTGCACAGCCGCGCCATCACCAGCAGCGATTACCGCGAGATCGGTGTGGCGGCGCTCGCCGTCGGCAGCGACCGGCTGGTCATCGTCACCTTCGGCGCACGTCCGAATGTGCTGCCGGCGCTGGTCGATCCGCGTGATGGCCGCCTGCTGCTCTCCAACGACCGCTCGGAGTTCGCCGCCCGCTATCCGGATATTCTGTCCAACGCCACCACCGTCCAGATTCTCGCCACTGACGGCACCGCACTGACCGGCCCGGTGGCATGGGAGCGGTCGCTGCCGGTACCGGACGGCGCTCCTGCCGCCCTGATCGTGCGCTACAGCGACGGCACAAACGCGGTCGATACCACGATTGACCGGCGCACCGATGTGGCGATCCTGCCCGGATACACCGAGCCGCCAGTGGTGGAGGCCAAGCCGGTCGCACCTGACATCGTGGTCGAGTCCGCACCTGAAGTCCAGACCAACATCGCGCCTGATGGGGTGGTAGAGGCCGAACTGCTGGCGGCAGTCAACAACTGGCGGGCGGACGAATCGCTGTGGCCGCTGCGACCCAACGCCACATTGGACGCGCTGGCACTGGCCCAGGCCACCTATCTGGTGCAAGAGACCGACATCCCGGCAAAGGGCGGTGACTTCCACACCGGCGCGGATGGCAAAGGGCCTGCGGAACGGGCCGCCAGTTGGCCCACTTATGGCGAGTCGGTCGTGGTGGCCGAGAACGCCGCCGTCGGGTCGGTCGATTTCGCGCTGCAATTCTGGCGGCAGTCCAGCACGGACCGCGACAAGGCCCTCAGCGATGCCTACCGCGAGGTCGGTGTGGCGGCGCTGCCCTTCGCGGACGGCTATGTGTTGGTGATGGTGTTCGGTGCGCGGCCTAATGTGCTGCCGACATATTATCAGGCGGGCGATCTGCTGCTGACGAACGAGACCAACACGGGCGGCAGCGGGATCGGCAGCGTGGAGTCGGTGTGGGTGTTCGACGCCGATGGTCAACCGCTAATTGAGGGCGTGGACTGGTCACCCCGGTTGACCGTCAAAGACCCGGCTTATGTTCTCTATGACGATGGCACCACACGCATCCTGTCTGTGGTGCAGGTGCCGTGATATAATCGCATTCGTAAGGTTAGATGAGGTACCCGGTATGGCTGTATCAACTGCTGTGATGACGATGGACGAGTTCATCCGCCGCTCCGACCAGGAGGGGCCGTTTGAGATCATCAACGGGGAGATCGTATCCAGAATGCCAAACGCTTCACGCCATGGTCGCACTGTCAAACGGATATTGGCCGCACTTCTGCCATATGAAGATCACGGTGAGGTATTCGCCGAAACCACCTTTGTACTCACGGACTCACCCAATTGGGTGCGTGGATCGCGCATCCCGGATGTGATGTTTGTCGTGCGCGAGAAACTGGACGAATTCGAGCAGACTATCCCCGATGCTGACAACAAACCCTTTGTCCTGGTCCCCGATCTGGT
>CAYQJO010000309.1:0-4738 GCA_964417785.1 uncultured Anaerolineaceae bacterium | reverse complement strand
CATTGTCGTAACGATAGAACTACCCTTGAACTATGCCGAGATTGCGTAGGTTAAGTGGCAAAGCGATTGTAAGAATCCTTGAGGAACTGGGTTTTGAAGTTGTTCGCATTCGAGGTAGCCATCACATTCTGAAGCGTTTCCTTGAGGATGAAACACAAGTCGTGAATGTACCCGTGCATGGCAACAAGCCTATGGCGATTGGTACACTCAAGCGGCTGTATCGGGATTTGCAGCGGTACATTCCGGAGGATGAACTTGATCCATACTTCTACTCCGAATGATGAGTTGTGAGTTACGGCCCGTAGGAGTCGGGGTCGTCCTGGTCGGGATGCACGTCGATGATGTCGCTGTCGGCCAGTTCGTCGATGCTGCGGCGGCGCGGTGGGCGCGGATCAATGCGCGGGGGGTTGGAGGGTGGCGGCATTGACGGTGGCGGTGTGGGTTGGATGTTCTGTGATGGAAAGTCGATGACGTTGCGCGGGAATGTCAGGGTCGAGCGCGGTATGTTTTGCAGCATCAACATGCGCATGACCAGTTCCGCCCGGTAAGCATCGTCCACATGACCGGCTTCCATCAACGCCTGCAAGCGACCGATCTCGATTTCGATGTCGCGGCGGGCGTCCATCACCCGGCCATCCACCACCGGCTGCACCTGGATCGACCAGGGTTCAATGCGCAGCCGCATGTCGTTCTGAAGCTGCTGGGCCATGCGCGGCAGGCGCTCACGGAACACCCGCGTGCCGCGTTCCAGCGCGTCGGGCCGCTTCATCGACTCGAATAGCTGCTGCGCTTCCGGCGTGATGGCGTTGGTCAGCATGGATTGGACGAACCGCTCAGTCGCCGCAACGCTGGCCTGCTGGGCGATCAACTGGCGCAGCCGGGGGACGCGAATCCGGTCCGGCTCAAAACTGCACAAAAACTTCACCCACAGGCCATACGGCACCTTGTCCAGCGTGTCCAGCGCATCCAGGTTGAGCGATACATTCACCATCCGGTTTTTATCCCAGATGAGCCGCCACTCGTCAAATGTGCTGATCCACACCACCGGCGCGGCAATGCGCCGCCAGTCATCGCACTGCTCGAAGAGCGTGTAGAGGGTGTTGTTGGCCCGCCGGTAGTCGTTGTAGAGCTTTTCCAGTGCGCCTGACAGGGCCGCAGCCGGTCCCGACTGCGCCGGGGCCAGCTTCTCCAGGCGCACCGTGAACGCTTCGCGCAGCTTGCGCTCGGTCAGCGTGTTGTCGTCGGGATCGGGGTTGAAGCGGAAAAACGAGGCCGCGTCCAGGATTTCCGGGTTGGCCTGGATCACGGCGGCAAGCTGCTTGTAGGCGATGTCCAGCAGCAGTGTTTTCAGGTTGTCGCGTAGATAGTCGGGCGCGGACCGTTCCAGGAAGATTTTGAGCGAGGCACGCGGCAGGCCGGCCACCACCAGCGTCTCGATCAGGTCCTCATCCACCAGCGGCACCGGGCGTGCCGGGAAGTGGTAGCGGTCGGCCAGGTCCAGACGCCGCCGGTGCAAGTACACGCCTCCGGCCACCATTTCCATGTTCCAGATGGGCAGGCTCAGGCGGATTGCTGTGACCACGCCGATGCCGAACACACCGAACGCCGAAACGTCGATCTGGCCGGTGGCATACGCCAACTGGACCGCGCCCGCCCACAGCAGGAACAGCAGCGTGCGCTGCATCGCCATGCGCAATCCGGCGATCAGGTCTTTGTAGCGGCGAAAATAGTGGAAGGCGGTCAGCGGAAAAGCGACCACTGCCGCGAGCAGCGCCAGCGGCAGCAGCCAATCGACCGACTCGCCGTAGACCTGAACGACCAGCATCCACGCCAGCGCCCAGATAACGCCCTGATACAGCAGCGCCCGCAGACGGGTGCCAGAATCGCGTCTGGGATAGATAAACGGGTCCAGGAGAGACGACGACGGTGGTTCTGGCGGCGGTGACTGCGGTTGCAGGGACAGGTTATTCCAGGGATCGTTCGTCATAGCCGCGAGTCTAGCACTTTCGCTGCATGGTTACAAATCAATTCAGCCAGATCAGGTCGCGGTTGTAGACCATATCAACCCACAGGCGCATCGCCATGGCCGACAGTTGGAGCCGACCGTCCTCTTCGCCTTCTCCGCGCACCAGTTCGGATTCGATGCTGAGGACCAGCAGCGTCTTGCCGTTTTCCTCATCCGTGACCAGTTCCGGCCCGACCAGCACGTAACCCCGCTCATCCAGCAGTTCGCGCAGCGGCTGCCGGAGACTCATCAAGAGCAGTTCACTCTCCTCAAGGCGGCGTGTCAGTTCGTCATGAGCGGTCTGTGCTGTTTCGGCGTCGCCATACACCAGCACCAGCGACGCGGTCGCCGTGTCGGCGTCGATGTCCACATGGTCGGTGATGGCGAGCAGTTCGGCGACCTGCCCCACCGGCACATAGTCATCGTTCAGGCCCAGGCGTTCGCGCAGTTCTTCCATCTGCTCTTCGGTAGCGCGGTCGCCCAGGATGGCGCGTACCGGGTCAGCGGCGAAGACGGTGGCCGCGCTGACGAAATTGACCTGACGCAAATCGCCCGCTGTCACGGCATAGGTGGCGGCGGCGCGGTAAGTATCGTCGCTTGCCAGCGATGGAATCTCATCGCGGTAGGCGGCGATCAATCCCTGCAAGGTGGCGAGGTCGGGCGAGTTGAGGACGGTATCGCCCGCCAGTGCCAGCGGCTCCGACCGGCCCAGGTGTCCGCCGAACAGGTTAGCCGGGTTGGCGTTTCGCAAATCCATCTCCTGCCCGCTGTCGCAGCCCGCCGCACTGCACCACAGCGTCACATCGTCGGCGTTGTTGGCGACGGTGTAGTCACGGGCGGTCAGCGCGGAGTCGATGGCGGATTCGTCAAAGCGGCCCTGAAGCACCACCACTCCGGCGGGCGGATTGCCAGCGTGCAGGGTGTAATCCAGGTCGAATAGCTCGAAGCCGGTGAACTCCGCACCACCCTCTTCCAGCGCAATCATCAGATACTGCGACCAGTTGGGCGGCATGCCGTATCCGGGCAGCGAGTACAGCCAGATACCATCGCGGTCCAGTCGTTTAGCCAGTTCATAGGCGGCTCGCTCGTCGAAAGGGGGCAGTCCGCGAGCTTCGTCGGCCAGCCGCAGATCAGCCCAACCGATGAGACTGTCACGGATTTCGGCGGCGTTGGGGACATGGCCGAGCATCGCCAGCAGCGGCGGCTCGCCGGGGTCGTCCTCCTGCGCAGAGAGCGGCAGCGCCAGCAGGAGCAAAATCATGCTAAGTAAGATGGTTTTCTTCATGATAGATGGACCTCCTTATTTCGTGTGGGAAGCCCATTATAACCTGATTGACCGTTATGTGCTGTCCCACTCGGCGTTGAAGTATATGTCCGCCAGCTTGAGTGTGATGTCCAGAGATGGGATAACGATCTTGCTTTCGGGGCCGCGAACTGACTGATACAACCACTGCCTGGAGTCTTCCGTAACAGTGTACAGTCCGACTTGATATCTCTCTTGAGCGACGACCAGATATGCCTGAAGTGTCTCGATTTCGATATACTCGTTCAGTTTATCATTATAGTCGCGCACGAATGATGAAGGTGACAGCACTTCCACCAGAATGATGGGATTGGTGATAATATCTGCGCGTCCCTCAAGATATGCTGGCTGACCACAGAAAACGGTGACATCGGGATAGCGATAGGCGTTGTATGCCGCGATATAGACCTGTTGGTCCGAATTGGAAACCGTGCAGCGCCGACCTGACGACTGCAACTGAAACATCAGGTGTCCGCCGATACTCTGTGCAATTGCATTGTGGCGGACCGTGCCACCGCTCATCGCATAGAGTACGCCGTCGCGGTATTCGAACTTTTCATCACTCGAGTCTTTGAGCGCGAGATACTCTGCTTCTGAAATGTTCTCCGGGTTCGCTGGCGCTGGAATGTCCATGCCTGTTCGTCCACTTGCATTGGTTACAATGTCGCCATTGTACTGTAGATATCGCCTGGTGTCTCAAGTGAGATTTGATCTATCGTGGCAGCCACACCGCGATGCACGTCCCGCTGCCGGGGATGCTGTCCACCTGGAGCGTGCCGGTGTGCAGCGCCACCGCCTGCTCGGCTTTGGTCAATCCCAGGCCAAGACCGGGCAGTTCATCGAAGTTGCTGCCGCGTGTGAAGGGTTCAAAGATGCTGCTGCGCTCGTCCGGCAGGATGCCGATGCCGGTATCTTCCACCCGCAGCTCGATCATGTTCTGGTGTGCCACGACCGTCAGCCCGACCGGTCCCTGCGAGAACTTGAGCGCGTTATCCAGCAAATTTTCCAGGATGATGCACACCAGCCGCGAATCGCCGTATACGGTGCGCAGATTGGGCGAGATGTCGAGCTGTACTCGCTCCGACCCGGCAAATCCGTCGCGCACCGTCCGGCACAAAGCGTGTAGATCGTAGGGTACCGGGCTGAATGGCTGCGACTCGACCAGAAAGTGCAGGTCGTCCAGCAGATCGACCATGTGGGCCACCTGCAACTCGATGTTCTGGAAGCGTTTACGCCGCTGGTTCAGGTCCATACGATCCAGGTAATGGTCGATCATCTGGGCGGAGGTCAGGATCACGGTCAGCGGGGTGCGGAACTCGTGGGCAATGCGCATCATCATGCGGTGTTTGAGTGCGCCGATGGTCTGCTCCTGTTCCAGCGCGGCGAGATGTGACAGCTGCGAGAGGAACGTAGAGGTGCGGTGGGATACA
>CAYQJO010000308.1:0-4747 GCA_964417785.1 uncultured Anaerolineaceae bacterium | reverse complement strand
AGTTCCACACGGATTTCGCCGCCGCCGGGCGAATACTTGATGGCGTTGGAGAGCAAATTGATGAGCATGCGGCTGACCAGCATCTTATCGACAATGACCGTCTCCACACCGGCGCGGTTGACGAACAGCATCGGATGCGAACCCTCGTGCGTCGACCGAATCTCATCGACGCTGACCCGACACAGAGTCGCCAGATTGACCGGGGCCGGGTGGAATTCGCGCTCGCCGAGACCACCACGAGCGGTGTATACGGCGTCATCCAGCATCTTGATGGCGAACTGCACCTGCCGCCCGATGGTGTCCAGTTTCTCATGCCGGGCGTCCTCGGACATCCGGTCGTAGTAGCGGGCGAGCAGGTCGCGGGAGGACTGGATGATCGCCAGCGGTGTGCGCATGTCGTGCGAGAACATGGCGATAATGCGCTGGATCAGCGTGTTGCGGGCCTGCTCCTTCTGGAAGTGGGTGGTGAGGCGCTGCACTTCGACCTGATCGGTCACATCCAGGACGACCGTCTGTACGGCTGGCTCGCCCTCGTAGCCGATGCGCACCCGGTACACATCGACATGGCGGATCTCGCCGCTGCGGTGGATCAGGCGGTAATGGTCGTTCCTGGGGACCGGCATATCGTTCAGGCAGTGGAGGAAGTGCTGTCTATCGCGCTGGCGGTCATCGGGATGGATGAGGGCCGCCGCCTGCTCCATGTCCAGCGCCAGCAGTTCCTCGCGGCTGTAGCCGGTGATCGCCGTCAGCGGATAGCTGACGAAACGGATGGGAAAAGGCGTGTCCTGGGCGATGAAAATACCCTCGTAGGCGTTTTCGACCAGAGTGCGATACTTCTCCTCGCTCTGGCGCAGCGCCTTCTCAACGCGGCGCTGCTCGGTCACGTCCACGCCAATCGCCCAGATATGCCAGCCGGGAATGGGGTGATGGGGCGAGATATTGGACCAACTGATGGTCCGCTGGCTGCCGTCCTTGCAGGTCAGATTGTATTCGTGGTCGCGGAAGCCGGGAGCGTCGATGGGGGCATCATCGAGGACGAACTGGCGGTAGGCGGGATCGGGATAGAGGACCGCCAACGCATCAGGATTGCCGGCCAGTTCCGCCTCCGTGTAGCCGGTCACGCGCTCGCACTCGGCATTCCAGGCGATCAAGCGGTTGTCCTGGTCGAAGGCATCCACCAGCACCGGCATATTCTGGATCAACCAGCGCAACTGCTCCTCGTTCTGTTGCAGCCGCGCCTCCATCGCTTTGCGCCCGGTGATGTCACGGGCGATGCTCTGCACATAAAGCACGCTGCCGTCTTCGTCATAGACCAGACCAACGCTGAGTTCGGCGATCAGGGTGGTGCCGTCTTTGCGCAGCAAGACATGCTCGTAGGGCGGCAGTTTCTCACCCGCCAGCAGTCGTGGCAGCACCCGGCTGCTGGCGTCGCGGTCTTCCGGCGCAACGGCATAAAGTTGCGGGGTGTCGCACAGTTCATCCAGGGTGTAGCCGAGCAGGTCCAACCCGGCCTGGTTGGCGTCGAGATATTCGCCGTCCGGTGTGATGAGATAGATGGCATCGCGGGACTGCTCGAAAAGGGAACGGTAGCGGGCGGCGACATCCAGCCAGTCCTTCAGCAGTTCATTGACCGATTGGCCGCTGGCAGCAGCATGCGCCTGTAAGCGCCCCCATGTTGTAGCGTCAATGTCGTGCATATGATGATATGAATTCTGATAATTGTACCGGTTTAAAAATTATAACCATAAACCAACGATTTCGCACATTACAATGCGTAAATTTTAGGGTTCTACCTCATCCTCTCCATGAATGCAGATCAACAAATAGAACGGATACGCGGACAGGCAGAAGCAATTTGCCCGTAGGGACGGCATTCTTGCCGTCCGTTGGTACTCACGGCGGACGCGAAAAATCGTGTCCCTACGATACCACATCATGGAGAGGGGTTGGGGTGAGGTGCAACCACCGGCAGCCTCACCGTGAAGGTGCTGCCCTGGCCGGGTGTGCTTTCGACGCTGATGTCGCCCTGGTGCCGCTCCACGCAGTCCATGACGATGCTCAGGCCCAGGCCGGTGCCGCTGACGTGGCGCACTTCGTCGGCGCGGTAGAAGGTATCGAAGATGTGGGGCATGTCTTCCGGCGCGATGCCGATGCCATGATCGATCACGCGCAGGACGACCGTATCGCCGCCGGCGTCCAGTTCCACACGGATTTCGCCGCCGCCGGGCGAATACTTGATGGCGTTGGAGAGCAGGTTGATGAGCATGCGGCTGACCAGCACCTCATCGACAGTGAAGACCTCCACACCGGCGCGGTTCAAAAACAGCATGGTGTGGTGTCCATCGCGTGCGACGGCGAGTTCGTCCACACTCACCCGGCACAGCGCCGCCAGATTGACCGGGACCGGGTGGAATTCGCCCTCGCTCAGGTTGCCGCGTGCCATGTTCACTGTGTCTTCCAGCATTTCCAGCACAAACTGCACCTGCCGCCCGATGGTGTCCAGGCGTTCCTGGCGGGCGTCGTCCGAGAGGCGGTTGAAGTAACGGTCGAGCATATCGCGTGAGGACTGGATGACGGCCAGCGGCGTGCGCATGTCGTGCGAGAACATGGCGATGATGCGCTGGATGAAGGCGTTCTTCTCCTGCTCCTGCTGGAAGCGTGTCTTCAGGCGCTCGTTTTCCATCACATAGGCTTCGTGCTGTTTCCGCCCGGTGATGTCGCGCACGCTGGCGACGCGCAGATCGGGCCGCACCTGGCGGGCTTCGATCTCGACCGGGAAGGTGCTGTCGTCGCGGCGGCAGGCGACCACCTCGTAGGGTTGGGCGTGGTGCTGGCGCACTTTTTCGCGCACAATCCGGGCCGATTCAGGCGTGAACATCAGGTCGATCACATACTGGCCGATCAACTCTTCGCGCTCGTAGCCAAACATGCGGTTGATGGCGGGATTGGTATCCAGGATCACACCGTTGTCGTGCAGGACAATGCCCTCAATCGACAGATCACTCAACATGCGGTAGCGCTGTTCGCTCTCGCGCAGGTCGATCTCCATCAGCTTGCGCTCGGTGATGTCCAGGTTGATGCCGATGACACGCAGTGTCTCTGCGTCCGTGAGGTAAACCGCCTGGGCATGGATATAGCGGACTGCGCCATTGGGTTGCACGATGCGGTATTCGGTCGCAATCGGGGTGTGATCGCGCAGCGCAGCGGCGGTCTCGGCACTGACCCGCTCCACATCGTCGGGGTGGACGTGGCTCGCCCACATCTCGTTGCTGCCATCGAAGGTCCCCGGTTCCAGGCCGTAGAGGGCCTCCATGGTAGGGTCCCAGTGCAGCCGGTTGCTGTCCGAATCCCAGGTCCACACCCCGGCCTCAGCCGCCTGAAGCGCCACCGTCAGGGTGTTCTCCTTGAACCGTAGTTCGGATTCCGATTCTTTGAGATGGGTAATATCGTCGTTGCTGACGCGGTAGCCATCGAAGTCGCCGGCAGCGTTGAAGACCGGACGGCAGGTATGTTCAATCCAGCGCACACTGCCGTCTTTATGGTGTATGCGGAAAGAGATTGTTCGCGGGTCCGTCGTATCCGTCGCTTCGTGGCGGTGCGCGTCCCAGATAGGGCAGTCGGCCTCCAGGATGAGCGACGGAATCAAGCCGGGGTTCTGGCGGATTTGCGCCGGTGTGTAGCCGGTGAGCGACTCGCAGGCCGGTGACACATACTGGATAGAGCCGTCGGGCTTCTCCCAGTAGGTCCAGCTTGTGTTGAAGTCGGCGACCGTGCGGTAGCGTTCCTCGGTCTGGCGCAGTTCACCCACCTGCCGTTGCAGGTCGTCAATCAGATGGTTGAACGCCCCCGCCAGCACGCTGATCTCACTGCGACCGCGCACCCGCGCCCGCTGCGACAGGTCGCCGTCCATGATGGCCTGCACCGTCCGCGATATGTGTTCCAACGGCGACACCAGATAGCGCACGACGAAGAAAGCCAGCCCGGCGACCGCCACCAATGACACCACCAGCAGCCCGCCGGTGATGATCTGCGTCTCGTGGGCCAGGGCGTGGTGTGCGGTCTGTTCGGCGACGACGATGAACGTTTGCGATCCGAGCGTGATGGCATGTGAGCCATAAAGTATCTCGTCACCTTGCAGGTTTTGTGCGGTGCCGCTGCGCTCCGCCGGGACCAGCAGCACGGTGTCGCGCAGCACGACCGAGGGGTCCCGGTGGGCCACGACCGCGCCCTCGGTGTTCAGCACATAGGCCGTCTCGCCTTCGCGGTATTCGTAATCGGCCAACATCCGAAAATCGAAATCCGCCACCAGCACGTTTTCGATGATCCCCGTTCCCCGGTCGCGCACCGGCAGCGATAGAGTCATCAACGGCTCGCGCAGGGCGTCGTCAAAGCGCATATCGCTGTAGTAGATGGGGGTCGCTCCGCTGACAATCGCCGTGTATTCCGGCGTATCGGAATGGTCATCGTCTGCATCCGGCAGGCCGCTGCGCGACACCTGCTCAATGACCATGCCGTCGCTGTCCAGCAGTGTGATTCGCTCGAAGGCCGGGTCAAAAGTGAGGATGCTGTTGAGGATTTCCGCCTGCGCGTCCCCGTACACGGCGGCCACATAGTCCAGCGTGCGTGTGCGGGCCGCGATAAAGGCTTCGATGTCGGCGGCGACATGACGGCTGCGCTCGCGCAAATGCATTTCTACATCATCGCGCCGCAGGTCCACGCTGCGCTGGCTGATAACCAGGCTCACCGC
>CAYQJO010000307.1:0-4769 GCA_964417785.1 uncultured Anaerolineaceae bacterium | reverse complement strand
ATCCGAGGGTCTCCTATGAGTGAGGCACGTTTGAACAAGCAGACGGCCCCGAGCCGTTGGAGTCTGTGGTGGCGCAAGTTTCGTCAAAACAAAGTGGCAATGGGCGGCGGGGCGGTTATTTTGCTGTTGCTGGTCATCATGGTTTTTGCAGACTTCTTGAGCCCCGCCGACCCGACGGAACAAAACCTGACCCTTCGGCATGCGCCACCACAGGCGATTCGCTTCGGCGACGCCTTCACCCCGTACGTCCAGTCCTACACGCTGTCGGTGAACGAAGAAACGCTGCGCCGCACGTATCATCCCAACGGCGCGCGCAATCCGCTTCAGTTCTTTGTGAAAGGCTACGATTACCGGTTTCTGGGTATCTTCGCCGCGGACCTTCATTTGTTTAGCGGAACCAACGGCCCGGTGTTCCTTTTGGGGTCGGACCGCTTCGGTCGCGACATGCTGTCGCGAACGCTGTTTGGCATGCGCGTCTCGTTGACCATCGGAATTGCGAGCGTCGCTGTAAGCCTCATGATCGGGACGGTACTCGGCACCGTCTCCGGCTACTTCGGTGGCGCTGTGGACATGTTCATCCAACGAATCGTGGAGTTTCTCGAAGGCTTTCCGAAGGTTCCCCTCTGGCTTGCACTGTCGGCCGCCTTTCCCCCGGAATGGGCCTCGACCAGGGTGTTCTTCTTCATGCTGTTGATTCTCGCACTCCTCAATTGGACTGGCCTTGCAAGACAGATTCGCGGAAAGGTGCTCTCCTTTAGACAGGAAGACTACGTTACCGCCGCCCGAGCCATGGGGGCGTCCCACTGGCAGATTATGGTCTCGCATCTCATACCGGCCTCGACAAGTCACATTTTAGTCGCCGCCATTTTAAAGGTGCGGAAAATGATTCTCGTAGAGTCTTTTTTGAGCTTCCTGGGTCTCGGCATCCGCCCGCCGATGACGAGCCTCGGTGTACTTCTGCGGGAGGCGCAAAACGTCCGAAGCGTACTGCATCATGCCTGGCTCTTGTTGCCCGGGCTCGTCATCGTGGTTGCGGTGTTGGCGCTGAACTTTCTCGGCGATGGTCTCAGAGACGCCGCTGATCCTCATGCTCGGTAGCACGGATATGAACCATAACGGACACGCGAACAGAAGGGGTTCGACGCGACTGCAAGCGGGTGAGCTATTGCGGATTACGAACCTCCGCACGGTTTTCAAAACCCCCGACGGCGTCCTGCCGGCGGTGGACGGTGTGAATCTCTCGCTGGCGAGAGGTGAGAGCCTCGGAATCGTCGGGGAAAGTGGATGCGGAAAGAGCATGACCGCCCTTTCGGTTATGCGACTCGTGCCGAAGCCCCACGGAGCCATAGTCGAAGGCTCGATACTTTACTCCGGTCGTAACGGTGGGCCGGCGCTTGACATCGCAAAGCTTCACCCTAATGGGACGGATATGCGCTCCATCCGTGGGAATGAGATCGCGATGATCTTCCAAGAGCCCATGAGCGCTCTCAACCCAGTGTACACCATCGGAGCGCAGATTGATGAAGTAATTCGCCTTCATCAAAGGGTTCATTCCCGACTTGCCCGACGTCGTGCAATTGAGATGCTTGAGCGTGTCCGTATCCCCAACGCAGGCCAACGTGTGAACGACTATCCACACGAGCTATCCGGCGGCATGCGGCAGCGCGTAATGGTTGCCATGGCGCTGTCGTGCAATCCGGCACTATTGATTGCCGATGAGCCTACAACCGCCCTAGACGTGACGATCGAGGCGCAGATCTTGCAGATCATTCGCGAACTAAAGGAAGAGCTGGGAATGGCCGTGATTTTCATTTCGCACGATCTCGATGTCATCGGCGAAATCGCGGATCGCGTCGCGGTCATGTACACGGGCAAGATCATCGAAGAAGGGTCGACGGAAGATGTCTTCATGCGACCTGCCCATCCATACACGACGGGACTCCTTGCCTCCCGGCCGCGGATTGGCAGAAAAGAGCGGCTACAGCCGATTGTCGGCAGTGTGCCGAGCCTCGATTCGCTTCCTCCCGGCTGTCCCTTTGCTCCGCGTTGTCCCCACGCCTTTGACCCGTGCCGCCGGTATCGGCCCCCGTCATTCATCGTCGACTACCATCGCCGGCCGTCTTCGAGCAACCTCGCTCACCGCGCCGCATGCTGGCTGCACGACGATCCCCCTAAGGAACGCTCATGATACCTGATGCCTCTCCTATTCTCGAAGTCGACCGCCTCTCGATGCACTACCCGATCCGTGGCGGTCTGCTCAGGCGGAGGAAGGGATACGTCTACGCCGTAAACGACGTCAGCTTCTCCATTCATCGAGGCGAAACCGTCGGTCTCGTCGGCGAAAGCGGCTGCGGAAAGTCTACGGTCGCCCGTTGCATCCTGAATCTCCAGCGCGTCACCTCCGGTGAGGTGAGAGTCGCAAACGGGAACAGCCTCAGCCCGGTGGCCCAGATCGAAGGTGAAGCGTTAAGGAAGTTTCGCCGGACAGTGCAGATCGTGTTCCAAGATCCCTATTCTTCGCTCGATAGCCGGATGCGCGTCCGCGACATCGTAAGCCAGCCACTGAAGATCCATGGAATCGGCGACCGCGAGTCGCGCACCCGCAGAGCGCAAGAGCTTCTCGATCTCGTCGGGCTGGGGCGCGAGCACTTGCACCGATTCCCCCACGAGTTCTCCGGTGGGCAACGTCAGCGAATCGGCCTTGCCCGTGCTCTCGCCCTCGAGCCCTCCGTTTTGATCTGCGACGAGCCGGTCTCCGCGCTCGACGTTTCTATCCAAGCGCAGATGCTGAATCTCCTGAAAGACCTGCAACAGCGCCTCGGCCTCACATACCTGTTCATTGCGCACGACTTGAGCGTCGTGGACTACGTGAGTGACAGGATTCTCGTAATGTATCTGGGGACAATCGTCGAGTCGGCGCCGGCCGATCGACTCTACACCCGCCCATTACACCCTTACACCTCGGCGTTGCTCCAGGCGATTCCTGCTGGCTTCGGCACAGGGCGCACCAGGCGCCCGTTGGAGGGCGGCTTGCCGGACGCGAAATCACGTCCGGTGGGGTGCCCTTTTGCCGATCGCTGTCCCTTTGCCAGAGAGATTTGCCACACGAAGCTCCCACCCCTGAGGGCGATTTCTCCGGTGCAGGCCGGCAACGGCGCCGGGACCCACCAAGTTGCTTGCCACTTCGCCGAGGAGCTGTCCTTGCCGGGTGCTGGTGAACCGTCGTGACGGGATACCGCTCCGAGGTGCGTCCCCGCTTGAAGCACTGGGTTCGCACGATCATGGTTGGGAACGCGGCCGGGGCTCTGCTGCCACAACTCTTAGTGAACGGAGGGGTTTTGTCTCTGATCGTGCTGCAGCTTGGTGGCGGCAACTTCGAAATAGGCTTGATCTTCACGGTGGACTTTCTCGGGGAGATGGTCCGCGTGCTCGTCGCGGGCCGGGCCGACGCTTCGGACCGCCGGCACATGTTTCTCTTGTGGGACGTCCTTTCCGTGGGCGCGGCGGCCTTGCTTCTGACCTCGTGGCCTGCGGCAATCGCCGCTGGCGAAAAGTACGCCGTTTGGCTGGTGTGCTTTGCCTTTCTTCTCTACCGGGTGAGCTTTAATATATCCAGCGCCGCCTGGGTTCCATTCCTGGCCGACCTGGTGCCTTCTCCTCTCCACGGCCGGTTTTTAGGCGGAATGCGCCGAAACGCGCAACTCGCAACTTTTTTTGCGGGCATTGCCGTAGGGCTGCTTCTTGGAGAGAGCCCCCCACTGTCGCGGCATTACTTGGTGCTATCGCTTTTGATCGCCTTAGCGGTGCTGCGACCGGTCATGGTGTCACGTCTGCCTTCGCCCGTTACGTGCGCTGAGGGCGAGACGGCTCCGGCGAAACTGGGGCGAAGTGTCCGAGATGCTCTTGCGAACCGGCAGTTTCGCCGATTCATGTTAGGATGGGCACTACTCATCGCGATGGTAATGATTGGACGTCCCTTTGCAGTTCCCTTTCTCAAATCCGCTCTCGGTTACCCAAGTTCCCTCACGATCTACGCGAGCTCGGCTCAAATCCTCGGCGTTGCCGCGGGGCTCGCGACGTGGGGGCGTCGATCCGACCGACTCGGCACCAGACTGCCCATGGCACATGCTGCGCTGCTCTCCGGCATCGCCATGGGCGCGTTGGCTGCGGTCCCGACTTTCAGCGTCGCAGGCGCGTGGGGCGCCGGCATAGGCGCCTTCGCGCTTGCGGGTATCGGCTTCGGTGTTGGAGGACAGAATCTCATTCGAACCGTCCATGTCCTTCGCGTGGCGCCGGCAACAAATCGAAGCGTTTACCTCGGCCTCTTTTTCGTCGTAAACGGTGCGGTCGCTGCATTGGCCAGCGGTACAACCGGACTTCTACTTGACACTGTTCCAACGCGGATTTTCTTTTCGTCGCGCGGATTCGGGAACGGGACTTTGTATTTGCGAGCACACTTCGCGTTGATTGGCGTCGCGTTGTCCGCAAATGGCCTAATCCGCCTCCACCTCGTCCGAACCGCAAAGTAGACGCACATCGTCCATGCGGGGTCGTGAACGAGCAGACTCCCATTTTCGCGACAAACATCTACCCCAAGCATCTATGCAACCATGCGGAGCTGGAGGCTTTTTTCATGAGGAACTATGGTGGACCCCGAAAACGGGACAGCACGGTAGAAATACGTTGGAATTGTATACTCCGGTGATTTCGGACTGTGATTCCGGTGGAAAACGGACAGCTTCCTGAAGGAAGAAAATCCTCGCCAGCAG
>CAYQJO010000306.1:0-4829 GCA_964417785.1 uncultured Anaerolineaceae bacterium | reverse complement strand
CTACGGAGGTTGGCGTCGTGGTGGGACGGCACGCGGGCCGTCCCCTACGGTGTGGTGGTCATCCTGTAGGGACGCGATTTTTCGCGTCCGCCGTGAGAATAGTACCAACGGACGGCAATAATGCCGTCCCTACGGTGCTTGTAGGGACGCGCAAAGGCGCGGATCATGCTTCTGGATCAATACCGTAGTGCTTTTTGAGGAGATCGTCGCGTAACTCGCGTCCGCTGTCGATCAACTTCTTGCGTGCCATTTCCATAAATCCATAGATTGCCGATTTATGGTATTGTATCACATCGGCGGGGCGATGTAGGTGTAGTAGCCGGAGCCGATCTGGCTGCGCTCGTGGCGGTAGATGAAATCCTCCATCGGTGAGCGGGCCAGGCGTCCGGCAGGCTGCGGATTCTGCGCCACGAAGAAGGTGCCTTTGTCGTAGTCGATGCAGGCGAAATTCTCGCGGAAATCGCCGATCAGGTCGGCGCAAATCTGCCAGCGGCCAAACTGAGTCCCGGCGGGCAGTTCACTGCCGGGGATGGGGACCGGCTGCGCCTGATCGCCAAGCTGCACAATGCGCATCTCCTTGCGGTGGGCGAAACAGGTGTTGCCATCGGCGGTCCAGCCCACAGCGGCATAGCGATGGGCCTGGTGCCGGGTGATTTCCAGCCACTCGCGGCCATCGGGGAAGAAGATCGGGAAATACTCGCGCTCGCCCTTCTCGGCGGCGTGGATCATCAGCGCATCGCCACCCACCGCATAGCGTCCGATCCAGGCCCAATGGGCATGACCAAACGGCACATGCCACAGCGTTTGGCCGGACGAACCGACCAGATAGACGCCGGGATTGTGTTTTTCGACCAGATAGAGCGTCTGCAAGCCCGGTTGATCGGGCAGGAATCTGGCTGGTTTCGAGACATCGGTGTGGCCGAAGGGTTGCGCCTCCCACAGCACGGTGCCATCGCCGCGATAGCAGATACCGCCGATAATCACTTCCATGCGGCCATCGCCATCGACATCGGCAATATCCAGGTTGTGTCCGGCAGGGCGGGCCTGCTCCACGCGCCATTGCACCTGACCCGTCGGCCCATCGATGGCCGTCACCACCACATCGCCATAGGTGCCGTCCAGGACCACCAGCGACGGCGGCGCATCCATTCCGTTCAGATAGCCGACGGTGAACATGACTCGCGCTCGTGTGGCGGGCCAGGGCATCTCCCAGACCACATCGCCGGTCGCGCCATCGACGGCGATCAGCGTCTCATCCGGTCCGGCCTGATTGTAGAAATTGTCGGGGAATGCCTGGCCGGGTCCCCGGTGGAACAGCACCTCGGTGCGCCCGTCGCCGTTGATGTCATAGGCCACAACAGGCACATGATGGCGGCGGCCATCCCACCCGCCGCGATCCGGCAGGCCGGTGTCGATCTGCCACAGCCGTTTGCCGTCGAGCGTGTAGGCGCACACCTGCACCCGTCCCTGATCCGATTCGAGGATCACCACGCCGTAGCGACCGTTGTTCTCCAGGTCGCCGACGGCGAACAGGTAGGGAGACGCCTGCGGTGGGTAGCACAGCGGGAACTCGAAGGCGAGGTTGGTTGCTGGCGCAGCGGCATCCACCTGCACCGGATACGATGGCTGGTCGCTGCTCAGCACGCGGTATTCATAGACCGCATCCGCCGGGACCGTATCGACATAATCGGTGGAGTCCGTGACCGACGCGACCGCCGCCCAGTCGCCGCCCGGCTGCCGCCGCTGGACGGTAAAGGGTGGTTGATCCAGCAAGCGCCAGGAGAGGTAAACTTGTCGGTTTCCACGCGGGAGTGCGTTCAGAAAGCGATCAATCGTCATGGGGAGTCCATTCTAAGATTCAGTTGTTGGCTAGACTTTCATGATAGTCCATCGGGGAAGCGTGTGCAATGACCCGAATTTACGTTGCGCTGTGCCGAACAGTGATATACTTAATGCAATACGTAAGGAGAAAAAGAGAATGCAGTGGCTTGCGTGGCGTCTGGTGAGTTGACGTTGCTTCACCGCGAGATTGATGATGCAAGTGTGTGGATGCAGGTTGGGGTTGTTATACCGGCTGAGGAATAGGTAGACTAGGTTGCAATAGCGCTGTGGAGGATAAAGATATGGTCTCACTACAAATTCAGGATGAACAACTGGCCGTGCAGCTTCAGCGGATTGCCGAAAAAGAGAATCGTTCGGTCGATGCCGTGTTGAAGACTCTGCTCGAACAATATGAACCGGATGACGCCAGTCAGCGCGTGCGGCGCAAGGTCTACGTCAAGGCGCGTGCTTACTGGCAGTCGGTTGGGGATACAGCCAAAGCCGACCTGACCGATGATGAATTGGACGAGCAGTTCGCGTTCTTCGATCCAGAAGGCATACCACGCTTGAAGTCCGAGGTAGACTCGCTTGATCCACCGGTGGGGACGACGGCGTATGCTGCGAAGATCATCCGGGAATTGGGGGGTGTCCGAACTAGCGGCGATGTCGATGTGACGCGGATGGACGAGATACTGAACGCAACATTCGCCGATGATCTACTGCGTCGTATGAGTGAAGACGATGCCGATCAGTAGGTTTCTGATCGACAGCAGCTTTCTTTACGCTTTTTTCGATGAGGACAATGCGAAGCACGCTGATGCTGTCTCAGTAATCGAGGCGTATGTAGCCGTTTTAATCATCCCGGATGTCGTGCTTACCGAAGTCGCGTATCTGTTTAATCGTCGGGGTGGTGTCGATGCCGTAACGACCTTCCTGGATCGACTTACATTGATACAGCCGCAGATTGAGGCCGTTTCGCTTTCCGACTTGCAACGCGCCCGCGACATCATGGCATATTATCGCGATTCCAGGTTGGATTTCGTAGACTGCTGCATTATGGCGCTTGCTGAAAAGCTCCAAATCACGCAGGTCTGCACATTCGACCGGCGTGATTTCTCTATTTTCCGACCTCGACATTGTGACTATCTGGAACTGCTACCATGAACATGCCCACTGAGCAGATTTTTCACACGGTCTTTGGCAACGAGATGGCCGGTCCGCTGATTATCTACGACGAACCGGCGTTTGAGAATCTGATGGACGTAGGATTCGCCTTGCCGTGAACCGGGGAGGTCAGGATGTAGCGGCCTCATCCTCTTGGGTCTCAGCATCTTTCATGGCATTGCCCATCGCCCAGAAGGTGGGTGCCCACAGGCCGACGAAAATGCCAAAACGCTCGGCATGCGCCCGGTCTTCGCTTTCGCGGTTGGTCAGGGCCCAGATGCCAATGCTGCCCAGAATGGAGGCGAAGGTCGCCAGGTACATGGTATCGGAATTTAAACCCATATCACGGATAAACTTTAACATTGTATGGCTCCAGACGATTATAATTGCGATAATTTAAATATACATAAGCAAACTAAGCACAGCATAAATCTGCGGTAACAAATCCATGATGTAGAAATAAGCACTGGCACGATATTTTCATATGCGCGGTAGGTGAAATCCGCCGTCGCCGACGATCAGCGTCTCGGTTTGTCCATCCCGGAGGCGGCATGCCGCCTCCGGGGTGGACAAACCCAAATCGATGGGGGTGTGAGAGGATAAAGGGGGAGCCGCGTTACAGCACGACCTCACGGCCATCCGCCGCCGACTCGTAACAGGCTTCCAGGATGCGCTGGCGTGTCAGCCCTTCCTGGCCGCGATAGGCATCCCATTCGCCTGAGCGCACGATCTCCACGAACTCCTCGATGACGGCGAAATGGCCGCCGCCCGGTTTGACCACCGGCTGCACTTCGGCGGGCTTGCCGACGACATCGGTGAAAATGGTCAGCGACCCCTCACGATTGTAGCGGCGGATGTCGATCTGAGCGCCGCCCTCGGTGCCGTACAGCACCACGCCAAAATCGTCCGCCTGCCGCCCGAAGACGTGCCAGCTTGCTTCCAGGTGCAGGGTCGATCCACCGGCAAAGCGGACGAAGGCCGTCGCCAAATCCTCCACGTCGTACTGGCCGTTGCCGCCGGTCTTGTTGTTGACGGACCGGCTGCCGCGCCCGCGATAACCGTGTTCGGCGTAGACCGCGCCGCTGACACTGACCGGCTCCGGCTCGCCCATCAGCGTCAGCGCCATATCCAGCACATGCACGCCCAGGTCGATCAGCGGGCCGCCGCCAGAAAGCTCGCGGGTGGTGAACCAGCCGCCCATACCGGGGATGCCCTGGCGGCGCATCCAACTGGCTTTGGCGTGGTAAATGCGCCCCAGGTGGCCTTCGTCAATATAGGCTTTCAGCGTCTCCACATCCTCATGACGGCGCTGGCTGTAGACCACGCGCAGCACCCGGTCGTGCTGGATGGCGGTTGCCACCATCGCTTCGGCCTCGGCCACCGTGCGCGAGAGCGGCTTTTCCGTCAGGACGTGCTTGCCGTTTTGCATCGCCGCGATGGCAACCGGCGCGTGCAGATAGTTGGGCGTGGCGACGCTGATGATGTCGATGTCGTCGCGTTTCACCATGTCGGCGTAATCGGCGTAGGTGTCGGGGATGTTGTGTTCGGCCTGGAGCGCCGCCAGTCGATCCGGGATCGGGTCGGCGATGGCGACGACCTCGACGCCATCCAGCGCATTGAAGCCTTTGACGGCGACTCCCCCGGCAAAACCGGTTCCGACGACGCCCACGCGAAGTGGTTGAGTGGTAGTCATAGTTGTTGATCCTCTGTGTGTATCCATATGCTGCGGGAACTATACCGCGTCGCGCCCGATTCGGGAATATGCAGCACCTCACCTCGTCGGGATGGTACGCGGGTGCATTCGGTTTCTGGGGCAAGTCGGGCGGACGCGAAAAATCGCGTCC
>CAYQJO010000305.1:0-4841 GCA_964417785.1 uncultured Anaerolineaceae bacterium | reverse complement strand
TAGGGGCCGTCCCCATGTGGCGGCCCGGTGTTGTCCCCATGTGGCGGCCCGGTGTTGTCCCCATGTGGCGGCCCGGTGTACCGCAAATTCAACGATGTACCGCCGGTTTCGGACAGGCACATGGGCCTGTCCCTACGATGGTGGATTGTGCGTAGGGGCCGTCCCCATGTGGCGGCCCGGTGTTGTCCCCATGTGGCGGCCCGGTGTACCGCGAATTCAACGGTGCGGCAGCCGCACGGTGAAGGTGCTGCCGGTGCCGGGCGTGCTGGCTGCATCCAATGTGCCGCCGTGACGTTCGATAATCATGCGGGCCAGCGGCAGTCCCAAACCCAGGCCGGGATCGGCGTGGGCGTCGTCTTTGCGCCAGAAGCGCTCGAAGATGTGCGGCATGTCCTCCGCTGCGATGCCGGGACCGGTGTCGATGACCTCGATCACGATCTGCCCACCGGCGACGTAGGCGACCAACTGCGCCGACTCCCCGTAGCGGAGCGCGTTATCCAGCAGTTGCACCAGCGCCGTTTCCAGGAGAACGGTGTCGCCGTCAATGGCGGGCAAATCGGGCGCAATCCTGGTTATGACCGGCTCGTCCAGACGTGAAATAGTCTGCTCAACGAGTAACTCCAACGCCACCGGCTCGCGCTCACGTATGATCCCGCCGTCAAGCCGAGCCATCAGCAGCAGCAGATCGACCAGTTGCGAAAGCCGGTTCACCTGGGCATTGATCTGCTGGTAACGCTGCTGGCGCTTGTCCGGGTCGGCCTGCCGTTGCAGCAGATACAAACTGGTGCCGATGACGGTCAGCGGGGTGCGGAATTCGTGCGAGGCGTCGCGGATGAACTGGCTGATGACGCGCACGCGCTCCTGCTCCGTCATAAGCTGCTGCTGGTAACGCTGCTGGCGCTGGCGTTCGGTGATGTCGCGGATGATGGCCGTCACTTCATCGGGGCCGCTGACCACCATGCGAGCGTCGTAATCGCGCAGGCCACGTTCGGGCAGTGATAGCTGGTATTCAAATGTCTGCATGGTGCCGGTGGCGAGCGTCTTCTCGATGTTTTCATAGACCACCGGCACCAGGTCGGGCGGCATCACCTCTTCGATGGACCTGCCGATGATGTAGCCGGATGGATCATACAAATCATCGGCGGCGGTGTGGTAATCCAGGTAGACTCCGCTCCGGCTGAGGCGGAACATCAGGTCGGGGATGGCGTCCAGCAGGGCGTTGGCCCGCTGTTCACTGCTGCGCAGGGCGTCTTCGGCTCGCTGACGCAGGATGGCCGCCCCAATCGCCGAGGCCGTCGCTGTCAGGATCGCCCGTTCGCTGACCGTCCAGGTGTAGGATTCCTGGCAGTTGTCGAAACCGATGAATCCGCGAAAATGCCCCTCAACGATAATCGGCACCACCAGCAGCGCGACAATCGCCTGCGGTTCCAGCACTGTCTGTTCCGCTTCCGGGAAGTCGCGCACCAGCCCTCCCAGGGTATTGCCCCGGCTCAACTCACGGAACCAGCGGGTGAACTGCGGATGGAAAGGTAGATTCTGCAATTCCGGGTTGTTGATCTGGGGTTCAATGCCGGGCCGAACCCATTCGTAAAGCTTGTCCATCAGAGGACCACCGCGCCCCATCGTCATCTCGAACAGATAGGCGCGATCCTGACCGGACGCCTCACCGATAATCGCCATCGCCTGACTGATGGCACGATCAAGGTCATGGTCGGTCAGCAGAGTCCCGCTCGCACGGGCCGCCGCTTCCAGCAAGGTATCGCGCCGTCGCAGTTCGGCCTCCGTGCGTTTCAGATCGGTGATGCTGGTAAAGCTGACCACAATCTCTTCCATCGCGCCCGCCGAATTGAAGCGCGGTAAAGCGTTCACCAGCGACCAGCGTACCTCGTTGGGGAAGCGCATGCCGACCACGTAACTGCTGACGGGCTGGCCGGTGGCGATCACGCGGTTGACCGGGTATTCCTCCGGCGGCATATCGCTGCCATCTTCGCGCAGGAAGGGCCAGCGGTGGTTGGCCTTGAGTTGGTCTGGCGAGGTCCGCAGCATGTTAGTGGCTGCCGTGTTGCACAGACGAATGCTGCCATCGGGAGCATGGACCACCAACCCGGCATCCAGATTGGTCAGCAGGGTGCGGTGCCACGCTTCGCTGTCGCGCAGGTCCTGCTCCGCCTGCCGGCGCTGCGAGATGTTCTGGTGGCTCATGCACACACCGATCACCGTGCCATCACGATCAGTCACCGGGTAATACCCGATCTCGAATATAAACCCTGCTTCCGGGAACGCCTTCTCCACCACGACGTACTCCCCGTTGAGAGCGCGGGCGAAGTTGGCGTTGAAACCGTCCCGGTCGCGGTCCAGGACGAAATCGAGGATGGGATCGCCGGGTTCCATTCGTTTGCCGAAGATGGCCTGGGCGGCAGCTTTGCCCTTTTCATCGGCGTCGACAACGCGGTAATCGCGGTCGATGAGTGTGAATGACTGCCACGCGCTGTTGAGCATGGCCCGCAGATTGGCTTCGGACCGGCGGAGACTATCGGAATCTGCCAGCAAACGATCCACAAGATCGTCAATTGAGCAGCCCACTTGTGCAGCGCGGGCCTGGAGGCGGTCAAGCAAAGCGGGAGTGAGAGTCATCTTGGAATGCCAGCCTCAGTAACAACCGTTTTTTATTATTGCACACTATACACCGCCCGTATATCCCTGTCAACTTATATTGGTAACAACTTTGAAATGACAATGCTCATTTTTTACCGGTGTGAGGCTATACATTTCTGCGGACGCGAAAAATCGCGTCCCTACGATACACCGTAGGGACGCCATTCTTGGCGTCCGTTGGTACAAACGCCGAAGCCCCCATTTCCGAATGCACCCCCCTTCACACCCGACTTGTGGGTAATGCGTAGCCAATTTGGAGAGGGGCATGTGCGTTCAGACAATCTGAACGGTGTTTTCCAGCGTCCCCGCGCCGTCAATATGGATGCGCACCCGGTCGCCTTCCGCCAGGGTGAAGTTGTTGGGCGGCACGATGCCGGTGCCGGTCAGCAGCACCACGCCGTCGGGATAGGCGGTGCTGCGGCCCAGATAATCCAGCAGATCGGCCACCGTGCGGTGGATGCGGTCGGTGTGGATGGTCTCATCGAAGACGGTCGCGCCACCGCGCTCGACGCTCAGCCGGATGTTGACCGCCGGCCACTCCGTCAGCGCTCCCGGCACAATGCCAGGACCGAGCGCACACGAGGCGGTATACAGCTTGGCCTGCGGCAGATACAGCGGATTCGCGCCCTCGATGTCGCGGCTGCTCACATCGTTGCCGACGGTGTAGCCGACGACTTCCAGCGCCGGGTTCATGACCAGCGCCAGTTCCGGCTCCGGCACATTCCAGGTGGCGTCGCGGCGGATGCCGACCGCGCCCAACGGCCCGATCACCCGTGTGCCGCGTGCCTTGAAGAACAATTCCGGGCGTTCCGCGCTGTATACACGGGCGTAGACATCGCCGCCATCGACCGCTTCTTCCTGGCGGGCCGCCCGGCTGCGCTCGTAGGTGACGCCCGCCGCCCACACATCCTGATCTTCGACCGGCGGCAGCCAGTGCGCCGTATCCAGCGACGGTGTGTGGTCGAAGTCGGCGGCTGGATAGATTGTGGCGGCACCGCTGGTGTGTGTCTCCAGTTCGGCCACCGCCTCAGCGACCCGGCCCACACTCCCGCGCAGCCACGCCGTCAGTGACTGCACGCGGTCGCCCAGGTCAATCACACTGTCGTCGCGGCGCAGTCCCATCCGTGCACCGCGGTCGGGTAAATAGAATCGTACCAGTGTCATGTTTACAGCCCCACCCGTTCCGCGCCGTTTTTCAAGAACGCCAGACCCTCGCGGGCGATGACCGCCGATGGCTCGTTGGGCGGACGCCACAGGCAGGTGGCCGCCGCCAGATCGGGGTTGATGGCGGCGAAGGATTCCAGCACCAGCGGGCCGGTGAATCCGCCATCTTTCAGGCCGCGAAAGACCGAGTCCCAATCGACGGTGCCGGTGCCGACCAGACCGCGATGGCTCTCGCTCATGTGGATATAACCCAGGTCGGTCCCGACATCCACCAGCGGCTGGTAGAAGCCTTCTTCCTCGATGTTCATGTGGTAAGTATCGGCGTGGATTTTGATCTTATCGGTGCCGATGGCCTGCACCGTCGCCTGGACATCGGCCAGACTGTTGTACAGGTAGGTTTCGTAGCGGTTGCAGGCTTCCAGCGCCAGCGTGATTCCGCGCCGTTGGGCGTCCTCGGCCAGCCTACCCAGGGTGACGATGACCTGCTGCCGTTCGGCGTCGGTCGGCGGCTTACCGGTGAGCCTGCCCAGGGCATAGCCGATGCAGCCGCCCAGGTAGGTGCTGCCCAGAGCGTCCATTTTGTCCAGCACGGTTGTCAGGAATGTCAGCGCCCGGTCGGGATGGTCGGGCATGTGGGCGTCATTGGGCAGCACCAGCGAGACGGTCGCTTCGATGCCAGTCTCGGCCAGCGCCCGTTTGTGGGCTGCGGCGTCGAAGGTTTCCGGCTTGAGCATGGGAATCTCGATGAAGTCGAAGCCGGTCTCGCCAGCCTGCCGGATGGCGTCGTTGCCGCTCTCGGTGGTCCAGTCTCCGACCCAGACAAATGCGTGTGCGCCGTACTTGGGCATGGTCTCTTCCTCTATATATGCGTGATAGGTGGCGGACGACAGCCTGCGCCGCCCACCACCCTATTCTACCCTATGCCATCCCGATGTGGTGCGAAATGTCTTTACCTCACCAGGGCAATCGCTTCAAACCGAAATACGGTTCAGGACGTCGTGTGGATGTTACGGTGGGACGGC
>CAYQJO010000304.1:0-4872 GCA_964417785.1 uncultured Anaerolineaceae bacterium | reverse complement strand
GACATGTGATTTGCTCGTCCAATCTATTCGTCTGTTGGTTTCAGGTCATCGAAGGTGACCTTGTACCCGCGATCCACCAGGTATTTCATCGCTTGAGATTTCCGCAGCATGAGCTTATCGCCCTCTTCGACGTATGCAGCGAGTTCGGCGTATTCGTCATCGGTGATGGTGCCGAAATTGTTCTTCGTCATCAGCACCGACATGCGTGCCTGCACATCAGCGGGCATCTGTTCACGAGCAGCCACCCAGAGTTCATCGTCAGATAGATTAGCCATCGCTTCCAGTGCGGCCAACTCTTCGGCTGGGATTCCCGAATCGGATTGATTGTCGGTCATGTGCTACCTCGTGCGAACATTTTATCTATTCTACAACACTACTGAATCAAGGTGTCGAGGGGAAAGTTCCAGACCATAATTGGATTTGATTTCATCGCGTAAGATAGTCATTGCTAAGGAGAATCTATAGTAAACAGCATCATAAGAACCAGATGGAAATTCTTGTTTCTGCCATTCAGGTACGTATCGTCCTAAACCGCTATCTGCTCGACTGTCATAGATATAGAACAAACTCGGTAAATGAAAGTGAAGATACTTAGATGCGAGTGAACGCTTCCACTGACCTGTTACCTCTTTTAGGGTTTGGGTCAGCGTACAATGGACTTCAACGATATGTTTCAGATTATCTTCCGATACGTTCTCATAATCGTAGAGTGGCGCAAATACAGTATCAAAGCCTGATTGTTGATATACCGGGATCAACCGATGATCATAGAAATTTTCACCGTTCGAAAGTGGTTTTTCTTTACTTGTACGCCTTCTCTCGACCGCCGCAGAATAGGCACGTCCAATCAACCAGAACTTACTCACAATGGCTGTTGGATCTGACTGTGAGGGATGATTACGACACATGTCATATAGCACCTGATTACCAAGTGTCCAGCTATGGTCTTTCAAGGCTATTCTTACTTCTGTTTCAGATGGCAGTTTGATCTCAAGCTTCATTTTCTATCCTGTCAACCTAATCCCGCCATTCTGGATCATCCATACGATTTACAACTGTGTTGGCAATTCTATGCGTGACGCATCCGATGCACATAATCGGCGGCATCTTCGTCTGCATCGAGATCGCCCCATGGTTCCTCTGGTGGGTTGGCTTCCAGCCACGCTGCTAACTCGGCAAAACTCTTTTTCTGAGCCGATGTACTCGTTTCGACATCCGAGAGATCACGTTGTAACAAGGACGCCAACCTTTCGAGCAAACGAAGCCGATCCAGCGCAGATAGTTGGCTCACAACTCTTACAGCTTCATCGAAATCTGTCATCACATACATCCTCTCGTGATCTGTATACAACCAGGCAGTTCCTTGATCTGCACGAACCATGCGCCATCGTCGGGAATGACTTCGATGGTGTACGGGATCGAGTCATCCATCAGCTACTCCCGCCACTCCGTGTCAACCATGGTCGGATCGTAATCGAGCGAGAGCTTGTGTTCAATCAGGGCTTTCACCCGCTTCTGTGTTGATACGGGCAGGTCTTGCCACACATAACCGAAGACTTCCACATCAGGTTCGATGCGCTCCGACTCCAGCGGAGCCTCCATCTGGTAATGGACAATGAGCTTGTTCGCCATCAATCGCACCCATCGGGGAGAATTTAGATCAAAACCGGCCAATGGGTTTGACGGTTCTTCACGCATGACCTGTATAGTTTCCTTGCGCGTGAGATTATCCGTCATGGCTTCAAGTACACCCAATACAGCATCCTGCTTTTCCGGCGGGAGTTCATCGAAGACATCGGCAAGGTACTCTGCCCGCACGGAGTTCGCGTTGGCCTGTGGTGGAATATAACCGGCCAGTCGGAATAGCATCAGCGCATCCACATCCAGCGCATCTGCCACACGCCGCAATGTGCGTGGATCAGGGTCTTTAACACGAGTCTCGATACCGTGCTTTAACAGATTACGGATCACACCCTCCGACACACCAGCGGCAGCAGCCAGTGAAACGTTATTGTGTTCATGTCTTTTCATCAGATCAGCAATGAATGCGCCCAGTGTGGATGCCATAGTAACCTTGCGATATTTTCAAATATTCACCTTTTGATTATACCCGAATACCATCTCACCTACTTGACAAAGCAGCATGACTTCGCATAATATGGATAATGGTACGAAATTCGTATTTCAGTACGATAAGGCATTTGAAGCCTTTCTCTTTTGGTCTGAATTCGTACCATAATACGAGTAACGTATCTGGGTAGAAAAGTCTATGCCACAGCGCCGCAAGAAGAAAGTGCAGTCCATCCCAATGCAGATCGGTCATGACCCTTCCCTGTGGCGCTTTGACAGCCTGGAGGAAGCCATCGCAGCCAGCACACAGTTGATCTCACGGCTGGTCCGGGATGGCGAGGAACAATTGCAGGCAGATCAATCCGAGAATGACACACCCGATTCTGCCTCCCTGTCGGAGAGTGCGTGAGTTTTGCCAACTCACGTTCTCTTTTTTTCGTCAGTCAATCCGTATCCAGACCGGAGGCAGTCAGATGATCAAACGGATCGAATTCACCCTCAACCTGGATGACCCGCGTGAGGCGGAAATCTACCGTGCGTTGAAACCGGCGCTGCGCTACCGTCGTGCCGGAGCCGTCATCCGGCAGGCGTTGGGGGTGTTCCTCATCAGCGCAGAGCGTCCGCTCAAACTTCAGGAGAAAAACACCGATGAGCAAACGTAAATCAAGCACTCTCACTATCGGTCTCGACATCGGCTATGGCGTGGTCAAGGCCGTGACCGATGACCGCATCGTGACCTTCCCGTCAGTGATGGGCCACGCCCGCGAGATCAAGTTTCAGGCGGATGAGATCGCTCAACGGCATCCCGGCGACTGGATCAGCGACGATGATGGCGCGTGGTTCGTCGGTGATCTGGCGCTGTCCCAATTGCCCGCCGGGGAACTGCTGCGTCTGCGTGGGCGGACAGCCAACGAATCGACGATGGGCAACGCCTTCCGGCTGCGGCTGGCGAAGGCCGCCATCGGCAAGCTGATGAACGGTATCCGCGATGGCGACGTGGTCCATCTGCGCATTGCCTCTGGCCTGCCGACCGATCATATGCGCGATGCCCTGGAATTGAAGGAATCGCTGATGGGTCAGCATGTGGTCAAGTCCGACACCTGCGAGGTCATCGCCAACGTGACCGAGGTGATGATTATGCCGCAGCCCTACGGCACGATATATGCCGCGACTTTGACCGAGAAAGGCGAAATCGACCGCGCACACAACTATCGCCGTACCGGGGTGTGTGATGTGGGTACGTACACGGTCGATCTGGCGCTGGACGATGAGGGCGAGTTCCTGGATGCCGAAAGCGGCAGCGTCGAGAGCGGCGTCTACACGGCCCAGGAGCGGATCGCGGCGGCGCTGGAACGCGACTACCGCGAGAAGATGCCGTTCAAGATTGTGGAGGAAGTGCTGCGGACGGGTGTCTTCTACGCCAACGGTCAGCCGGTGGATTATCGCGATGTGGTCGAGGAAGCGCTCACACCGCTGCGGAGCGCCACACTCAATCTGCTCAGCGAGAAGTGGCAGCGCGGCACCATCGTCGATGTGATCTATCTGAGCGGCGGCGGTGCGGAACTGGTGTATCCGGATGTCGCCGAAGCCTATCCGCAGACACAGCTCGTACCGGATGCCCAGATCGCTAACGCTCGCGGCTATCTGAACTACGCCCGTTTCGTGGAGCGGGTCTGACCAGTAAGGCCAGGACGTTTGACGAGTCAGACGGAGAATAAGAGAAACTATGGCACGGCGCAAGGCGGAAAAACGGGAATACAAGCTGATCAGCTTTAAAGCCTTCACCGACGAGGATGCCGATCTGTTGGCATGGTGGGAGAGCATCGACTCCGGTCAGCGGAGCGATGCGCTGCGTGATCTGCTGCGCATGGCGCTGGGATACCAACCGTTCACCAGACCGTCCACCGAAGCAATGGCTGAGGACATCGCCTGGATGCGCGACGCACTTAACGAACTGCCGGGGTATGTGGAGCGGGTGATCGAGCATGTAGTCGCCAATGCCGTTATCGTTCAGCCAGAGGGCCGCAGTCCACCAGCCAACGGCCATAGCATGAGCGACGATTCCGTCCGGCGGCGAGAAGAACGGATGAAGCGGCGACAATGGTAGGCAAAACACGGCGCGTTTTGCCGGACGCTGCGTCGAGGCGCAGCGTCCCTCCATGACCCCATTACTATCTTCCGGTATTCATAATGGTCCATATGGGGTCATGAGCGAGCTAAATGCCGCTCGCTCCTCATGCGCCGGAGGGGCTGGTGCAGCCCGCAGAGCAGGCCGCACAGGTGCGACGGTGCAGAGCGCCCGTCGCACCGGTCAGCGTGGTCTTCCACGCCGACCGGGCGCACACCGTGCCGGTATGCGCCGAAAAGCCGCACCACATGTCAAACAGGAGGAATGGAACGCATGAATCATCGTCAGACAGTGCAGGCGGTCGCCCGACGGCTGCCGCATCTGCAACGTCATACGGTCGCGGAGGTGCTGGAAGTGGCCGCCGAAGTCTGGTCGGAAGAACTGGCCCAACCCGGCTCTACGGTGACGATTGTCAACCTGGGCCGGTTGTATGTCGAAGCACAGCAGACGAAGGTCGGTGGTGCCGTCCGTGAGAAGCTGAAAGCACGCTACGGCGAAGCCCCGACGACGGTTCGGCGATTGTACTACCGATTCCGTCCGGCAGGTTGGCTGCGCGAGTTGGCTGAGGAGGCCCATGAGCAAACGGAAAAAGAGTGAGTTGTACACCGAACGGCAGACAGTCAGCTTCACGCCGGAGCAGATGCGGCGGCTGCGCGAACTGCGGTCGGTGCGGG
>CAYQJO010000303.1:0-4921 GCA_964417785.1 uncultured Anaerolineaceae bacterium | reverse complement strand
TCCTGGACTGGCGCACCGCCCGTGCCTACAGGCGCGCTCTTACTCCGCTCATACTGTACCCGTCATCAACGCGGACCCAATCATGATTGAGCGGGCCGTCACCAATCTGGTCGATAATGCGATCAAATACACACCTGATGGTGGTCACATTGTCGTGCGGGTCCAGTGTGTGGACGAGCGTGTGGTCGTGAGTGTGCAGGACAGCGGCTTTGGCATCAGTCCGGAGAACCAGAAGATGTTATTTGAGCGGCATGTGCGGCTGCGGCGCAAGGAACACAAGCGGGTGAAGGGCAGTGGTCTGGGCCTGTTTATTGTCCGTAGTGTGGCGCGGCGGCACGGTGGAGAAGCCTGGGTTGAGAGCGAGGAGAACGTTGGCAGCATCTTTTCGTTCAGTGTCCCACTGGACGAGAATAACACCATCATATAGCCCCTGATTTTCCGCACGATCCCCGGTACTATAGAGATCGGAGGATTGTGTGATGGCGATTCAGCGACTACAAGAGAAGACTATAGCGCAGATTGCTGCCGGTGAAGTGGTGGAGCGTCCGGCTTCGGTTGTCAAGGAGTTGATCGAAAACGCCCTGGACGCCGACGCAAGCAGCATTCATGTTGAGGTGCAGGGTGGCGGTCGGCGGTTGATCCGAATCAGCGACGATGGCAGTGGGATCGGTGCGGATGAAATCGCTTTGGCGTTCGTCCAACATGCCACCAGCAAGCTGCGCGAAGTCGAGGACCTGTCATCCATCCAGACACTCGGTTTTCGTGGTGAGGCGCTATCCAGTATTGCGGCGGTCAGCATTGTGCAGATGGTGTCGCGCCATCGGGATGAGAAGCTCGGCATGCAGGTCCGCATTGAAGGCGGCACCATCGTCCAGCAGCAGCCTACCGGCGCACCTGCCGGGACGGTTATCACGGTGGAGAATCTATTCTACAATACACCGGCGCGGCTGAAATTCCTCAACAAAGAGACAACCGAAAAGCGGCACATCACCGCACTGGTGACACGGTATGCAATGGCCTATCCCCAGGTGAAATTCGTGCTGGAACAGGACCGGCGCGAGTTATTCCGCTCAAACGGCAGCGGGGCATTGGCCGATGTGATGCTGAAGGTGATCGGACTGGATAACTTCCGCCAGATGGTCGAGGTCGATGGTTATGATGCCGCCCGTGAAGGGCGACCAGCAGTCCGTGTAACCGGATACACATCCATGCCGGGGTTCAATCGTGCTGATCGCAGCCATATTGCGCTATTTGTCAATGGCCGCTCGATCCAGGATACCCGATTGACGTATGCGGTGAGTCAGGCGTATCACAGTCTGCTGGAAGCCAACCGCTTTCCCGTGGCGGCCATTATGATCGAGATTGATTCACAAGAGGTCGATGTCAATGTGCATCCGACGAAGGCTGAGGTGCGCTTCCGCGATCTGGATGCAGTGTTCAGTGCCGTGCAGCGTGCCGTCCGCGAGGCGATCATGGCCTATGACCGCTCAATTCCCCGGATTGCTGAGCCGTCCATGCAAAGCCAACCCCGTTGGGAGGATCGGCCAACCGCGCAGCTTGATTTAGACCTGGAAGAAGACGATCCATTGACAGCGATCCCGGAAGGCCCCGGACGCCCGGTCAAGCCGAGGACGCTGCCGGTACTGCGGGTCGTCGGGCAGGTCGGTGCGATGTATATCGTCACTGAGGGACCGGCAGGTATGTATCTCATCGACCAGCGTGCTGCCCACGAACGGATACTCTACGAGCAGTTTATGGAAGGCTATGTCAAGAGTACACTGCCGGTGCGCCAGATTAATACCACGCAACCCGTCGAATTGAGTGCGGAGCAGGCCGGGAAGGTGGAGAGTGCGCTGCATGTGTTTGAGGCGCTGGGCTTTAAACTGGAACCCTTTGGTCCTAGCGCCTTTGTGGTCCGCAGCGTGCCGGAAATCGTCGCTCACATCGATTACGTGGCCTTGCTGCGCGAGATGGCAGTGGATACGCGAGTCGAAAATCGGCTGATTATCAATATCTGCCAGCATGCCGCTGTCAAGAGCGGTCAAATCCTCAACCAGGAGGCGATGCAGAACCTCATCCGGCAGCTTGAACGCTGCCAGACGCCGCTCGAGGCACCTGATGGCCGGGCTACACTGGTCCACCTGAGCGGCGACCAGTTGGCCCATGAGTTCGTCCGCGCTACCGGCTCTGCCACTGGAAAGCCCGGCTAATCCCGGTGCCACCGACTGCCGCGAATAAGCCCTGTTCGTTGCGTTCAGCTACACGCACGGTCCACACAATTTGATGCGGCTGGCCGTCGGATGGAATCAACGTCTCTGGTAGTTGCACCGACGTGCTGCGGGTGATTTCACGCCAGGGATCGGTTCCTGCGGTCTGGTCGATGACTTCGACCAGATAATACTGGTCGGTGCCTAACACACCGACACTCACCCATTGTAAAGTGATTGCGACTGGTGGGACGTTGCTGCCGTCCGGTGGAAAGACCATGCGCGGAGCGGCATAGGTCGGGGTGCGCGTGGGTGTCTCGCTGCCAGACGGTGTGGGTGAGAGTGTGGGTGTCGGTGTGGGCAGCGGCACATTGACACATTGGTCGATGCTGAGGAATACGTTGCAGTTCGGGCCGCCGCTGGGCAGGTCGAAATTACAGAGACCGAAGTCCAGGTCACGGTTGAGCCGGCTCATAATTTCCAGGGTGGTGTTGTAGCGCGATGCAATCGAGATGATGGTCTCGTTGGCCTCAACCGGGTGGCAATCGACATTGGTGTTGACTGGCAGGCCGACATTGGGATCGATGCCCTGGGTGGCGGCGACGATGGCTGTCTGCTCAACGCCCTGGGGAATGGCCGTGCTGGTCGGACGCGGAATCAGGATGAGGCTGCCTGCGCCGGGCAGTGAATCAGCGTTGGGTATGTTGGGGTTGATGCGCACGATTTCGTTGATCACGCTGGTATCACGATAGTTGAACGGTGGCTGCCGGATGATGAAACCCAGTGTATCCCCGGCTTTGATCTCGTATTCCCAGGGACCGAACGTCGCCGATGGTAGCGGAGTCAGGCTGGGTTCGGGCGAAGGAGTCGGTGAGGGCGTGACGAGTGCAACCGCTTCAACCGCTGTTGGCGATGGTGACGGCGATGGGGTCGGGCTGGGTGTGAGCGTGTTTTCTGGCAGCAACACGACAGGTTCTTCGGTCAGATTTTCGACGGTTGGTGTCGCTTCTTCTGTGTCGAAGTTGCAGCCTACCAGGACCAGACTCAGGATGACACCCATGAGCAGTGTTTTTCTCAACATAAGTTCACTCCGATTGACGGCCTTCCCAGAAGAACAATTTTTCTTCGGTCGTATAGCGCGAATTGGACGGATCATTGATGGCAACCACGCTGATTCGCCAGCGATATTCGTGGCGGGGCTGTTCACGTCCGCGCCATGCTTCCGGCACGATATACGAGATGTCGCGGGTGGTATCGACATACACGATGCCGGTTGTCACATCCTCCACGCGGACCTGATAGGTTTCATTTTCTCCCAGTGTACCGGAGGGAACCCAACGCAGTGTAATCAACTCGGTGCTGCGGAAAAAGGCCCGGTCGCTTGGTCGCGAGAGTTCCGGCGCATTGAATGTTGCAGTCGGGGTTGGGGTGGCGGTCTCGTTGCCGGTCGCGGTCGGCGGGAATGTCGGTGTGGCGGTAGGGGCCGGGACGCGCAAGAATTGGCCTTCACGCAGGAACACCGTACAGCCTTCGCCGCCGAAGGTCTCGCCGAAATCGCACTGGCTGAATGAGACTTCCGGGTTCAACTGTGACAGAACTTCAATTCCGATGCCGTACTGCACCCCGATGCTGATGATGTTCTCGTTGGGTTGTACCTCATGGTATTGCAGGTCGGGCTGCAAAGTGGCGGTCGGGACAAAATCAGGATCGAAGTCAGGGTCAAAAGCGCTGACCTGACCGACACTCTCAGGCTCGCCGGTGGGTGTTTCGGTCGCCACCGCGTTGGGGTCCACCGTCGGTGTCGGCCAGGGGACGATAATCTGCTGCCCCAGACGAATCGTGTTGACATCGGGCAGATTATTGAGTTCCACCACAATATCCAGAACATCGACATCCCGATGGCCGCAGCGCCGGACAATCGCATACAGGCCATCATCGGGCAGCACCTCCTGGATGCAAGGCTCTGGTTCCGGCGTATCGGTCGGCAGCGCTGTCGGTTGATTGGTGCTGCTGGGAATGGGTGTCGGCGGTGCTGGTGTGACGCTTGGGATACTCAGGGTAGGCCGAGGTGTGGGTGTGTCGGATTCGCCGGCAGCGAAGGGTAACGGCATACCGCGCAGCGATTCCAGGGCGGACGGTGCCAGCGCCAGCAGCAGTCCTCCTGCGATGACCATGATGACAAACGACGTCAGCATCACGAGATAGGTCCGGGCAACAGGGCGTAGTTCAGATTCATGCAGATCGGTCTCGCCATAATGAAAATCATAGTCATCGACAACGATGGCCGAGACCTGATGGATGCCGTGTAGGGGTACACCTGACTGCGACGTGCCGCAGTTCATGCAGAATGATGCATCTGCTGGATTCGGTGTGCGACAGATCGGGCAAATCTTCAGAGCTGCTGGCAAATTGCACTCTCGCTTGCGTATTGGACTGTCATTATAGGTTGGTCGTACATGGAGTTCGAGGGGAATCTGATCAGTAGATGGGGCCGCGTAAGGCAAAAACCGTGTTCTCGACTGTCTGGCCGGACGGCACAGTGGCATGGTTCAGGATGATGCAGTTACGCACCACAACGTCGTGTCCCAGGGTACACCCGCGTTCCAGGTAGACATGTGGCCCAATGACGGCGTTGTGGCCGACCGTAACCTGTGGATCAATGCGGACAGGCGGGATAATCTGGACAGTCTGTGGGATTTCTGTCAGGATATTGG
>CAYQJO010000302.1:0-4924 GCA_964417785.1 uncultured Anaerolineaceae bacterium | reverse complement strand
GGTGTCGGTAGCTATCGCATTGATCTGCATATGAGTACCAGCCAGCGCAACTACATCGATATCAGCAACTATCCCTTCCAGATTCCGCTGGGAACGCTGATCCCGGTGCGAGTGGATAACATGCTACCCGCCTGCAAGAACATCGGCACCACGCATATCACCAACGGCTGTTATCGTCTGCACCCGGTCGAATGGAATATTGGTGAAGCCGCCGGTGCGCTGGCCGCTTACTGCCTCAACCACGATTACACACCCCGCCAGGTGCGCAATACGGCGGAACTGCTGGCGGAATTCCAGAGGACGTTGGTCGATCAACTGGGCTTTGTGCTGCAATGGCCGGAATATGCCCGAATTACCCCGCGCTAGCGGGTTGCTCGGTGATGAAATCGCCTATCAACGCTGCGATTTCGTCACCGGCTTCATCCTGCACCGTGACGATAGATTTGCCCTGGGCCGGACCTGGCTCTAAATATCGAATATGCTACTGATTGCCGGTTGGCCGTATTCCGCACCCGCGACCAGAACATGCAAATTGTCAGCGATCTGTGCTTCGGCACGGTGGTGGGTGTGTCCGGCCAGCACCTTGATTGTACAGCGGGGATGTGCGACGGCAAGCTGGCGCAGCACAACGCCCACGGCTTTGCAGGTGAAGTGTGGTAGATAGATGTTGTCGTCTTCAGCCGGTCGATCCATATACCAACAGGCTTCTTGATACGGTGGCGGGTGCATCGCTACGAATACCTGACGGTAGTGTGCGAGTACCGGAGGCAGCACCTTGTTAAAATAAGCGGCGGATTCATCGCCGAGGCGGTTCAGTTGAATCAGGCGGTCCTTTGCACTCAACCCGATCAGGTCGGTGATGCGGCGATAATCGCTGATTTCGATGCTGGAGGCGATGAAGTCACCGTAACCGCCGTCGGACCAACCATCATGCCCGACCAGCGCAGTGTCGGGTTTCAATTCAATCGGATCGCTTTCCGTGAGCCACACAAGGTCATGACCCCGTGTGATTTGCCGGATGCTCTGGCGGACCTCCCGGATCGAGCGATCATAGTAGTCGTGATTGCCCAGGACAAAATACACGGGCCGCTGGATGAGGTCGGCCATTTGTCGCAGGTATTCCTCAAGCTTTGGACCCTCTGCGATGTCGCCGGTAATGAGAAGGGCATCCGGTTTTGCGTCGATCAGACGGTCATAGAACGGTGTGACCAGTTCCGCAAAGTCCAGGTGAATATCGGTTGTCCATACGAGACGTGTCATGTATCTTCCGTTGAGTGCGTAAGAAAGGTTCAAGTGGGGCATGGCTGAGCATACCCCATATATAGATAGATCGCGTTAGCTTAGAGACCGCTCATGATGTCTTCATGCAGCGCGTTGGCTTCTTCTTCAAGCTGTTGGGCTGCTTCCATCGGGTCGGCACCACCGCTGATGACCGCGGCAACCGTGTTGGATACCAGACTGGAGACCTGTCCATAGGAGAGGACACGCGGAGCCGTGAACTTCGTCACTTCGGGATCGTTGAACAGGTTCATAACCTGCCCCCACTGCGGAATCTCCGCATGGAATTCGTCGCTCATCAGGTCGCCGTCGGCAAGGGCGTAGGGGTGGTAGATGACGTTTTCCATCCAGTAAGTACGGGCTTCCGGGCTGTCCAGATAGCGGACGAAGAGCCAGGTGGCGAGTTCCTGTTCCGGGGTCGAGTCCACGATTACGAGGCTGGTCTGGAACACCTGGAGTGAACGGTTGTCATCGCTCCAGGGCGTTTCCGACATGATCCAGTTGTCCACGCCGCTTTCGCTGTCTTCGATCAACGCATTGATGAAGGGGACGCCGGTGGTGCTGCCAACGGCCATCGGGTTGATGCCGAACGCCATCTCGTTGGTGTTTGCCCAGGGGCTTTCGGGGATGTAGCCGCAGCCGTCGTTCATCATATCCTGGTACCATGTCAGGACGTTGACCACGGCGTCGTTAGTGAAGTCATAGCGGTCATTTTCTTCATCGTAGAAGCGACCACCCTGGCCGACGACAAACGAGAGCAAATCGCTGGCGTTGGTGCGGATCGGGAAGCCTTCGTGGCCGTCCATCTCAGCGACGGCGCAGGCGATTTCACGCATCTCTTCCAGAGTTTCCGGGCGGTTCTCATAGCCGACTTCTGCCAGCAGCCCCATGTTGATGTTCATGACGTTGGCGGAGACACCCATCGGCCACAGGAGCAGTTGATCGTTGAACGGCTCACCGGGGAAACGGTTGTCATTGATGCGTTCCGGTGTCAGCGCGTTGATGCGTTCCTCACCCAGGCCCCATACAGGATCGCTCATGTAGGTATCCAGGGTGACGGTCGCGCCGTCCAGGTAGAAACTCTGGGCGGCGGTCTGGAAGCTGGACGCCAGATTCGGCAGTTCGCCGGTGGTGATGCCCGCGCTCATCAGGTCCGCGATGTTGCCGGTGCTGCCCTGATTGATCGCCTCAACGATGATGTTCCATTCATTGCTCTCGTTGAAACGGGCGACGATTTCATTGACGGCTTCTTCCTGATGGAGCGCCCAGTGGTGCCAGTACACAACGGTCTGCCCCGATGGATCGACATCGACCAGCGAGTCCTGAGCCGAGACCATGACAAAACTCAGCGTCAGGATGAGAGCGGATAGAGCCAACTTCTTCAGCATAACATACTCCCTCTTTGTTTGTTTTCAGTGTTTACCCGGTCGTCCTCATATTCCATGACCGGGGGTATTCCATCACCAGCACAAGCCGGTGTTTGAGGATAAAGCTAGCCGGTAATCCCGGATGTGGCGATACTCTCGGTGAACTGCTTTTGCGCCACAAAATACAGGGCCAGCACGGGCATCATCATGATGACCGATCCGGCCATTTGCAGGTGAAAATAGCCAGCGTTGTCGATTAACGTGAATTTTGTCAATCCATGTGCGACGGGCCGCCAGTCGTCGGTCTGGACCACCAGCAGCGGCCACAGCAGCATATTCCAGGCACCGATGAAGGCGAATGTCGTCACGGTCATGATCGGTGCGCGTGATAGTGGCATCACGATGCGCAGCAGAAAAGTCAGGTGGCCCGCACCGTCAATCCGGGCTGCGTCCCATAAATCATCGGGAATCTGGGCGAAGAACTGCCGCAGCAAGAAGATGGTGAAAGCCGAAGCCATAAATGGCACGGTCAATGCCGGCCAGTTATTCAGCCAGTTCGCCGACTGCCCGAATATGTCCTGGCTCAACCGGCTGATCCATGTCACGGTCAGGAAATTCGGGATCAAGGTCACGATGTCGGGGATCATCAGCGTAGACAGCACAATACTGAACAGGACGCTGCGACCATAGAAGCGCATCCGTGCGAAGGCATATGCGGCAGGAATGCAGAAAGCGAGCCGTCCGATGACAATGATGACGGTGATGCGGATACTGTTCCACATATACTGGTCGAAGTTCGCGCCATCCCATGCCTGCGTATAGTTGTCGAAGTGCAGTTCGCCGGGTATGAACTTCCCCTGGACGACATCGCTCAGACTCATCAGCGACCAGCTTATCATCCAGATAAACGGCATTAAGACAATCAACAATCCGGCTGCCAGCGCGGTATAGGTTATCACTGCCGACCACTTGATGTGGGCGGGTGGCGTATCAATCCGGGGTTGTGGCAGTTCTTGCTGGATTGTTGTATCAACCATAAAAGACTCGGCGTCCTAACATGCGATTCTGGAAGAGAGTCAGCGCCAGGATGACGAAGAACAGCACAAAGGCCAGTGCCGATCCATAGGCATAGTCCGGATGGGCGCTGCGCACATTCTGGAAGATGTAGATACTGATCGTATCAACGGCGTCGTAGGCACCTGGCTGGCGCATCAGCCAGATTTGTGTAAATGCCTGGAAGGTGCCGATGGTGGCGATGAGTACCTGGAAGAAAATCGTCGGTGAGAGCAGCGGGACGGTGACAAAGCGAAATGACTGCCATCCCGATGCGCCGTCGATTCGGGATGCTTCATACAGTTCCCTGGGGATGTTGCCCAGGCCCGCCAGGAAGATCACGGCGGCAAAACCGGCATAGGTCCAGATGTTGAAGATCAAGATGGCGGTGAGTGCCAGTCCCGGTCCAGCCAGCCAGTCGGGTACGCCCGGTCCGAAAATCAGACGCAGCACGCCTTCCGGTTCCATCAACCAGTTCTGGGTCTCGATCCCGAAGACCGATAGAATCTGGTTGGCCGGCGCGTTGGGTCGGTTGGAGAAGACTATCGAGAAAATGGCAGAAGTCGCCACGGCTGGCATGACATAGGGTAGGAAGAACATCACACGGAAGAACGAGCGGTACCGGATTTTCTGGAACAGCAGTAAGGCCAGCGCCAGGCCGAAGATCAACTGGAAGGGAATGGAAAAAGCCGAGTACATGACCGTCACGTTCAGGCTTTGCAGCACGCGCCGGTCGGCTTCCGCCAGGGCCAGCGGTAGCTGCACCACCAGTACATAGCCGCCAATGAGCAGAAAAATGGCGACGAGGCTTTGAAATGCAAAACGGCGGTCATTCTGGCTGCGGGTAGCGTGCTGCCACAAAGCATAGGCTGCGGCCATCAACAATACACCTATGCTGATGAGTATGATCTGTGACCAGATGGGCGGCGACCCACCGGCGGTATCAATAGCGGATTGGACTTCGGTTACCGTCAGTCGCAGCACGAGCAGGCCGGCAGCGGCGGAAAGGGCTGCCACTGTCATGACTACGAGATGGTGCAGGCCGTCGAGGTGACGGACGAGGTACAAGCCGATCATGCTGGTGATGACCGCTGCCAGCAGCAACACGCCCATTGTATCGGCGGCTGCGGCGGGGTGCTCGGAGCTGAAACTGTGGGTCAACTCCTCGACAAAAAAGCCGCCTTCTAACGGGTGTCCGCGCCGCCCGGGAGGGGGAACCCAGAAGA
>CAYQJO010000301.1:0-4969 GCA_964417785.1 uncultured Anaerolineaceae bacterium | reverse complement strand
CGTTCTTGCCTTTCGTTTGGATATAGTATGACCGATAGCCGCCATCGGGGCAAGCGGACGCGAAAACGTGGGTAGGGACGGCATTCTTGCCGTCCGCAGAAATGTAGCGCTGACAAAAAAACCTTTGGCGTCCTTTGCGCAAAACATCAATCAAGCCGTATTTCGGTTTGAAGCGATTGCCCTGATTTTTCCCGCCGTTCTGATTATGCTGACGGCGGATCAACTGGCGCGATTGGGGTAGGCTGCGCCGCCTCCCACATCTCGTCGTACTGGCTGACCCAGTAGGTATACCACTTCTCCGATTCCGCTCTGGAAATCTCGATGTGCATGCGGCTGCCGGTGTGGCGGTGAGTGTAGCCGTAGAACTCGACAATCGCCACACCGGTCGGTTTGAAGGGATCGATCACCACCAGACTGAACCCGGGGTTGAAATCCAGCAGCCGGTATTCAAACCGACCGGCGACCGGCCACCCGCTCATGAAACCGAGAATCTCGAGGCTGTCCTGGATGGCTTTGCGCAGGTCCTGCCGCTGGAACTGCACATTCTCGTCCAGTTGCTTCACCAGCCGGGCGACCTCCTTGTCTTCCTCCGGGTTCTGGATCATGACGCGCAAATCGCCGTCTTTGTGCGCAAGAACATTGTCCTGGATGGCGCGGAGGTTGCCGTCGTTGAGGATGTTGATCGCCGATGGGCCATAAATCCACAGCGTGCGGGCGTTCTTGAGGCGTTCTGGCAGCGGTTGGAAGTCGGCCCGGTCGTTCAGGTAGTCGTCCAGGCAACCCGGACCCTCGTCAGCCGATGGCACCGTGATGTTGTAGACCAGCAGGCCCATCCCGGCCAGCAGCGCCGCCATCTTGTACTGCTCGTCAATCCCGTCGCCAAAGAGCGTCAGAATGGCGAAGCCGAATGAGAAGAGCGCCACCACATACGCTTCGATGTGGTAGCCCGCCAGAATGTCAGCGAAGAAGCGCTTAATCGTGGTGACAATCGTCCGCCCGATATTGAACAAAAACATGCCTGTCCCCCGCATATCCTTCCAAATAGACGCCCCTATTGTAAACCAAAACCGTGCTGACATTGCGCCGGTCCCGGTGTAAAATGGCGGCCATCTTGAGCGAAGGGACAGCCTGATGCGATCCGATGACGATAAACTTGAATACGAAGACATCGACGACGACTGGGACGATAACGACGACAACTGGGAAGACGATGACGACTGGGACGACGACGACGACTGGGACAACGACGATGATGATGATGAGGATTAGTCGCTGAGGCATATATGTACCGCCACGCCCCCCGCGCGGAACTGCTCTCGGTGCTGGGGGTGGCTTCCTTTGAAACATTTTTGCAAGCGGACACATATGGGTAGTATCTGAACGTTTGTATCAGGAGATACACCCCTATGAAGAAACTTTTCATCCTCGCACTGCTTATGCTGGCCGTCGCCATCAGCCGGGGCAGCGATCCCGACGCCACGCCGGTCGTCTTTCTCTCAGGCGGGACTGTGCGCATCAACATCATGACCGGCTACATCGCCGATCCATCCGTCGAAGTGGACACAGGCTGCCTGGACGGTCTCAGCCTCTCGTTCGTCGTGCCGTAGGATTTACACCAGAGCGCCGAGGCGGCGCTCCGCCAGAATACGCCGGCCAATCAGCACGCCCGCCCACGATGGCTTATAAACCACAATAATCTGTTATCATGGGGCGTGATCGAAACAGAGTGAGAACAACCTATGTATATCCCCATTGAAGATTACGGTCTCATCGGCAACATGCGCACGGCAGCCCTGGTCGGTGCCAACGGATCAATTGACTGGTTCTGTCCCCGCCGCTTCGATACGCCAAGCGTGTTCGCCGCCATCCTCGATGACGACACAGGCGGACGCTTCCAGATCACCCCGGTGGACCGCTCACCGACTCAGCGCCAGATGTACTGGCCGGAGACCAACATCCTCATCACACGCTTTCTGTGCGAGGAGGGTGTGGCCGAGATCATCGACTACATGCCGGTCCCGGCGCATGAGTCGCGCTGGCTGGTGCGCCACGTCAAAATGGTGCGCGGATCGCTGCCACTGCGGGTGGTATGCCAGCCACGCTTCAATTATGCCCGCGACGACCACAAACTGACGATCACCGAGAACGGTGCGCTCTTCCGTTCCGCCGCCGATACGCTGGCGCTGTCATCGCCAGTCGCCCTGAGCGTTGAGGATGGCGCGGCCATAGCCCATCTCACTCTGATGGAGGGCGAATCGGCGGCGTTCAGTCTGCAAATCGATGGCGAGCCGCCCCTGCCCGCCCTGAGCGAGTCCGAAGAAGCTGCGATATTCCAGCAAACCAGCGATTACTGGTGCCGGTGGATCGAACACTGCACCTACACCGGGCGCTGGCGCGAGATGGTTCACCGGAGTGCATTGGCGCTCAAGCTGATGACCTACGAGCCGACCGGCGCGATTGTCGCCGCACCGACGACCAGTCTGCCGGAAAACATGGGCGGCATCCGCAACTGGGATTACCGCTACACCTGGCTGCGCGACGCCGCTTTTACCGTCTACGGCCTCATGCGCATCGGCTTCACCGGGGAGGCGGAGGCGTTTGTCGAGTGGATTCACGCCCGCATGCATGAACTCACCCCTGAAGGCGAGTTGCAGATTATGTACACGGTCGATGGCGGCCACGAGATCGACGAGATCACCCTCGACCACCTGGAGGGGTATCGCGCTTCGGCACCGGTGCGCGTCGGCAACGCTGCCCATTCGCAGCTTCAACTCGACATCTACGGCGAATTGATGGACTCCATCTATCTTGCCAACAAATACAGCCAGCCGATCAGTTACGATGTGTGGCGCGAGGTGCGGCGCATGCTGGATTGGGTGTGCGACAATTGGCAGCGTACCGATAAAGGCATCTGGGAGATTCGCGGCCCGGACCAGCCTTTTGTCTACTCCAAGATGATGTTGTGGGTGGCGCTGGATCGCGGTGTGCGGCTGGCCGACAAACGCTCATTACCGGGGCCGCGTGACCGCTGGTTGGTCGTGCGCGACCGCATCTACGAGGAGATCATAGACCGGGGCTACAACGACGACATAGGGGCCTTCACCCAGTATTACGATGGCGAAACGCTGGATGCCTCTAATTTGCTCATGCCGCTGGTGTTCTTCATGTCGCCGCGTGATCCGCGCATGCTCAGCACGCTGGACGCCATCAACCGCCCGCCAGACAAGGGCGGCCTGGTCTCCGATGGGCTGGTCTATCGTTACAATGTCGAATCCGGTGTGGATGGTCTGGACGGCGATGAAGGCAGCTTCAATATGTGTACCTTCTGGCTGGTGGAGGCACTCACTCGCGCTGGTCGCGTGGAGGAGGCCCGGCTCATGTTCGAGCATATGCTCGGATACGCCAACCATCTCGGTCTCTACGCCGAAGAGACCGGCCCACGCGGGGAGGCGCTGGGCAATTTTCCGCAAGCGTTCACGCATCTATCGCTCATCAGCGCCGCCTATAACCTGGATCGGGTGTTGGGGTGATGTTTTTCCGCCGGACTGGACACAGGCTGCCTGGACGGTCTCAGCCTGTCGTTCGTCGTGCCGTAAAACTTACACCGGAGCGCCGCCTCGGCGCTCCACCAGAATCGCACCTGCCTCTTCGAGGAACCGAATGACCTGATCGCGCTCGACGGTCGGGAAGTCGTCCAGGAAAGCGTCTATGGTCTCACCTGCCGCCAGATAGTCGATGAGGTTCTTCACCGGCACCCGCGTACCCTTAAACACGGGCATTCCACCCAGGATGTCCGGGTCTTTGACAATCACCGGCATGGCTGTCTCCTTTTTCCGTTTGCTCTATTGTACAGCACAATCTCACACAAACGCCTGGATTTCCGCCCAGATGTCGTCGTCGATGGGGACGCCGTTCGCCATGTTCTCCCGGCGCAGCCGCAGCGCCCGCTCGCCGGGATACACCACCTCGCCGTCGTCTTCCACCGGCGGCGACGACCGCACATCATCCAGCGTTTGCGTCACGAAGCCGTCGATCTGGTCGGCGGTGTGGGCGCGGGCGACATCAAATGCGATGTACACCTGCGACACGCCGTACTCGTAGTCGGCCTGCCCCAACTCATAGGTAGACCGCCCGCCGCTGAGCAGCGCCGCCATCAAATCCAGTTGCAGCGACAAACCCGACCCCTTCCAGTAGCCGATGGGCAGGGCGCGGCGGCTCTCGCGGATCGCCTGCGGATCGTGCGTCAGATTGCCCCCGGAGTCGTAACCTCCCGGCACTGGCAAATCCTGCCCCCGGCGAGCGTACATGTTGGTCTGTCCCCACGAGAACTGCGACATGGCGATGTCCAGCACCACCGGACCCGACGCACGCGGGACCGCCAGCACAATCGGGTTGTTGCCGATGCGCGGTTCCGTGCCGCCCCAGGGTGGGGTGTTGGGTTCGGTGTTGGTCCAACACATGAAGACAAAACCGGCTTCCGCCGCCCGCCAGCCATAAGCACCGGGCCGAATCCAGTGGTTGGTGTTGCGCAGGGCCACACAGCCCATACCATACTCACGCGCCAGGTCCAGCGCCCGGTCGGTGGCCGTGATCGCATTGAGCATACCCGGTCCCATGTTGCCGTCCCACTGCTCCCACGCGCCAAAGGACGCCACCCGCTCCGGGCTGGCCTGGGGATCGACGCGGCCCTCGCGCAGCGTGCGGGCCAGACTCAGAACCCGACCATAGCCGTGTGAGGCCACGCCGTCGGCGCTGTTGCGGGCGAAAATATCGGCGCAGGTGTGGGCGCGGTCGGGCGCGAGACCGGCGGCGGTCAGCACGCGCTCGAACTCGCGCACCATCTCATCAAAAGCAATTCGCAGCATGTAGGTCCTTTCTGTGTGGTCTTGAGTCTAACCCGTCCGGCGGCCTGCGGCAAAGTTTGCTACAATAAAGGCAGATAACGAAAGGTTCTGATCCGAGGACATAG
>CAYQJO010000300.1:1089-4985 GCA_964417785.1 uncultured Anaerolineaceae bacterium | reverse complement strand
AACGCTGATTACGATGGGGCTGGACTCGCTGGAACGCAAGTGTGCGGTGGACAGCATCAAGGGGACGCTGGCGCGAATCCGCGAGCAGACCGAGTTGATTACGCGGCTGGTCGGATCGCTGGTGTTGATGACCGAACTGGACGGCGCATACGAGATTGACCGCGATCCGGTCGATCTGGTGGCGCTGCTGCATTCGGTGGTCGAGCGCTACGAGACGCGCACCAGTGAGCGCCAGCAGCAGGTGCGCTTGGTGCTGCCCGATGCACCGGCGCGGATCAGCGGCGACGAGGACCTGATCGCCCGTGCCATGCTGGCCGTGATGGATAACGCGGTGCGCTATACACCGGATGGCGGCCAGATCACAGTGACCGTCACCGGCGAGGCCGACCGCTGCACGGTGGTCTTCGCCGACAGCGGAATCGGCATCGCGGCGGACGATCTACCGCTGGTGTTCTCGCGCTTCTTCCGCGCCGATAAAGCCGGGACCACGCCCGGTCTGGGGTTGGGGCTGACCATTGCCCGGAAGATTATCGAACTGCACGGCGGGCGGATTACGCTCGACAGCCTACCGGATGAGGGGACACAGGTCAGCCTGGCGCTGCCGAAGTAATGGACAAACGGTATGTACTCAATGAAGCGGTCGGAGAAGGGCAAATGGGCCGGGTGTACCGGGCCTGGGACCGGCTGACCGATGAGATAGTCGCGCTGAAGCTGGTCGAAAATATCAGGCGCGACGATCAGCAGACGCTGCTGGCGCTGACGCACGAATTTCAGATGCTCGCGCCGCTGCACCATCCCAACATCATCACCGTGCTGGATTACGGTCTGTTTGCGCCGGGCCGTCCCTATTTCACCATGACCTATCTCAAGGACGCCGCGCCCATCACCACCTGGGCCGGTCGCCCGGTGCCGGACCGGATCGAGGTGTTGATCCAGACCTTGCAGGCGCTGGCGTATCTGCACCGGCGCGGCATCCTGCATCGTGACCTGAAGCCCGACAATGTGCTGGTGACCGGTGGCCGTGTGCGCCTGCTGGATTTCGGCCTGTCGGTGCCGCTGGAACAGGCGACAGGCCGCACGGGTACGGTGGCGTATATGGCCCCGGAGACGCTGCGCCAGAGTACCAGCACCGTTGAATCCGACCTGTATTCGGTCGGGGTGATCGCCTACGAATTGTTCGCCGGTGAACTGCCCTTCGACAAAATCGACGCCATCCTGCTTGAGCCGCCCGATATGGAGCGCGTCAAGGCTCCTACTTCGCTCAAGCTGGTCATCGAGCGACTGCTGCTCAAAGACCCGATGGACCGCTACCGCAGCGCCGCCGATGTGATCCGGGTGCTGCGGCGGACCAGCAATATATTGTCGCCGGATGATGTTTCCGTGCGCGAGAGTTTTTTGCAGGCCGCGCCTTTTGTCGGGCGTGAAACGGAGATGGATCGCTTGCAGGCGGCGCTGGACTCGGCAGTGGACGGGCGCGGGTCGATGTGGCTGGTGGGCGGCGAGAGCGGGATCGGCAAGACACGCCTGCTGGAAGAACTGCGCCTGCGCGGACTCATGCAGGGTTTGCCGGTGCTGCGCGGTCAGGCCGTCGATGGGGTGGGTTTGCCGTACCAACTCTGGCGCGAACCGCTGCGGCGGCTGGCGCTGCTGGTGGAACTGGACGACCTGGAAGCGTCCATCCTCAAGCCACTGATCCCCGACATCGCCCGCTTGCTGGGGCGTCCGGTCGCGGATGTGGTCCGGCTGCGCGGTCAGGCCGAACACGAGCGGCTGGTGCGCGTGATCGTCTCGCTGCTCAAGCGTCAGCCGTGTGTGCTGCTGCTGGAAGACCTGCAATGGTGCGATGAGAGCCTGGAACCGCTGCGCCATCTGCGCGATATGGCCCACGAGTGGCCGATCCTGATTGTGAGCAGCTACCGCAGCGATGAGGCCCCGCACCTGCCGGAGACGGTCGGCATTGAGAACATCATCCACCTGGACCGGCTGGCACCGGCGGACATCAACCGGCTGGCGGTGTCGATGATCGGGCCGGCAGCCGAACGCACCGAAGTGCTGGACCTGTTGCAGCGCGAGACCGAGGGCAATGTCTTCTTCCTGGTCGAGGTGATTCGTACCCTGGCCGAGGAGACCGGCCAGTTGGAGCGCATCGGCCAGACGACGCTGCCGGACTCGGTGTTCACCGCCGGGGTGGCGCAGCTTGTGCAGCGGCGGCTGGACCGGGTGCCGGTGTGGGCGCGTCCGCTGCTGAATCTGGCGGCGGTGGCCGGGCGCACGGTCGATCCGCGTGTGCTGCGGGTGCTTGCCGCTGGCGTCGATCTGGATAGCTGGTTCGTGGTCTGCTCGGAGGCGGCGGTACTCGAAGTTCAGGCCGAAGAATGGCGTTTCGTCCACGATAAGCTGCGCGAGGCGCTGCTGGACGAACTGCCGGAGCGGGCGCACCTGCACCGGGCGGTGGCGGAGGCCATCGAGCAGGCGTATTCCGACGATCCGGTGTATGCCGATGTGCTGGTGGAACACTGGCACCAGGCCGGCGACCTGGACAAAGAGGTGGAGCAGATGCTGCGGGCAGCCCCGCGTATCCACCGGAGCGGCGCACATGAGCGGGCGTACCAGATGGCGCTGCGGGCGCTGGATCAGCTACCGGAGGACGATACCCGGCGGCGTCTGCCGCTGCTGGTGTTGAAAGCGTCGGCGGAAGGGTATCTGGGCCAGTATCGCATCGCGCAGAAGACGGCGGAGGCGGGATTGGCACTGGCCGAACGCCTGGGGGACCGGCGCACGGTCGTGGATTTGCTCAACGACCTGAGTACCATGTACTGGCGGCTGGGCGACTATGCCGCGTCCACGCATTGTGCCGGGCGGGTGCTGGCGATGGCGGACCAATCCGATTACGAGATTGCGCGGGCCTATGCCAACCTGGGGATCGTCGCCCATTTTCAAGGTGATTTTGTCGCCGCCCACCGCTACCACACGGAGTCGCTGGCGATCCGAGAGCGTGAGGGCGATGTCATCGGGCAGTCGGTCTCGCTCAACTCACTGGGGTTGGCGACCTTCCAGGGGGGCGATTACGATACCGCTGAGGGCTACTTTGAGCGGGCGTGGCAACTGGCGCAATCAGTCGATAACCGGTCGAGTGAGACGACGTTTGTGACCAACCTGGGCCTCATCGCCTATCTCAAGGGCGATCTGGATACGGCGCAGCATCGCCATGAGTATGTGCTGGATTTGAGCCGCGAGATGGGGGCGCAGGCCGGGGCCGCCAGCGCCCTGGGCAACCTGGGATTGGTGGCGGAGGACCGTCAGGATTATATCGCGGCGCAGAAGTTCTACGCCGACAGTCTGCGAATTATCCGCCAGATCGGCCACCGCCGCGCCGAACTGGACCGGCTGTGCCAGTTGATGCGGGTTTACACGCGCCTGGGGGTGCCGGTGGGGCCGACCCTGACGTTGGCGCTTGAGATTGCCCATGAGTTGGATGCGCTGCCGGCCTGGGTGCATGTGCTGGTCGGTGCGGCGCATGTGGCGGCATGGCGTCTTGAGATAGAACAGGCCGCCGTATGGTGTGGGTTGGTGGCGGCGCACCCGGTCCTGGAACCGGAACACCGGGTCCACGCCGACCGCCTGGGTTCCCGTTTGCGGTTGGCATTGGGAGAAGACCGTTTCCGGGCGGCCTTTGAGCGCGGCCAGACGCTCGATGTGGTGGCGACGGCGAAGGGGCTGGGTGATTGATGACCTCACCGCCCGGTTGGTCGTCGTGTGGGTGTTACGGTGGGACGGCACACGGGCCGTCCCCTACGGGTTGGCGGTCATCATGTAGGGACGCGATTTTTCGCGTCCGTCAGGGTGATTGATGACCTCACCGCCCGGTTGGTCGTCGTGTGGGTGTTACGGTGGGA
>CAYQJO010000300.1:0-989 GCA_964417785.1 uncultured Anaerolineaceae bacterium | reverse complement strand
CCCTACGGGTTGGCGGTCATCATGTAGGGACGCGATTTTTCGCGTCCGTCAGGGTTAGAACAGAAGGGACTCCATATTGATCCGCAAATTGATCGGCGGGGTGGTCGTGTTGTACAGCCTCGCGGCCCTGGCGGGCTGGATTTTCAGCGAAATCGGCGTGCCAGATATGGCCGTGTTCGAGATGGCACTGGCGGGCTGGCGTCTGGCGCTGTGGCTCGCGCCGGAACTGCTGCTGATGGCGCTGGTTTTGCGTCATTGGGCGGCGGTGCGGCTGGCGCTGGTGACGGTGCTGGTGCTGGCGGTCCAGTGGGGGCCGTACTTCTTCCAGTCGGTGCCGGATGCCGACGGGGTGCCGGTGCGCGTGACCACCTTCAATTTGCGCACCGCCAGCGAAACCGGCGATCTGGTCCGGTTGGTGCAGATCGTGCGCGAGTTGCAGCCGGACATCCTGGCGCTGCAAGAGGTGAGTGTCTTTGGCGCGGTCCATCTGGCGGTGGCCTTGCAGGACGATCTGCCGTATATGGCGCTGGAACCGCACACGACACGCGGATCGGGGCAGGGCGTGCTGAGCCGCTGGCCGATCCTGGACGAAGCATACTGGGAATACGACGATCTGCTCTATAGTAACGGCAACCAGCGCGTGGTGATCGACATCGACGGCCAGCCGGTGGTGCTGTATAACCTGCATCCCTGGCCGCCGATGGAGTGGGGCGGTCCGACGCTGTTCGAGTTCAGGCCGGAGCAGGACCGCTCCCACCGGGACGCGCTGCGCGATTCCATCGAACGGATTCGGGCGGAATCCGGGCCGCTGCTGGTGGTGGGTGATCTCAACATGCCGGAGACCTTTAACGAATACCACGCGCTTGCAGATATGCTAACCGACGCCTACCGCGCCGCCGGGACCTCGGTGGGCTTCACCTATCCGGCGGCGCTGACGGTGATCCGGTTGGATTATGTGTTCTACAACGATGCCTTCGCGGCGGTCGATG